>NZ_UHIP01000002.1:0-338674 GCF_900460245.1 Vibrio fluvialis
TGGCTCGGCAACGGCAGCGACAACCATTCGCACAATCTGCACAGCCCGAATTACGACTTTAATGATGAGGTACTACCTATCGGTGCCAACTTCTGGGTTAAACTGGTTCAACATTTGTTAGCCGATTAATCGTACTCAGCGAAGGAACGTATGGACGAAAGAGCACTGAAATATTTTGAAGTGGTCGCAAAAACGAAAAGTATTCGTGCAGCCTCAGAAGTGCTGCACGTTTCACCTTCTGCAATCAGTCGAAAAGTGTCGCAACTTGAAGCTCAGCTTAACGTCCGTCTGATGGATCGGATTGGCCGTGGCGTCAATCTCACTCAGTCCGGCCTTCGCTTAGCCGAGTACATTCAGGACATCAACCAACGGAAAAATGATCTGGTGTCCGACCTGTCTGAAATCGAGCATCTGCAAACCGGAACGCTGCGCCTTTCTGTGGGAGGCGGTTTTATTCCGGACCTCATCAATCATGCCATCGCACAATTTTCTCACCGCCATCCGGGCGTCAAACTGATCCTACAGGTCGGTGGTGGAGATGACGTCATTGAAGGTATTAAGAGTGAGGAAGCCGATATCGGCATTCTGCTGAACGCGCCTCAGGATACCAAGGTGGATGTCCTGTTCTCCTGTCCGTTTCAGGAGCTGAGCCTGCTTGTACCGCCGCAGAGTCCATGGGCAAACATTCAGCTCTGCTCGCCTACACAACTCGCGGAGATCCCGCTCGCGCTGCTCAATGAAAGTTTCAGCATAAGACGTGCCATCAATCTTTATGAGGCGCGGCAGGAAATTCGCCTCAAAGAGATTCTGCTGTGTAACTCGTTTGAAGCGCTCAAGAGCTTACGTGCGAAGCCGGGCTTGGCGGAACGTTACTGCCGAAAGTCTGCGTGACGAAAGAGCTGAAAAAATCAGTCCTTTGTGGCTATCGATATTGAAGGTATGCACACCCTGGACACCTCCGTTGATCTGGTGATTCGAAAAGGCAGGCCGCTCAGTGCCTCCATTCGAGAGATGAGAGATTGTATCGTCACCAGCATGAGTGCGTTTAATGCCGGCCTATGAGCCTGCGTTAAACGCAAACTCACGCCAGTTCCGGCTCTGATTCCTGCTGCTTGCTGACCTGAACATACAGCCCGATACCGGACAACGCGCCGAGCACGGCGAAGGTCAGCCCACAACCAACCGGATGGAAACTGCGGTAAATCCAGCAACCAACCCGCTCCCCAGTTTTCCCGCAAATGCAAAAAGCCGCCGATACAAGAATAGAGGCCGTAATAACTGGCCAATTTGGACGGCGTGGCGAAGCGTGGCACGTAGGCACCAATCAGCGGATAAACCATCATTGAACCGGAGCTGAGCAGTATCGCGCACAGCACAAACGGCAATGGTGGCCACGGCGTAAAGTGCAGATTCAGCGCCAGAAATGCACTGCCCATCAACGCCATGCCAATCCCCATCCCTTTGGCGATACCAAGCTGTTTGTCCACCCAGTGACTGACTGGCAGTTGTAACAACACGCCCATCAATGACGACACCATAAATACCCAAGTGATCACCGACGGATCGCCAGTCTGAACCCGAGCCTGATGCGGAATAGACAGGTACAACTGATGAAACAGGATTTGATAGACGCACGCAGCGAATACAAAACGCATGAAGGGTTTGTTTTTCAGCATCGCCCACCAATCTAGCAGGAACAGTTGTTTTTCTGTCGCCGCCGGGGCGTGAACGTCTTTCGGCAGGTAATACCATTGCAGCAGAAGCAGAATGAAGAACACGCCTGCCGCCGAGAGTCCGACCCACATAAAGCTGACCGAGAACAACGTCAGACCAATCAGTGGGCCCAGCAACATCCCCGCTTCACTGGCCAGATTCTGCAAAGCAAACACTCGGTTACGCTCGCGAGCGTTCGGGTATTCCGAGGACAAATACGCCTGACTGCTGGGCGTAAACAGCGCGCCAGCAAAGCCGGTGCAAAACGCACCAACAAGAATCGCCGCAAAGCTGTCGCTGATCCCAAGCAAAAAGAAACCCACAATGCGGACGGCGCAACCGCACAGGATCATCGGTTTATAGCCGAACTTGTCACCCAGCGTGCCGCCAATCAGAAACAGCCCCTGCTGACTAAGCACACGCAGGCCGATGATGAAACCGATATACCAACCGCTGAAACCGAGATTTTGCAAATGCTCCGCCAGATAAGGCAGCAGCATGTAAAACCCGAGGTTGAAACTGAAACTGTTAAACACCAGCACCCGGCCAGCGGCAGAGAGCAATCGCCAGTCCTTGACGAAATGATGCAGCTTCATTTACGCGACCTTTTTCGAACGCAGCGTACGCACAAAAGGCACACCGTGTTCATCGGTGATGACTTGCGCCTCGACGTTATAAATATCTTGCACCAGCTCAGAGGTGAGTACCTGCTTGGGATGCCCGCAGGCCACCAGTTCACCCTGTTTCAGCACCAGCAGATTATCAGCATACTGCGCCGCCAGGTTGAGATCGTGCAGCACCATCAGTGTGATGTATTGCTGCTCGCGGGTTTGCGTCACCAGATGATCCAGCAGCACGTGCTGGTGATGAAGATCCAGCGCGCTGACCGGTTCGTCGAGCATCAGAATTTGTGGGTCACGCATCAGCGCCTGCGCAAACAGAATCATCTGACACTGACCACCACTGAGCGTGCGCACATCGCGGTTCGCCAGATGAGACAAGCCCATGCTTTCCAGAATTTCCAGCGCGCCGCGCAGCATGGTGTCGTCCACTCGCAGGCTCAGGGCATCCAACTTGCCCAGCAGCACCACTTCAATCACGGTGAGGTTGATGTCGAGGTGAATATCCTGCGGCATGTAGCCAAAACGCGAGCGCCAGTGCGGCAGTGATTTGATGCTCAGTTGATCGTGTTGATGCGAAATCGTGCCACTGTTGAGTTTGATATCGCCAAACAGCGTTTTCAGCAGCGTACTTTTACCCGTGCCATTCGGACCAAGGATCGCCGTCACCTGCCCAGGTTGCAACGTAAAGCTCATGTCACGCGCCAGCGTCAGCGAGCCAATCTGAATATTGAGTGTGTCAGCCTTCAGCATGATTAACCTCGCTTCGCCACGATCAGCCAAAAGAAGAATGGCACGCCGATAATTGCCGTCACAATCCCGATCGGAAACAGCGCGCCCGGCACAATCACTTTTGACAACACAGAAGCCGTTGAAAGCAAAAATGCGCCGATTAGGAATGAAAGTGGCAGGAAGAAGCGTTGATCTTCGCCCACCAGAATTTTAGCGATGTTGGGTGCCACAATGCCGATAAAGCCAATAATGCCGACAAAACTGGTTACGGTTGCCGTCATTACCGCCACGATAAACAGAATTTTAAGGCGCAGGCGCTGCACGTTCACACCGACGCTTTTTGCGCGCTCTTCGCCCAAACGCAGCGCTGTCAGTTTCCACGAATCCCGCATCAGCAGAGCAAAACCGCCCATCACCACCACGGCGGTGATGGTTAAGTTGCTCCACGTCGCTTTCGACAGACTGCCAAACAGCCAGAACAGAATTTGTTGGCTCAGCTCCGGTGAGGCGATGAACTGCACCAGCGACAACAGCGACTGAAACAGAAACAGCAACGCAATCCCCGCCAGAATCAACTGGCCTGACGTAATGTGACGCATGGAGGCCAAAGCAAACAGAAAACAGGCCGACAACATACAACACAAGAATGCGCCCAGCGGCACCGCGTAATAGCTGTCCATGCCCAGCGAACCGATGTAGAGCATCAGCGCCGCACCAAAGCCTGCCGCCGCAGCCATGCCCAGTGTGTACGGACTGGCCATCGGGTTATTGAGCAGCGTCTGCATTTCTGCGCCACCAACCCCAAGCGAGCCACCGACAATGATCGCCATCAGCGCAATTGGCAAACGCAGGTTGGTGACAATCACGCGGGTTGAACCATCAACCTGAAATGGCAGGCCGATAAATTCCAGCAGCGCATTCAGCACGCGCGATGCATCCAGCATCGACGGGCCAGTCATGATATCGAGCACAAAGGAAGCCAATAAAATGGTGCCAAATGCACAAAGCACCACCCAGCGGCGGCGCTCACTCTTTCGTTGTTGTTCAATCGCTTGTAAAAGTATCGCGGATTGCATGTCACATTACCTGATTACACAAAGAGCAAGCGGCACATGAAAGTGCCGCTAAGAATTATTCAGAAAGAGAAACCGCAAAGGTGCCGGTTGGTGTCACCGGTAGGTACTCTTTATAGAAGTTGATGTATTCCGCTTCCGGGTCGAGATCATTGAACAGATCCGGGTAGAGCGCTTTGGCGATGAACTGAATCATCGGGCCATCGAGAATACTGCGGCACGCACCGTGGTAGATACTGATCATGCGGTTGTTTTTCACCGCAGGCAGGCTATCCCATCCCAGGCGCTGTTTGTAACCTTTCAGGCGAGCCAGCGCGGTCGCGCGGTCAACGTCCTGACCAATCACCATCGCATCATCAGCACCGCCAAATTCATAGCCGGTGATCAGCAGTACATCCGGCTGAGCAGCCAGAACCTGCTCTGGGTTGAGGTGACCCCACCACTCGACAAACGGTTTAGAGATGTTTTCACCGCCTGCCATTTCCGACATCGCACCCCACATGTTTTTTACCGAAGGTGTAGCCGTACTCTTTGGTGCCAGGAAAACCAAATTCCGCGTAAATGGTGGGTTTAGGCAGGTTCGCTTTGGCCAGACGATCCGCCACCAGCTGAACCATGTCCTGATATTGTTTCGCGATTTTCTCCGCGCGCGCTTCCTGACCGGTGATCTGGCCGATGATCAGGGTGCTTTGTACGTGACGTTCAACGGTTTGTGCGTTGTAATCCACCACAATCACCGGAATGCCAGCGTCTTCAATGCGATTGACATCGTTGCCAAGGCCTTTGAACTGCCAGTCAGCCAGGACCAGCAAGTCGGGATTGAGACTAATCACCTTCTCTACCGAGAACGTTTGTGTGTCCACTTTGCCAACGTCTGGCAGCGTTTCCAATGACGGACGGTGCGCAACATACATCGCCCAGTTAGCAGGACGCCACTTCTCCCAAATCCCTTTCGACATACCCACCACGTTATCAAACGATTTTTCGGTACCGATCGCCATGTAGTCTTCCCCGTAGAAGCCCAGCACAACGCGTTTTGCCGGAAGATCCAGCGTCACTTGACGATCAAGGACGTCAGTCACCGTCGTCACTTGAGCAAATACCTGCGGTGCAAACGAAATCAGCAACAGGGTCAGCAGCCGTTTTATCATTGTTATTTCCTTATCAACGAAGAGGGTCAGAAAGTAGTCTGGAAGCTATCTTATTTATATTTCCAACAATATCAATAAAAATGAATTCAACAATCATTCTCATTTAACTAATTGTACAAATAACTAGCAATCTGAATCCTCTAGCCCAAATTCCACTGCCCTTTTTCACCTATATGGATGACCAAATTAAGGGCGAATGCAGAATTCTCGGCACTCCTGAATGTAACTTAATTACAATAAAACAGCTATTCACAGTGTTTCACTTCTGTTTTGATGGAAAATTACGCAAATTTGTTGATCCACGTCATAAACAGGAGTAAAGTGTGACCAAAATCTCATTTAGTTATGTCGATTAAGGTGACGTTATGTACGATAAAAAACAATCTTGGTCTATCAACCTTCGCGAGTTATTCGGCATGCTGGCAATGTTTTCAGCCACTTCATTGGTGGTTCTGATGCTGAGCCTGACCTGGGTTAATTTCTAAACCCGGGTGTAACGCGCAAAGAAAAGGCACTGCTCAGCAGTGCCTTTTTCGTTTCGGGTTTATGCCACTGTTTAGTGGATAGACTGAATCTGATCCAGTAGCGGAACCAAATCCGGGTTGTCCGTTTTGAACTTGTCGTACACAGGTTGCACAGCCGCCTGGAACTTAGCGATATCGCTTTCCACAAACGTGACGTTGTGCTGCTTCAGATCCTGCGTTGCTTTCTCAACGTATTTCGCCCAATTGTCTTCCTGCACTTTCACCGTTTCTTTCGCGGCTTTACGCACGCCTTCACGCTGCTCGTCCGTCAGTGAGTCCCATACGCTGGTTGAAATTACCAGTACGTCCGGCACCATAGTATGGTTGTCGCGCGAGAACACATTCTTCACTTCATAGTGGCGTGATGAATAATATGACGGCACGTTGTTCTCTGCCCCATCCACCACGCCTTGTTGCATCGCAGAATATAGTTCGCCGTATGGCAGTGGCACCGGCGTACCACCGAGCGCTTTGATGGTATCGATGGACAGTGCCGAGTTCTGCACGCGAATCTTCAAGCCTTTCAAATCGTCCGGCGTTTTGATGGGTTTGCTGGTGTAGAAGCTGCGTGAACCTGCATCCAGGAACGCAAGGCCGATAAAGCCCGCATCACGTGATGAGGCCAGAATCTCTTCGCCAATCGGGCCATTGAGCACCGCGTCATATTGCGCGCGGTCTTTATACAGGTATGGCAGCGACAATAGTTTGTAGTCAGGCGCAAAGGTGTTCAGCGTCGCCGCACTGGCTTTCGTGAACGCGACTGTACCGTTTTGCACCATCTGCAAGCCTTCAGACTCATCGCCCAACGTACCGTTCGGGTACACTTTCACGCGCAGATTGGCCTCTTTTTTCACCTGATCCGCAAAGTACTCCAGCGATTGGTGAACCGGGTGTTCGGTTGGCAGCGCATGTGACAATTTCAGGGTGGCAGCATACACGTTGCTGCCCAGCAGGGTTGATACCGTGCACGCCAAAAGTAGTTTGTTCATCGTTTTCATTTCACAGTCCTATATTGGTTTTAATAGTTATATCCAGCCAGATGCGGCAACCACAAAGATAGAGAAGGGATCAACGTAACAATCGCTAACGTAATGATCATAATGAAGAACAGTGGAATCAGTTTCGGTACCACTTGTCCTAATTTCGTGTCATACACACTACAGCCGACGAACAGCGCCGTGCCGACCGGAGGCGTACAGATACCGATACACAGGTTGAACACCATGATGATGCCAAAGTGAATCGGGTCGATGCCCATCTGCGTTGCGATAGGCAGGAAGATCGGCGTAAAAATCAGCACCGCCGGTGTCATGTCCATAAAGGTGCCGATGATGAGCAGAATGACGTTCATCAGCAGAATGATCATGATTGGGTTATTCGACGCTTCCAGAATGAAATCGGAAATGAACGTCGGGATATCCGCATTCGCCATTGACCACGACATCGCCGATGACGTCGCCACCATCAGCAGTACGATGGAAGTCGTCACCACGCTGTCGACCAGAATCGGGAAGATGTCGCCAGTTTTCAGCTCTTTATACGCAAAACCAAGTAGCAAGCTGTACACCACCGCAATCGCCGAGGCTTCCGTCGCGGTAAAAATACCCGCCAGAATACCGCCCATGATGATCACCACCAGACCAAGGCTTGGCAGCGCATCCAAAATGACTTTGCTGGCTTTTTCGTTGAACTCGTATTTTTCGCGCGGAATGTTGTACTTCGACCCGAGCAGGAAAATGCCCACCATGATGCCGAGCCCCATCAAAATGCCCGGCAGATAACCCGCAATAAACAGGTACTGCACCGAGGTCGAGCTGACCAAGGCGTACAGAATAAGAATGTTGGATGGCGGAATCAGCAAACCCGCCGGGCACGACGATACGTTAATCGCGGTCGAGAAGTCTGCCGGGTATTTGTGCTTATCCTGCAGCGGACGCATGATGCCACCGACGGCCGCAGCAGAAGCGGTAGCCGAGCCTGAAAGCGCACCAAACATCATGTTGGCAATCACGTTCACGTGCGACAGTGCGCCCGGAAGGCGGCCACCAAATAACATCGCAAAGTTGATCAGGCGGCTGGCCAGCCCTCCCCGGTTCATCAGGTTGCCGGCGACAATAAAGAACGGCAGCGCTAACAAACCAAAGTTGTTGAGGCCATTGGCCAGCTTTTGCGAAATCAGGATGGAGGTTTTGTCGATCGGGAAATCAACAAACACGGTCAGAAACGCTGCCAGGCCGATTGAGAAAGCAATCGGCACGCCAAGCACCAGCAATACCGCCAACGTTCCGAACAGAACGATCACCGGGAAAATATCGTAAAACATATCCGGCGCGTTCATCAGGAATTCTTGTGAAAATAACAAATCCGTTAATGTCATGATGTCTGTTCCTAACGCGAGACTTTATACGCGGTGATGACTGCGATTTTGGGTCAGAAAATAAATCGCTCTGAAAATATCCAGAACACCAAAATAGGTGATCAGCGCCCCGGAAATAGGCACGACCAAATACACATAGCCAATTAATAAATGTTTTCCGCCAATCACAATGCCCGGAGATATTTGTCCGTTTGCAATCGTTGAGCTCACCAACAAATAACCGCCGTAGATAAAGGCTATCGTTGATAACATCACCACAATCAGGTTGGTCAGAATGGATAGAACGTTTCTTCCTTTTTCACCGTATCTTGAGGAAAGAAGCTCCAGCGCCAGATGGCGTCGGATTGAGAAGGTATACGCCCCCCCCAGTACCCCAATCCAAATAAGCAGATAACGTGACAGTTCATCGGTGAAATTGGCCGGGTCATTTAACACAAAACGGGTAAAGACTTGCCAAACCACAGCGATGATCATCACAGCCATAAATAGAGTCAGCAGCAGGCGAAGCCCTCTGTTTATATACTCATTGATTAACTCAATTATCATTGCGTTTCTCTTCTGGTAACGGCCACACACTATTTATTACTCAAACCAGGGTCTTATCTTTTTTCATTTGTGGGGCCATCATTCTCGTCCTGAAATGCCCTTAATTGGTCTGACTAATTGCAAAACATATATTACATGTCGAAAATAGAAAAAACCAAAACGAGATCAAAAAACACTACTTTTTGTATAACAACTTTCAAAAATCAGATCCCACCGACAAAAACACAATAAGCAACGCCAATAACGTGACTCAAGACACACAATATAGCTCTATAGCCTCGTTAGACTCTTGAACAAGCCGACATCTGATGTATCTTTAAAATCAAATTGGTATAACAACTGAGATTAAGGACATGACCACTTTCCTCTCTGAGAATTTTCTGCTGCATAACGAGTTTGCGCGTCGCCTGTATCACGACGTCGCCGCGGACATGCCTATCATTGATTACCACTGTCACCTACCACCACAACAAGTGGCCGACGACTATCGTTTTCAGAACCTGACCGATATCTGGCTACGTGGCGACCATTACAAATGGCGCGCGATGCGCAGTAACGGTGTGGACGAACGTCTGTGTACTGGTGACGCATCAGACAAAGACAAATTCATGGCCTTTGCCCGCACGGTGCCGTTTACCATCGGTAACCCGATTTACCACTGGACGCACCTCGAATTGCGTCGTCCGTTTGGTATAACAGGCATGGTATTGAATGAAGAGAGCGCCCCGCGCGTTTGGGATCAGTGCAATGAAATGCTGGCCAGCCCAGAGTTCAGTGCGCGCGCGATCATGCAGAAGATGAACGTGGAAATGGTCGGTACCACCGACGATCCGATTGACGATTTGAGCGCGCACAAACGTGTCGCTGAAGATAAAGACTTCCCGGTACAAATGCTGCCAAGCTGGCGTCCGGACAAAGCGTTTAACATCCACCTCGACACCTTCGCCGATTACATGGCAGCGCTGGCCGAAGTGGCAGACGTTGAGATTCATCGCTTTGCCGATTTGTGCCAGGCGCTGGACAAACGCCTGCAACATTTCGCCGATCATGGCTGCTGCGTGACCGACCATGCGCTCGATACGGTGAGCTACGAAGACGCGACAGAGCAAGAGCTCGATGCCATCTTAACCAAACGCCTTGCAGGCGGCGCAGTGACGCCCTTTGAAACCGCGCAATTTAAAACCGCTGTGCTGGTTTATCTGGGGAAAGAGTACGCCAAACGCGGCTGGGTGCAGCAGTATCACATCGGTGCACTGCGCAACAACAACCAACGCATGTTCAATCTGCTTGGCCCGGACACGGGTTTCGATTCCATCAATGACGGCGAAGTGGCCCTGCCGCTGGCGCGACTGCTGAACGCGCTGGACCGTGACGACGCGCTGCCTAAAACCATTCTTTATTGCTTGAACCCACGCGATAACGAAGTCATTGCGACAATGTGTGGCAACTTCCAGGGCGGCGGCGTGGAAGGCAAGATCCAGTTCGGCTCGGGTTGGTGGTTCAACGATCAGAAAGATGGCATGGAACGTCAGATGACGCAGCTCGCGCAACTGGGCTTGCTGAGCCGTTTTGTCGGCATGCTGACCGACAGCCGCAGCTTCCTTTCTTATACCCGCCACGAATATTTCCGCCGCATTCTGTGCCAGATGATTGGCCAATGGGTGGAAAACGGCGAAGCGCCAGCTGACTTTGATCTGCTGAGCCGCATGGTGTCGGACATCTGCTACCACAACGCAAAAAACTATTTTGGCATCACGCACAAGTGATCCACTTTTGCCACGTTTAAACGCCCGAGATTCGCTGCCCGCCACAAGGTTGGGCAGCCCCCAACAGGTACTTATGATGAAACAACTTAATCGCGATACTTTTCCCGGCCCGTCTTATCCGACCAAAATCATTCAGTTTGGTGAGGGCAACTTTCTGCGCGCATTCTTGGACTGGCAAATTGACCAGTTGAACCAACACACCGACTTCAACGCTGGCGTCAGTGTCATTCGCCCAATTGGCGGCGAGTTTCCACCCAGTCTCAATACGCAACATGGCTTGTACACCACGCTGATTCGTGGTCTGGATGAGTCCGGCGAAGCGGTGTCTCAGTCTCGCATCATCTATTCAGTCAACGAAGAGCTGTCGGCGTACCGCGAATTCGAAGCGATTCTGGAGCGCGCGAAAAACCCGGACATTGAGTTTGTCTTCTCCAATACCACCGAAGCGGGCATTGCGTTTGTCGACAGCGATCAACTGGGCGATTTGCCGCCAAGCAGCTACCCCGCCAAACTGACCCGCATGTTGTGGGAGCGCTTCAATCACTTCGACGGCGCCCAAGACAAAGGTTGGACCCTCATTCCTTGTGAGCTGATTGACTACAACGGCGAAGCACTTAAAGCCATCGTATTGCGTTACATCGACCTTTGGGAACTACCTGCGGCGTTTCGTAACTGGGTGGAAAGTGCTAATACGTTCTGCTCCACCTTGGTGGATCGCATTGTCACTGGCTATCCAAAAGATGAAGTGGCCGCTTTGGAAGCCGAACTCAACTACCGCGACACCTTTATGGTCAGCGCAGAGAACTTCTACCTGTTCGTGATTCAAGGCCCGCAATGGCTGAACCAAGCCCTGTGTCTTGATCAACTGAGCGACGAACAGGCACTGAACATCAAAATCGTCGATGACATCAAGCCATACAAAGAGCGTAAAGTCGCCATTTTGAATGGTGCTCACACCGCGTTAGTGCCGGTGGCGTTTCAGGCCGGCATCGATACGGTGGGCGACAGCATGCAAGACGAGCAGATCGCCGCGTACCTCAAAGCGGTGATGTTTGACGAAATCATTCCGACCTTGTCGTTGCCAAAAGATGAACTGCACGCCTTTGCGCACGATGTCGAATATCGCTTCAAAAACCCGTACATCAAGCATTTGTTATTGTCGATTGCGCTCAACAGCATGACCAAGTTCAAAACGCGTATTCTGCCGCAGTTGCTCACCTACCAGCAGACACAAGGTCAACTGCCGCGTTACCTGAGCTTTGCGCTGGCAGCTCTCATCACCTTCTATCGCGGGCAACGCGCTGAGGGTGAGTATGTCCTCGCCGATGACCAGCCTTGGCTCGATTTCTTTGCCAGCGAATGGCCAAAAGTCGACCGTGGCGAAAGCAGCCACCGCGAACTGGTTCACGGCGTATTGAGCAATGCCGCGCACTGGGAAACAGACCTCGCCCGCGTTCCTGGGCTGGCAGAACGCGTGACGGCGCACGTTGAACGCATTTGCGCGCAAGGTATGCGAGACGCGCTCAGCCGTTGTTAAGGGGAAGCTTGTGAATCCATTACTCAAAATTCATCCGAGCGATAACGTCGCCGTGGCGCTGCGCGATTTAGACGCAGGGTTGACCGTGGAACTCGATGGTCAAACCCTGACGTTGCTGGAAGCCATTCCACAAGCGCACAAAGTAGCACTGAAGGATTTCGCGCCAAACGATCGGGTGATCAAGTACGGCGCGCCAATTGGCCATGCTTTGGCGCCGATTGCCATCGGGCAGCGAGTGTATCAAGACAACATTCGCACCAACCTCAGCGACCTGAATGACTACGACTACCAGCCCGATTTTCAGTCGGTCAGTAGCTCACTGGCCAATACGCCGGTGTCGCTCTATCGCCGCGCCAATGGAAGCGTCGGCATTCGCAACGAACTGTGGATCATTCCGACTGTGGGCTGCGTCAATGCCATGGCCAAGATGATGAAAAAGCAGGTCGAAGCGGACATGGATCTGTCCCACATCGACGGCATTCAGGTCTTCACCCATCAATATGGCTGCTCGCAACTGGGCGATGACCACAACAACACCAAGTTGCTGTTGCAGAATCTGGTCAAACATCCCAACGCGGGCGGGGTTCTGGTGGTTGGCCTTGGCTGTGAAAACAACCAAGTGAATGCGTTTCGTGACTCGCTCGGCGATTTCGACCCGGAGCGGGTGGAATTCATGATCTGCCAAAAACACGATGATGAAGTAGAAACCGGCGTCGAACTGATGAAGAAACTGCTCGACAAAATGGCAAGCGATCAACGTGAGCCGGGCTATCTGAGCGAAGTGCGCTTTGGCTTGGAATGTGGCGGGTCGGATGGATTTTCAGGCATCACCGCCAACCCATTGCTGGGGCGTTTCTCCGATTACTTGGTGACGCATGGCGGCACCACGGTACTGACCGAAGTGCCGGAGATGTTTGGCGCCGAACACATTCTCATGAGCCGCTGCGCCGACAAAACCACCTTCGAGCAGACAGTGAAGATGATCAACGATTTCAAACAGTATTTCATCGACCACAAACAACCGATTTACGAGAACCCGTCACCGGGCAACAAAGCGGGCGGCATTTCCACGCTGGAAGAGAAATCACTCGGCTGCACGCAAAAAGCCGGCCGCAGCCAAGTGATGGATGTACTGCGCTATGGCGAGCGGTTGTCGAAACCTGGGCTCAACTTACTCAGCGCGCCCGGCAACGATGCGATTGCCACCTCCGCCTTAGCAATGGCCGGTTGTCACATGGTGCTGTTCAGTACCGGACGCGGCACCCCGTACGGAGGCCCGGTGCCGACCTTGAAACTCGCGACCAACAGCGATTTGGCAAGACGCAAACCACACTGGATTGATTTCAACGCTGGTGCATTGGTTGAAGGCACGTCGATGGATTTACTGCTGGAACAATTTGTCGTCAAAGTCGCCGATTTCGTCAATGGCGAGCCGACCCGTAATGAGCTGAATGATTTTCGTGAAATCGCGGTGTTCAAGAGCGGGGTGACGTTGTAACTCAAGCAATATAATTAAACCAACAGCAAGACACAGATGCCAATCAGGCGACTCTCGGGTCGCCTGATTTTTTATTGCTGGCACGTTAGTCACCAAATTTTGAGCAATAAAAAGCGAAGCACTTGGCTTCGCTTGAAATCATCAGAATGTCGAAAGCGGACTTTCGGCAAACAGGAAACGGTCGTAATCGTCGCTCGAACCATCAAACAGCATCTGCTTGGTGTTTTCAATGTGCTGCCACACCGCCTGACGCGCCGCCTGTGGGTCACGCTTGATCAACGCTTTGACGATTTCATCGTGCTCGCTGCACCAACTGCGAATTTTGTTGTCTTCGATGTGTTCGTGCAGCTTCTTCCAGTACGGGTTGTTCTCGCGATGTTTGCACAGCATCTCTGCCACATGCACAACCGCCGAGTTCTGCGTACAACGGGCAAGCTGAATGTGAAATTCGCTGTCCCAGTAGGAATCGCGGCTGTAATCATCAGATTTGGCTTGCTCTTGGATTTTCATCAGCGCGACCAAATCTTGCTTGGTCGCTTGCGTAGCCGCAAACTCGGCAATGTTGCTTTCAAACAGCTGACGCGCCTGCAACAGCTCGAATGGGCCGCAGGTGAGCATGAAGCTGGCGTCGCCCAATGCCGCACTTGCCTCTGCAATCGGCGTTTCGATAGTGGTGTTGATGACACGAATCCCCGAGCCTTTACGCACTTCGACGTAACCTTCCACTTCCAGCATGATCATCGCTTCGCGAATCACCGTGCGGCTTACTTCCATCTGCTCGGCGATCAAACGCTCGGCTGGCAGCATATCGCCCACCTGGTATACCCCATTGGCAATGTCGGTTTTGAAGCGGTTAGCAATCTTCTGATAAAGCTTAACGTTCGGTTCCATATCTATCCCACAGCAACTTGTTATACCAATTAGTCTAACATACAGGATAACTGCAAGGCTAAACAAAACTCGGATCGCATTAAATCAATTTTAAACCGCTGGCACATATTGTTTGCTCAACGAATAACCAACCCGTGCCGAACGTAAAACGCTCTGTTAGACTGTTGTTTCTCAAAACAAAAAAGTGGCGCTTCACATGACAATGGAAAAGTTTCAATCAATCTATCAACGTGCCGCCGAGCGCAAAGGCGGAGAAGACCAACTTGAGAGCCTGCTGAAAAAGCCGCTCAGCAAAGCCGAGTTAGCCGCAGTTCCTGAAGATCGCTGGTTATCGGCGTTCAGCATGAAGGTATTTCAGAGTGGTATTTCATGGGATGTGGTGCGTAAGAAGTGGCCCAACTTTGAAGAGCTGTTTTTCCAGTTTCGCATCGAACCTCTGCTGATGCTGTCTGATGAAGTGTGGGAACAGAAAGCCCAAGATCCGAAAATCATTCGCCACTTGGCCAAAGTGATGTCGATTCCCAAGAACGCGCGCATGATCTATGAAGCGCGTCAGGAGCACGGTTCATTCAGTGAGATGGTCGCCAACTGGCCGATTGAACGCATCACCGAATTGTGGGAATACCTGAAAAAGCACGGTGATCGTTTAGGTGGTAACACGGGGCCGTACACGCTGCGCCAAATGGGCGCCGATACCTTTATTCTGTCCGGTGATGTGGAAGCCTACCTGCGTAACACCGGTATTATCGAAGGCGGCAAGAACACCAAACGCTCTATGCAAGCCGCCAACGAAGCGTTTTGCCAATGGCAGCAGGAATCTGGCCGCAGCATCAGTGAAATCAGCCAGATCATTGCCTTCAGCACGGGTGATAACCGCGTGATGTAACCTTCCAATAAGCCAGAGCGGACGCAAATTGGCTCTGGCTTTCTCTTCTTGTGCATTTATCTCTCATCCATCGACACCTTGCTTTGTTACCCATAATTATTCAGTCACATTTCTTTCTTAAGTTTCTCTTAAGTGTCTGGAGTCATAGTAGCTCTCAGACAACATCGACAACGTTAAGGAGAAGCTATGTCTGTCATTACACCTCTGCGCACCGGATTACTTGTTGCCGCTATGGCCGTTTCATCTGCGGCGTTTGCAGACCCAACCTGTACCACAGAGCCAGAATCAAGCTGGATGCCTTTTGATCAGGCGAAGCAGCAAGTTTTGGACATGGGCTACAAAATCAAGAAATTCAAAACCACCAAAACCAGCTGTTATGAGTTGTATGGCTACGATGCTGAAAATAAACGCGTCGAAATTTACTTCAACCCTGTCGACATGAGCAAAGTAAAAGAGGAGAAAGATGACTAAACCTTACGTTTGGGACGGCGTCGTTCGTCTGACCCACTGGGTCGTTGCGGCGCTTTTCCTGTCGAACTACTTTCTCACCGAAGCAGGTAGTGAAACGCACGAATGGGTAGGATATTTTGTCCTGGCTGCACTTTCAGTGCGGCTGACCTGGGGGATCATCACCGATTCCCCGGCGAGCCTTTCGGCATTTAAACCGTCAGTGAATAAGGCGCTATCACACTTAAAAGAAGTCTTGGCAACCAAAGAAGACGAACACATCGGCCATAACCCGGCAGGTGCGGTGATGATTTGGGTCATGTGGCTGGCATTGATTGCAACGGCGTTAACCGGCTGGGCAACCCAGTGGGATATATTCTGGGGTGAGGACGCGATGAAAGCAGTGCACGAATTCTTCGCCAACCTGACGATGTTTGCTGTCGCTACGCACATTGGTGCCGTGATCTTTATGACCCATTGGGTGAAACGCCCTTACGTCAAAAGCATGCTGCCTCAGCGTGGCCGTGAGAAATAAAATACCGAGAAAAGAGAAAGCAAATGGCTTTCTCTTTTTCATTTTCCCTTACCAACACAAATTTTTTGTTCCCCATATTTGTGCAAAATTTGATTCCAACATAGTGAATCTTTTCAGAGTTTCCGACCAAGCAACTCAAAAACTGGCATTTTCTGCTACTTTTGGGCGAGTGTAAGCTTTCCTTTACTCTCATCCTCCCGTCAATTTCATGCGAATTTTAACAATTTAGTTACACTTACCTTATCCGGTTATACCAAGATTCATCACTAGATAAATGTGGTATTAACAGCAAGATAAAACGCCGTTATCGGAATTCGCAGGACACTATTTCAAAACTGTCCATCACGCTGCCACCTGCGCATTCCTCTCCACATTGATCTCGGTATCACCTTTGGCGTAACGATGTGAATTGCTGCCATCTTCGATGCGTAGCGTCAAAAGGAGCTTGAGATGAACGTTCAGGCATTACCCATGGAACGATTTATCGACCACCATGGCAATCTGGTTAAGCCGCTTCCCGATTGGGCAGATGTGTCAACGCTGACCGGTTTTTATCGCGATATGCTACTGACCCGAACCTACGATCACAAAGCGGTTGCGCTGCAACGCACCGGCAAACTCGGCACCTATCCGTCCCATTTGGGTGCAGAAGCCATCGGCATTGCCGTGGGTCGGGCGCTCAAAGTGGACGATGTGTTTGTTCCCTATTATCGCGATATGCCAGCCATGTGGGCGCGCGGCATCGGCATGGAAAAGAACCTGCAATACTGGGGTGGCGATGAGCGCGGCAGTGATTTCACCCCTGATGAACATTTGCATTGTCGCGACCTGCCGTTTTGCGTACCGATCGCTACCCAATGCACGCACGCCGTGGGCGTCGCTTCAGCGCTGAAAATTCAGGGCAATCATCAGGCGGCGTTAGTGATGTGCGGCGACGGCGGGACATCGAAAGGCGATTTCCTAGAAGCCATCAACTGCGCGGGCGCGTGGCACATTCCGCTGGTGTTTGTGGTCAACAACAACCAGTGGGCGATTTCCGTCCCGCGCCATCTGCAATGTGCGGCAGATTTCTTGTCTCAGAAAGCGTTGGGTGCCGGGATTCCGGGCCTGACTGTCGATGGCAACGACATTGTGGCCATGTACGATGCGGTGCGCACTAGCCTTGACCGGGCGCGTAAAGGCAAAGGCTCAACCTTAATTGAAGCGGTCAGCTATCGGTTAAGCGACCACACCACCGCCGACGATGCCAGCCGCTATCGCAGTGATGATGAGCTGCAACAGGCGTGGCAATTTGAACCGATTGCCCGGTTGAAAACCTATCTGATGAACAGCGGCGTGTGGACCGAGCAGGACGAAGAGCAGTGGCTCACTCACTGCAAGGAAGTAGTGGAACACGCGGTGCAGTGCTATCTCGATATCACCCCGCAACCGCCTGAAGCCGCGTTCGATTTTCTCTACGAATCGCTCACGCCGGATCTCCACGCGCAGCGTGACGAACTGATCAACAAAGCAATGCGCATGCAGGGAGGCAAACATGGCTGAAATGACCTTAGTTGAAGCTGTCAACCTGGCTTTGCATTATGAGATGGAACACGATCCGAACGTGATTGTGCTCGGCGAAGACGTCGGCGACAACGGCGGTGTATTTCGCGCCACCGTCGGCCTCAAAGACAAATTTGGTTTTAAACGCGTGATAGACACGCCGCTCGCTGAAGCGCTGATTGGCGGTGTGGCCGTGGGCATGGCCACCCAAGGCTTGCGTCCGGTGGCCGAGTTTCAGTTCCAGGGCTTTGTGTTTCCGGCGATGGAGCATTTGATGTGCCATGCCGCGCGCATACGCAACCGCACCCGTGGCCGCCTAACCTGCCCGGCCGTGTTCCGCGCGCCATTTGGCGGCGGGATACATGCGCCTGAGCACCACTCTGAAAGTGTGGAAGCCCTGTTTGCGCACGTGCCCGGTTTTAAAGTGGTCGTCCCATCTTCCCCTCAGCGTGCCTACGGTTTGCTGCTGGCTGCGATTCGCAGCAACGATCCGGTGATGTTCTTTGAACCGAAACGCATCTATCGCACCGTCAAATCCGATGTCACCGACAACGGTGAAGCCCTGCCACTCGATACCTGCTTTACCCTGCGTAAAGGCCGCGATGTCACGTTGGTCACTTGGGGCGCCTGCGTCGTAGAATCATTACAGGCAGCCAAAACCTTGTCCGCGCAAGGCATTGAAGTGGAGGTGGTCGATTTGGCCAGCATCAAACCGCTCGACATGAACACCATCTTGCGCTCGCTGGAGAAAACCGGGCGTTTGCTGGTGGTGCATGAAGCCAGCAAAACCTGCGGCGTCGGCTCGGAAATTCTGGCGCGCGTGGCGGAGCAGGCGATGTGTCTGCTCAAAGCGCCACCCAAACGTGTCACCGGTATGGACACCATCATGCCCTACTACAAAAATGAAGAGTATTTCATGATTCAGGAACAGGACATCGTGCTGGCTGCGCGAGAGTTAGTGGAGGGTTGGAAATGAAGTCATTTATGTTACCCGACCTCGGTGAGGGGTTAGCCGAATCAGAAATCGTCGAATGGCATGTCAACGTCGGCGATGTGGTCAAAGTCGATCAGGTCGTGCTGACGGTGGAAACCGCCAAAGCCACCGTTGAAGTGCCCGCACCTTACGCGGGTAAAATCGTCAGCCGTCACGGCAATGAAGGCGATGTGATCAACATCGGCAGTCTGCTTCTGGAAATTGAAGAACTCGACAGCGCTGGCAACGCCATATCCACTACCAAGAAAAAGCAAGACGCGGCGACCGTGGTCGGCAATGTATCCCACCAGTCACACAATGTGGATGTGGATGACTTCTGGGTGGGCAGCAGCGAGCATGCCAATCCAGCGAAGAAATCACTCTCCGCCCTGCCCTCAGCCCGCTTGCTGGCGCAGCGTCTCGGAGTGGATTTACAGCGTTTACAAGGCACCGGGCCTGATGGTTTGATTGTCGATAGTGATGTGCAGAATGCTGCCGACCAACAGATCCCCGGCACTGAAGTGCTCAAAGGCGCGCGGAGAACCATGGTCAATACCATGACCGAATCGCACCTGCAAGTCGCGGCGGTCACTATTACCGAAGAAGCCCTGCTGACCGAGTGGAAGCCGGGTGAAGACATCTCGATTCGCCTCATTCAGGCGATTGTCTATGCCTGCCAGCAAGAGCCGGCGATGAATGCCTGGTTTGATGCCGAAACCATGACCCGCTGCGTGCACAGCACCGTCAATATCGGGATTGCGGTCGACAGCACGCATGGGCTGTATGTGCCAGTCCTGCGCCGCGCGGATGAGTTTGAACCACAAGCCATGCGTGAATGGCTCGATACCACCGTGCAAGGGATTCGCGAACGCAAAATTGGCCGCGAACAGTTGCAACACGCCACTATCACGTTATCCAACTTCGGTGCAATTGCCGGGATCTTTGCGACGCCAGTCGTCTCACCGCCTCAGGTCACCATTGTTGGTGCCGGTCGCATCATCGAAAAAGTGATGATCAAAGACGAGCAATTGATGAACGTGAAAGCAATGCCGCTGTCGATTACCTTCGACCACCGTGCCTGTACAGGTGGTGAAGCGGCCCGCTTTGCCCGCGCGCTGGTGCAGGATCTGCAACGTCCAAGCGCAACTTGAGCAACAGCGAATCTGCTTAACCAAAAACCACCTCTTTCGAAGGTGGTTTTCTTTTGCAGCAACTCATGTGCATGCACAGCCAGCATCGACATCCAAATCAGGGGAAAACTCACGCCTAAAACAGACAAATCAGTCAAAAATCACACTGCATGATAAAAACTTGAAAATTCCGGAATTTTACCAATAAAACTTATCAACATTAGGTCAATTTAGCCTAACAGTACTGCAATTTCTTTTGAAAGAGCGCGTATTTTGACCATACTTAACATCAAACCTCACTGTTGAGGTGTGCTCGTTAAGGAGCGGTTATGTTTACCAAAATACTTATGCTCGCTACTTGTCTAAGTTTCAGCTTTTTTAGCGGTAGCGTTTTGTCTGAAGACCGCGCTGGCAATAGCGCGACAGGCCCCATCGTCATGTGCGAGTTGCCAGACGGTACAACAAAGCAATTGCCGATAGTGATATGCCAGCACAATAAGTAATCGTTAAAAAGGGAGCACAATGTGCTCCCTTTCTTTTGCCAACCGAACAAACAATCAGGTCGTGACTTTTGCAAAACTATCAAAAAGTACAACTACAACTTGATTGCTCAAATAAACACAAGAAATATTAAGTTATTAACCCGTTTTTAAAAAAGACGCTTTCCAAAACAATTTATTCATTCATCTCACACCGATCTAATCAGCTCCGGCATGATCTCAAATAAATCCCCGACCAAGCCGTAGTCGGCGATCTGGAAAATTGGCGCGTCCGGGTCGCTGTTAATGGCGACGATCACTCTAGAATCTTTCATGCCGGCCAAGTGCTGAATTGCGCCGGAAATCCCCACCGCAATGTAGAGTTCTGGTGCCACGATTTTACCGGTCTGACCGACTTGCAAATCGTTGGAGACGAATCCGGCATCGACCGCCGCACGTGACGCGCCAATGGCACCGCCGAGTTTGTCAGCGAGCTGTTCCACCAGTGCGAAGTTTTCTTTACTCCCCAGACCTCGGCCACCGGAAATCACCACTCTGGCGGCAGGCAGTTCGGGACGTGCGCTTTCCACTTTTTGCTGCGAGACAAACTGCGACGTCGCCGATTCAATAGCGTGATCAACGGTTTTCACCTCCGCATTTCCTCCCGTACTGGCGACGGCATCAAAGGCTGAGCTACGAATCGTCATCACTTTGATCGCATCCAGTGATTTCACTTTGGCCAGCGCGTTGCCTGCATAAATGGGGCGAACCACAATCTCTGGCGATTCAATCGCAATCACATCAGAAAGTTGCCCCACATCGAGCAACGCAGCCACTCGCGGCAGCAGGTTTTTACCAAACGTCGTTGCAGACGCGAGTACGTGGGAGTGGTTGCGCGCGATTTCTGCCACCAACGCCGCGCCGTTTTCTGCCAGGCGATGTTCATAAACGGGATTGTCGGCCAGCAGCACATGGCTGACCCCCGCACAAGTTTTTGCCGCCTCTGCAACCACGGCACACGCCGCGCCCATCACAAGTACACTCACCTCTCCGCCAATTGCCTTAGCTGCCTGCAAAGTTCGTAATGTATCCACAGCCAGCACCTGGTTGTTGTGCTCGGCAATGACTAAAATCGATAGTTCGCTCATCTGTTGCTCCTGCACATTCAGCCAATCACTTTGGCTTCGTTTTTCAGCTTATCCACCAGCTCAGACACACTGGTCACCATCACGCCCGCTTTACGCTCAGGCGGTGGCATGACTTCCATGATTTGCTGATGCGTGTTGAGCGTTACCCCTAAATCCTCCGCCGTGGTGATGTCTAGCGGTTTGCGTTTGGCTTTCATAATGTTGGGCAGCGACGCGTAACGCGGCTCATTGAGGCGTAAATCGGTGCTGATGATTGCTGGTAAAGCGAGCTTGAGCGTCTCCAGCCCGCCGTCAATCTCGCGCGTGACCAGCACGGCGTCGCCCTGCACGTCCACTTTGGATGCGAAGGTGCCTTGTGGGCGCTCTGTCAGCGCCGCCAGCATTTGCGCGACTTGGTTGTTGTCGGTATCGATGGACTGTTTTCCCAGCAGCATCAAACCCGGCGCTTCGCTCGCCATCACCGCTTTGAGCAGTTTGGCCACATTGAGCGGCTCGGGCGCACCATCGGTTTGGATGTGAATCGCGCGATCGGCGCCGAGTGCTAATGCAGCGCGCAGTTGCTCTTGGCAACTGGCATCTCCCGCGGAAACCACAATCACCTCTTCGGCAATGCCCGCCTCTCGCAGGCGAATCGCTTCTTCCACCGCGATTTCGCAAAACGGGTTGATGGCCATTTTGACGTTGTTGGTTTCAACGCCAGAGCCATCATTTTTCACTCTGACTTTTACGTAAGCGTCAACAACACGTTTGACAGCAACTAAGACTTTCACACAGCCTCCTTAAGCGCTTGGTCATCCTTGGTGAATGGACCTTAGGGAATGTTGGTGGAATCAAACTGCTCGGTGATGACTGTTTGATGCGAGCCAAAACATTGTGCTTTCTGGACTGGTTAAATCCCGCATATCAACCACCTTTGACCACCAAACCCATTCAAACTAACCAGAAAATCATACACTTTCTGCCATTCTCAATGGGTTAAATGAGGTTACTCTTTGAGCTTAGTTGAGTTTACGTTTACGTCAACTGGACTATATTTAATCCATAAATACCGTTAACGCATGGATGAAAAGCATGGAACGAGAAACGATGGAGTTTGATGTCGTGATTGTTGGCGCAGGCCCGGCAGGACTGGCTTGCGCGTGTAAACTGGCACAAATCAGCCAGCAGCAAAACGAGCCGGATTTCAGCATTTGCGTGGTCGAGAAAGGCTCTGAAGTGGGCGCGCATATTCTCTCTGGCGCTCTGTTTGAAACCACGGCTCTGGATGAGCTGTTTCCCGACTGGTCGTCCATGGAGTCGCCGCTGACAACCAAAGTCAGTTCGGATGAATTTCTCTATCTCACCACCGAATACAACCACATTCGCCTGCCTCACTTTGTGACGCCAAAAACCATGCACAACACAGACAAAAGCTATGTCATCAGCTTGAGCGAATTGTGCCGCTGGCTGGCCAAACAAGCCGAAAATCTGGGGGTAGAGATCTTCCCCGGCTTTGCCGCAGCCAGCGTCAATTATGACGAAAGCGGCGCTGTCGTCGGTGTCACCACGTCGGATATGGGGTTAGACAAAGCGGGCAATCAGAAAGCCAATTTCGAACCGGGCATTGAGCTGAAAGCCAAATACACCATTTTTGCCGAAGGCGCGCGCGGCCATTTGGGGAAAGAGCTGATAGAGCATTTCAAACTCGATGAAGGAAAGCAGCCGCAGCACTACGCGCTGGGTATCAAAGAGATCTGGGAACTGCCGGACGATCACCCGCACAACAACGCGGGTGAAGTGATTCACGGCCTTGGCTGGCCGCTGAATGAAACCCACACCACGGGTGGTAGCTTTCTCTACAAGCTCGGCAACAACCAGATTGCGATTGGTTTGATCACCGATCTCAACTATCACAACCCGTATTTGAGCCCGTTTGATGAGTTTCAACGCCTCAAACATCACCCGGCGATCAGCAAGCATTTAACAGGCGGTCAGCGCATTGCCTATGGCGCGCGCGCGATTGCCAAAGGCGGCTTGAATTCTTTGCCCAAACAGCAATTTCCCGGCGGTTTGCTGATCGGCTGTGATGCCGGCACGCTCAACTTTGCCAAAATCAAAGGCTGTCATACCGCAATGAAATCCGGCATGTTGGCGGCTGAAGCCATCACACATGCGCTGAAAGCGGGCGATCAACGTCATTTTGAGCCCGATTACGACTCGCTGTTCAAGGCATCCTGGTTGTATGAAGAGCTCGAACAGTCACAAAACTTCTGCGCCACCATTCACCGCTTTGGCAATGTGGCGGGCGGCGTCATCAACAGCTTCGAGCAGAACATTTGGGGGCCGCTGTTTAAACGCGCCGCGCCATGGGAGATGGAAGATCCGCACCCGGACCATGTCCGCATCATCGATATTTCACGCTGCACGCCCATTGAGTATCCAAAACCCGATGGCGTGCTGAGCTTCGACAAACCCTCATCAGTCTTTCTGTCCGGCACGCAGCATGAAGAGAACCAGCCTTGTCATCTGAAACTGACCGATCCTTCTATTCCGATTGAAACGCATCTGCCCAAGTTTGGCGAGCCCGCCCAACGCTACTGCCCCGCGGGTGTGTACGAAGTGATTGTGGTCGATGAAGTGCCGCGCTTTCAAATCAACGCCGCCAACTGCGTGCATTGCAAAACCTGCGACATTAAAGATCCGTCACAGAACATTATCTGGTGTCCGCCAGAAGGGGGAGGTGGCCCGAACTACCGCAATATGTAACTTGCGATTCGCGCGAAACACCATTCGCCAGACACAAAAATAGCCACGGTACGTCGTGGCTATTTCATTTGATGAGATCGTGTTTTATTAAGCGGTTAGCGAGCACCGCTTAAGATGACGTTAGGCCGGCTTTTTTGCCAGAGCGGCATCGATATCCGCGGCGCTGTGGCGCTCATCAATGCGCTCCCACTCTTCGCCCATGGTGCGGTTAACAATGCGACCACGCTGCACAGCAGGACGCTCAGCCATCATTTTCGCCCAGCGTTGTACATGCTTGTAGCTCTGCACATCAAGGAACTCGGCCGCGTTATAAGCGTTGCCCAGCGCCAGGTTGCCATACCAAGGCCAAATTGCGATATCGGCAATGCTGTACGCTTCGCCCGCAATGAAGGTACCTTTCGCCAGTTGTTTATCCAACACATCCAACTGACGTTTGGCTTCCATCGCAAAGCGGTTGATTGGATATTCAAATTTCTCTGGCGCGTACGCGTAGAAGTGGCCAAAGCCACCACCCAGATACGGCGCAGAACCTTGCAGCCAGAACAGCCAGTTCATCACCTGCGCACGTGGCGCCGCGTCTGTTGGCAGCAAGTGACCGAATTTTTCAGCCAGATAAAACAGGATGTTGCCGGATTCAAATACGTTAATCGGTTCAGGGCCGGAACGGTCAACCATGGCAGGGATTTTAGAGTTCGGGTTGACGTCAACAAAGCCGGAACCAAACTGGTCGCCATCACCAATACGAATCAAAAATGCATCGTACTCCGCGTCTTTCACGCCCAGCGCCAGCAACTCTTCCAGCATAATGGTCACTTTCTGGCCGTTCGGCGTACCCATCGAATAGAGCTGAATCGGGTGCTCGCCAATCGGCAGCGTTTTTTCATGGCGCGCGCCGGAGTCTGGTCGGTTGATACTGGCCCACTGACCGCCGTTTTCGCTGTCCATGGTCCAAACTTTTGGTGGTACGTATTGGTTTGCCATTGTGTTTCCTTATCTTTGTTGGAGTTCGGCACTACAAGATATAGGGGTGGTTGGTGAAGATAAAAACCCCTATTTGCTCATTTACTTAGAACCTTAAGTTATGGCTTGGTCTGAGTGAGAATAAGACCGCCGCCGTGCCGTTTCTCTTTCAAAACGAATGCAAAGTCCGGCGCATCACGCACGCTCCTTCGCCATAACACTCCGACACTTCAACGTCTGCCAAGGGAGTAAAGTCGTGGCGCTCCCAGAACGCGGCAGATTCCTGAACCGATACCAAGCGGATGTCGGCGCAGTTCAGTATTGCGCCAACATCAACGATACGCTCCACCAGTCGCGAGCCGACGCCCTGACCTGCCACCCGGTTTGAGACGGCGAGATCGTGTAAAAACAGCGTTTCGCCTGCGCAATCTGAGGGCAGTTATTTATGCAGTTTGGGAGGCTGCGCCCGATTCCAGGTATGGGCGATAACATACGCATCGACCTTATCTCACGTCCGGAACACAAAACAACTCTGCGGCGACTGACGCCACTTGCTCTGCAACACCGCCAGTTTTTCCGGCGCGACTTCGGTGTACATTTCGTGTTGTACCGCCAGAATTCCCGGCCACATCGCGTCGTCAATATTGGTAATCACCATACGTCTCTCCCTGCATCGAAAACCCAGTTTTCACTATTCACACGCATTCCTCAAATGAATATCACATTTTGAAACACTTCACCGAGATGCAAAATATTTCCCCGAAATGCACAGCGAGCCGCGGTGGTGATCTCTTAAAGTCATGGCGAGCGAAAAATAAAACCGGTTTCAGACCGGAGCGCTCACAGGAAACATGTCATAACAATAAGGGAAAACCATGTCTGATTTTAAAACGCTACCTCTGCCGAAAATCCTCACCCTCGCCGTCGCCTTTGCAGTGGCCAGCGGCGCATCGGCAGCGACCTCAACCGACCACACTCAGTTGCAAGAAAGCGGTATCAAGTACCGCAAGAAAGCCGAGTCGATGGTGAAGAAAATGAGTCTGAGTGAGAAGCTGGATATTCTCTCCGGGCCGGGAATGGATCTCACCACTTACGAAGGTATTGAACCGATCAACCTGACCAGCGGTACCGATGTCAGTGGTGTGGCCGGCTACATCAACGGGGTTAAAAACCGCAAACTGGATATTCCGGCGGTGAAACTGGCGGATGGCCCTGCCGGTCTGCGCATCAATCCAACCCGTGATAACGACGACAACACGTACTACGCCACTGCCTGGCCGATCGGCTCGCTACTCGCCTCTACCTGGGATACCGATTTAGTGCAGAAAGTCGGCACCGCCGAGGGGAATGAGGTGAAAGAGTACGGCGTCGATTTTCTGCTCGGGCCGGGCATGAACATTCAACGTAACCCGCTGCTGGGGCGTAACTTTGAATACTACTCAGAAGATCCGGTACTGTCGGGCAAAATCGCCGCAGCCATGGTGCGCGGTATTCAGTCCAACGATGTTGGCGCCACCATCAAACACTTTGTTGCCAACAACGCCGAAACCAACCGTTTCTTCTCTGACACCATTGCTGACCCACGTACACTACGCGAAATCTACCTGCGTGGATTCCAGATTGCGGTGCAAGACGCACAACCATGGGCCATCATGAGTTCTTACAACCTGGTCAACGGTACCTACGTCAACCAACGCAAAGACATCATGACCAGTATCCTGCGCAATGAATGGGGATTTAAAGGTCTGGCCATGTCAGACTGGTTTGCAGGCAACGTCTCCGGCCTCTCGAGCGACTTCACCAGCTACGTCGGGCGCGATGCCGAATCGGCAGCCAAACAAGTCAGCGCGGGCAACGATTTGATTGAACCGGGCGGCGTGAAAGCCGATTTGCAAGCCTCTTATGATGCCGGAACGCTGAGCATGACCGACATCGACAGCAGCGTGGTCGCCATTCTGACACAGGTACAAAAAACACCGTCTTACAACGGCTATCACTTCTCAAATCAACCGGATCTGGACACTCATGCCGAGCTGGCTCGTCAGGCGGCTGCCGATGGTATGATCCTGCTGAAAAACACCGATGCTGCGCTGCCGTTGGCATCAGGCAGCAGAGTCGCGACTTTTGGTACCACTCAAATCAACACGCTGAAAGGCGGTACGGGCAGCGGTGATGTGAACGCGGCTTACATCGTGGACATCGCTTCCGCGCTGGGTGAAAAATTTGTCGTCAACGCCAATCTGACCAGCTACTACAGCGACTACTTTGACGCGAATAAGCAAGAAACGGAGTCACTGCTGGGCGGTTACGATTTTTGTGAAGAGCCGGCGGTGGAAGGTCAACTGGCTGAGCTGGTTGCTGAATCTGCCACCAGCGATGATGCGGCGATCATCACCATCGGCCGTCAGGCTGGTGAAGGCGGCGATCGCAGCGAAGCGCAAGGCGATTACCGTCTGACCGATGAAGAGCTGCAAATCATCGATGCGGTTTCCAGCGCTTTTCACGCTCAAGGTAAAACCGTCACGGTAGTGCTTAACGTCAACGGTCTGGTCGATACCTCCGAATGGGCGAGCAAAGTCGATTCCATTCTGATGGCATACATGGGCGGCCAGGAAACGGGTAATGCGGTGACCGATATCCTCTCTGGCGACGTCAACCCAAGCGGTAAACTGGCGCAAACCCTGCCAGAATCCTACTCAGATGTTCCTTCTGCAGCAACCTTCCCTGGCACCGACACGGACGGAGACGATCTGGCGGACTCGGTTTACTACAACGAAGGGATCTATGTCGGCTACCGTTACTACTCATCGTTCGATGTGGCGCCTGCCTACCCGTTTGGTTACGGCCTGTCGTACACCAACTTTGAGTACAGCAACCCAACCGTCGTGGCGAACACTCTGGGCAAAAAAGGCGGCAACGGCAGCATCACCCTCTCGGCAACCATTCACAACACCGGAGATGTGGCAGGTAAAGAAGCGACACAGGTTTATGTTTCCGCACCGGAAGTGAAACTGAAAAAGCCCACTATCGAGCTAAAAGCGTTTGCCAAAACGCATCTGCTCAAGGCTGGCCAGTCTGAACGTTTGACGTTCACTATCTCGGCGCAAACGCTCTCCAGCTTTGATGCGGCAAACAACCAGTGGATCATCGAACCGGGCACATACACCGTGTATGTGGCGCCATCGTCCGATGTTCATGGAACGGTGACCGGGCAGAAAGGTGTACCAGTCAGCTTCTCGGTTGGGCATGAAATTGTGGTGAGCAAAACCACGCCGGATGCGCTGGCACTGCAAGATGGCGTGACGGAAGCAAGCTTCATCACCGTCAAAGAGTAATTTTTTCTGATTGAGACAGCCATAAAAGCCCGACGGTTCGGGCTTTTATTTTTCCTACTCAAGTGACATCCGTTCTGTTTATTTCTCCGCAGAAAACCGTGTTCTAACTGTTGTTATTACCCATTTTCTATATGGATAAAAATATTGGCACGACATCACTAATTCACACACGCAAACATTGCCAAACAGGCTAACTGATATACTACATTGTAGTTTTGAACGGACTCGATAATAAAAACAACAAAGGGCGAACGATGAACGGAAATGTATCGAATCTCTTAACCTCCGGCTTGCTGCATCAACTCAACACACTCGGTCTCAGCCGTGACCGTATTATAGAAAAGTGCCACATTAACCGCTTTGAACTCGGCCGACACAACGGCAGAATTTCCAGCCAGTCGCACTACGCCATCCTCGATGAATGTTTTCCATACCAGAAGCAGCTATTCGCTCACGCCAGTCTGGAACAGATGTACACCCTGTTCCCGGAGCTATTCAGCCTCTGCTTTAATGAATCGTCGGCGTCGGCCGCCGTACACTCGTTCGTCCGTTACCGAGCGTTGATCGGCAGTTGCGATGAGTGTGAAGTGAGTGAGAGCGGCGACACGTTGCGAGTCACCTATACGGACACTGGCCCCAATCCTAAAGTCTCCAGCGCATTGGCAAATTTTGCGTTCATTCGAGATATTATCAGTCAATATTTACCGGACGTTTCGTTGAAATTAGGGGTCAGGCACGGCAATCAAATGCCTTATTCTGTGGTCAATGAAAAATTCAATACGCATTGTCATTTCGGCCAAAGCGAAAATTATCTGCTTATTCAGTCTCCGGGTTTAAATGAAGCTAATCCATTATTTAACCGCAAACTTTATCAGCTTCAGAAAAATAATTTAGACCATACAAAACAAGAAATTAATAACAGCACCTTCGCTCACAGCGTTGAAAATCTGCTATCGACGCTAATAGAGAAAGACGAGCAGAATTGCGGTGATCGCACGCTGGAAAAAGTGTGTGACACACTCAAAATCAGCCGCTGGACGCTGAACAAAAAACTCGGCATCGAGAACAAGTGTTTTACCGATATCTACAATCAGGTAAGGCTCAACAAAGCGGTCAAACTTCTCTCGGAAACCAACAAGAGCATGAGTGAGATCAGTGAACTTACCTTCTTCTCGTCCCAGTCGGTGTTCTCCCGCTTTTTCCGCACCCACACCAACATGTCGCCAGTGCAGTATCGCAAGTCTTTGCAGCAGGGTTGAACGATACTCGCCCTCCATAAAGGGGGCTGAAGAAAATAAAAGAGAAAACAGAGCTACCCATCGGTGCAAGAGAGTAGCTCTGGTGGGCGGATTTATCCGAAGTCGCCCGAAATATAACGGCGGGTACGCTCTTGTTTGGGTTGGTGAAACATTTGACGCGTCGGACCAAATTCCACCAGCTCACCGAGATACATAAATGCCGTGTGATTGGAAATGCGCATCGCTTGCTGCATGTTGTGCGTGACAATCACGATGGTGAAGTTCTCTTTCAGCTCGCCAATCAGCTCTTCAATCGCCGATGTGGCAATCGGATCGAGCGCGGAAGTGGGTTCGTCCATCAAAATGATGTCCGGCTCCAGCGCGATAGTGCGAGCGATACACAAACGCTGCTGCTGACCGCCAGACAGGCTGTGCGCATCGACATTGAGCTTGTCTTTCACTTCCTGCCACAAGTGCGCCGCTTTGAGCGCTTGCTCAATTTTCTGGTCAATCTCTGCCTTGCTGTGACCTTGCAAACGCAAACCAAAGGCAATGTTTTCGGCAATCGACATCGGAAACGGCGTCGGTTTTTGGAATATCATGCCGATTTTGGATCGCAGTTCGTTGAGGTCTGCGTAATCGAGCAGATTAGCGCCTTCATAGCCAATCATGCCTTCGGCATGTTGATGGCCATACAGCGCGTAAATTCGATTCAGGCAGCGCAACAAGGTGGATTTACCACAGCCCGACGGGCCAATCAGCGCCGTGACTTGATGTTGATAAATCGGCAGCGACACGGATTTTAACGCGCGCTCCCCTTTGCGGTCGTAGTAGAAATTCAGATCGCGAATATCCAGCACCACCTCGCTTGCCGTGGTGGTTTGTGTTTGCACCGAGGTCTCTACGTCAGTGGTGGCGGGAGACAAAATCGTGGTTGCTATGTTGTTATTCATGGTTCTCACCTTTAAATGGTTCTCACCTTTTGAAAAGCTTAGGCAAATAGGTCGCACTGATGTTCACCAGCAGAATGAACAGCGTGACCATCAGCGCGCCCGACCATGCCAGCTGTTGCCAACTCTCGTAAGGACTCATCGCAAATTGATAGATGGTGACGGGCAGATTCGCGACCGGGCCGGAGAAATCGGTCGACATAAAATTGCTGTTGAGAGCAGTAAACAGCAGCGGCGCGGTTTCCCCTGCAATGCGGGCAAACGACAACAGAATCGCGGTGATAAGGCCAGAAGCCGCTGAACGGTAGCAGAGTTTAAACACCACCACCCAGTTGGCCGCGCCGAGGCCACGGCCCGCTTCTTTGAGTGTGCTTGGCACCAGGCGAAGCATCTCTTCTGTGCCGGCAATGATGGTTGGCAGCGCCAGAACGGCGAGCGCAATACACCCCGCCCAACCAGAATAGCCGCCGCTTGGCACGACGATCAGCGCGTAAACAAACAGGCCGACCAGTATCGACGGCGCGCTCATCAGGATGTTGTTCAGAAAACGAATGGCCTGTGCCCACTTGCTGTCGGCTTCCTGCTCCGCCAGCCAAGTCCCTGCCAACAGCGCAATCGGTGTGGCGATGAAGATCGACAGAAAAGTCATTTCCAGGCTGCCGATAAAGGCGTTTTTCAACCCACCCGCACTGCCCGGCCCTGGCGTAATCTCCGTAAACAGCGCCAGATTGATGCCGGACAAGCCCCGTGAAATCAGGGTGTAGAGAATACTCGCCAGAACCAGCAACCCCATGGCGGCCGAGCCGTAACAGAAAAGCTGAAACAGGCGATTTTTGATGCGTCTGGTGTTCATTTTTTCACTCCCACCAATTTGTTCGCGACCAGCATCACCACCAACGTAATGGCAAACAGCAGCACGCCAAGGCCCAGTAGTGAAGCAATGTGAATCGGCTGCGTCGCTTCGTTAAACTGCTGGGCGATGGTCGAGGCAATTGAGGTAGCTGGCATAAACAGCGACGCCTGAATGCGGTTCGCTCCGCCAATCACAAACGTCACCGCCATGGTTTCACCCAACGCTCGGCCAAGCCCGAGAATACAGGCGCTTAATACCGCGCGGCGCACGCTTGGTAAGAGCACTTTGGTGATCACTTCAAACGGATTCGCGCCAATACCGTAGGCCGTTTCACGCAAAATATTGGGGATCGACGCCAGCGCATCGCGCGTGAGTGACGTAATGATCGGCAGAATCATAAACGCGAGGATGATGCCGGCACTGAGCAAGCCAATTCCGATCGGCGGACCATTGAATAGCGGACCGATCAGTGGCCATTCCGCGAGATGTTCTCCGGCCCACATTTGAAAGCTGTCGGAAAACCACGGGCAGAACACAAACAATCCCCACATACCGAAAATAATGCTGGGAATGGCAGCCAGCAGCTCAATCGCTTTACCGACGGGCGAGCTGACCCAGCGTGGTGCGAGTTCTGACAGAAACACCGCAATGCCGAGCGACAGCGGCACCGCGATCAAGCAAGCAATGAACGCGCTGACCAAGGTGCCGTAAATGGCGGCAGCCGCGCCAAACTCGCCATTAATCGGATCCCAGACGTCACGATAGACAAACGACAAACCAAACGTCGTCAACGCCGACTGGCTGCCGGAAAGCAGAGAGAGGATGAGGCCGAGCAGAACGGCAAACACCATCAGCGCGCTGAGGAAGCTGACAGCGGAGAAAATCTTATCTGGCTGATATCGAGAAATCGCTTTATTCATAACACTCTGACTGTGCCCCGGCATACACCGGGGCATCCTAGGCTTAACGGATCACGGCTTGACCATCGGAAACCAGATTCTGTTTCCAGGTCTTGTTCACCAGTTTCACGACCGATTCCGGCATCGCCACGTAGTCGAGGTTTTGTGCCATTTCTGGGTGCTGGTAACTCCAGGTGAAGTACTTCAGCATTTCCTGCGCTTTTGCCATGTCTTTCTGATCTTTGTGCATCAGAATGAATGTCGCGGAGGTCATTGGCCACGTTGCCGCGCCCGGCTGATCGTTGAGGATCAGTTTAAAGCCCGGCGCGTGTTCCCAATCGGCATTCGCCGCTGCGGCCTGGAAGCTCGCCGCTGTTGGGTTAACAAACTTGCCGGCTTTGTTTTGCAGTTGGGTATAAGCCAAATGGTTTTGCGTGGCGTAAGCGTATTCCACATAGCCGATAGAGCCTTTGGTGCGTGTCACGTAGTTCGCAACACCCGCGTTCCCTTTGCCACCGATATCGGTCGCCGCGCTTGGCCATTCGATGTCTTTACCCACACCAATTTTTGATTGCCAGTCACTGCTCACGCGCGACAGATAATCGGTAAAGTTGAACGTCGTGCCTGAACCGTCAGAGCGGTGAACCACGTAGATGGGCAGTTTAGGCAGCTTTTCGTTCGGATTGAGCTTAACAATCGCCGCATCGTTCCAGTTTTTGATTTTGCCCAGATAGATATCCGCCAGCACAGAGCCCGTCAGTTTCAGTTCGCCCGCTTTGACACCAGGAATGTTCACCACGGGTACGATACCGCCCATCACCATTGGAAACTGAATCATGTCTTCCTTGTTCAGTTCAGTCACATCCAGTGGTGCGTCTGTACCGCCGAAATCAACCGTGTTCGCTTCGATCTGACGAATACCACCGCCAGAACCGATCGCCTGATAGTTGATTTGCACACCTGTCTCTTTTTGGTACGCTTCCGCCCATTTGGCGTAAACCGGATATGGGAACGTCGCACCCGCACCATTCAATGTGGTGGCAGCGAATGCTGAGCCAGAAGCACACAGTGCTAGTGACACCAAAAGCGTAGATTTCATCATTTTCATCGTGAACCCCGATATTTTCTTTGAGAATCGCTGAACCGACTTCCTTGTTCAGTAAATCGACAGCGCGCTACAGGGGACACGCTAAAAACTCCCGATGACATTTTTGTGACGATTTTGTTATTTCATTGATTTAAAAAGAATATTTATCATATTGGTTATTTTTTGATAAGTTTAGTTATCTGAAATCGGGGATTTGAGCGCTTTACACGGCGCTCAATTTTTCATCAACCTCACTCAACTGAGTTCAACCCAGTCGCACAAAAAACCCGTTCACCGAATTACCGCACAGACGCCAGTGCTCTGTCGCTCTGGTCACCGTCAATCACGCGTGAAAGTTCATCGCAACGCACAATTTTGCCCTCTCGCCACTGAAAATGGGCGATCACCTCCACCATACTGCGTTCTCCATTGCGTTTCTCGACGCTAACCTGATGGCGACTGAACACATGTTCGTCCTGCTGCGCCATCGCCACGACAGTCACGGTCATCGACCGCGTCAGTTGTTTTAAGGTCAGCAGGTGCTGCTTAAACTCGCTCAGTTTCAGCACAGCGCCATCGGCCACTTGTTGATAGCTGGACGCGAAATAACGTTCCACCTCGCGCTCATCGACATGCTCAGCTTCAATGACCGCCAGCAGCGCGGCATGAGTTAAGCGTTTCAGTTCCATATTGTTCTCCTCAGTTCATCAATTAAATCCGCAACATGGGCGCTTATCGTCTTCACTGCGCCATGTTGTTCTCTATGCTACAGCCGCTTTACATGGCAGAATTCGGACATTCAGACAAACAATAAAGGATTTCCGCCAAATGAGCGTGATTCGCCGAGCCTCACTCAAGCATCCCCAAAGCGCGATCACCGAATGGCACTCTCATCAGGAAGGTCAGCTGTTTTGGGTGAACCAAGGGATTTTGATGGTCGAAGCCGAGCAGCAGCGCTGGACGGTGGCCTCCGGCTGTTTAGCCTGGATACCCGCCGGCTGCCGGCACCGAACCGAGGTGATTACCGATGTGGTAGGCGAACTGCTGTATGTGCAAGACGCAACAATGTTTGATGCCATGCCAGACCCCAAACTGATTCGTTGCGACGATCTCATCACGGCGCTGCTCAAACGGCTGTCCGGCGCCGAATGTAACGCTTCAGACACTCGTGAGCAGGCGTGGCTGGCGCTGCTCGGCAGTGAAATCTCGCACGCACCCGCCACCCCGTTGCAATTGCCACTGCCGGAAGATAAACGAGCGCGCAAGCTCGCCAACTATTTGATTGCCGAGCCGGAGAATCGCCTGAGCCAAGAAGCACTGGCTGAGCGCTTTGGCCTCAGCAGCCGAACGCTGCATCGCCTGTTTCGTCAACAAACGGGCATGACATTTGTGCATTGGCGCCAACAAAGCCGCCTGCTCCACTCATTGAGCCAGCTCGAAGCGGGTAAGAGCATCACCGAAGTGGCACTGGCATCGGGTTACGACAACTCCAGCAGCTACATTCAGCTGTTTCGCCAGCGATTCGGCGTCACGCCCAAGCTGTACCTGCGTCAGCGGCCGCTTTTGACTGGTATGAGTGAGTAATAATTGAAACAATCGAAAGTGCGTGACGAAGCAAAATTAGGCGCATGAAAAAACCACCCGGCCGGGTGGTTTCTCGTCAGGCTGAGCACAACACCTCAAGGGTGATTGGCTGCCTTGGCTGAGCCGGTGTTTGGTCACCGGTAAGAGTGGCAAATCACATGTTCATGATTTTGCTGTGTAGCCAGTCTTTCAGCTCTGCTCGGTTGAGTTTCATCGAATTCATGGAGTGGTCGTCAATCGGCGCGCCTCTGAGCTCCAGTTTTCGAATTTCTCTGTCTAGTGAATTGTAGTTCGACGCATTTGCTGCAAATGCCTCATCGCTCGCGGTTAGCTGACTGATGGTATCCAGATGTTCTGGATATTCGTTCGCTAAAGAGTGATTTTCGCCTAGCATAGAAACCTCGTTGAGTTAATGGGTGACACAAACATTCCGCTCATATTTTGAGCAGAACTATCACTAACTCTAGCACTCTCTACTCATGACTCAAGTTCATCAATGAGACAGTCGACGCATCTGAGATCTTGCCCCAATCAACAAAAGAAAAAAGCCACCGACGGGAACTTCGATGGCTTTTTGTATTCAGTAACTTAGCTTAAAAGCGTCGAACTGAAGAGAAAATGCTTAGAAAGCAGGTTCAATCGTGCCTTTGAACGTATCTTGCATGAAGTCACGAATTGGCTGCGATTGATAGATTTGCACAAATTTCTTGTACGCTTCGTTGTCTTTGTCTTTTTCACGCGTTGCAATCACCATGACCGCCAGCGGTGCCTGTTTCGACTCTAAGTAAATGCCCTGCTTTTTCGGATCCAGACCGGCAGACATCACATAGTTCATGGTGATTGCTGCGGCGTCTACGTCATCCAGTGTGCGTGGCAGTTGCGCCGCATCCACTTCGATAAACTGGAACTGTTTTGGGTTATCAACGATGTCATTCAGTGACGCTTTAAAGCCTACGCCGTCGCGCAGTTTGATCAGGTTCGCATCAGCAAACAGCAGCAGGCCGCGGCCGCCGTTGGTTGGATCGTTTGGAATCGCGATGCGCGCGCCGTCTGGCAGATCTTCAATCGTGTGATATTTGTTCGAGTACACACCCATACGCATCAGAATCGATTCACCAATCGAAACCAAGTGCGAGTTGTGGCTGCTGTTGTAGTTATCCAAGAATGGTTGATGCTGGTAGCTGTTGATGTCGATGCTGCCATCTTCCAGTGCCGCGTTTGGCGTAATGTAGTCGGAAAACTCCACCACTTTCACATTCAGGCCCTGTTTCGCGGCTTCTTTTGCGACAGCTTCCACCACTTGTGCGTGCGGGCCAACTGTGGCGCCCACTTTGATCTCCGCCTGATCGTTCTGACCACATGCGGTTAAACCAGCAAACAGGGTTGCCACCAACGCCCACTGACCAACTTTCTTCAATCCTTTCATCTTGTTCTCCATATTCTGTGCGAGTTTCACGCCAATAGACGTTTAGCCATCTAAACCGCCATACTACTCTCGCAAAAATTTTATGCAACTCAATTTTTTGCGCAGTAGAGAACGCGAGCCAACACACACAATTCGACCCATTTGATGAAAGTGGCTGAGGAGAAATAGCCATTGCAGTACTTAGGGGATTTCTCTAGATTAGGACTCAGTTGAAAAGATTCGGCCGCGGTCAGAACGGCCAATGGATACTCATCAGTTGTCAGCATATTCAGTCGTAAGGAAGCGTATGAAAACACTACTCATCGTCAATGTCGGTCAGGCGCCGCAAGCTCAGTTGGAAAAGTTCGGAGATTTTGAAGAGTGGGCGCTGCGCGCAATTCGCTCGCAGGGCGTCGAGCAGCACGACATTCACATCGAATTCCATGACGGCGTGCAGCACGCACTGCCAAATTTCGATACCTTAGCGGGTGTCATCATCATGGGTTCGCTGGCGATGGCTTCCGAGAAAAAGCCGTGGATGCTGCGGTTATCCGACGAAATTGTTCAGTTGGTTGAGCGCCAAATTCCCCTGCTGGGTATCTGCTTTGGCCATCAGTTGATTGCGCAAGCGCTCGGTGGCGTTGTCGGTTATCACCCGCAAGGCTTGGAAATCGGCACAGTGCAGATCGCCAAAGAACCTGTGGCGAATGACGATGCGATTTTCGCGCATTTGCCTGAGCAATTTGGCGCGCAAGCGGTTCATTACCAATCGGTGCTGACGCTGCCAGAGAGCGCCGTTCATCTCGCGCGCAGCGATTTTGAACCGCATCATGCGTACCGTGTCGGCAGTGCGTGTTGGGGCGTGCAGTTCCATCCGGAATTCACACCCGAGATCATGCAGATGTCGCTTGATGGTCTGAAACACGAATTTGAAGACGACTACCCAGCGAAAAGCGCTCAGGTCACCGAAACAGAGCAAGCCAAACAGGTCCTGCTGCAATTTGCCCGCGTCTGCTGTCAGGCGCAGTAAGTTCACTCTCACTTCCACACCACCACACACATCTGTGCAAAGATCCGCGCGTTAAGGCGCGGCATGCACAGCACTCTCCGGGTCAGCGTCATGCGCTGGCCCCTGTTTTTGCAGCGTTTCCACCCGCTCAAGCAGGTAACGTTTAAAGCTGGCGCAACGCTCTGGCATCGGATGCCGAGGCCGATAGTAAAGAAAGATGTCAAAGCTCGCGCAGCGATATTGCGGCATCACATGACGCAATTCGCCGCTGCGTAAACACGGCTCCACCAGCGAATGCGGCAGATAAGCAATGCCCGCACTTTGCTGAGCAAGATTGAGCAGCATTTCGCTGTTGTCGCACTCCAGCGCATCACGAATGGTGACGATTTCCGGCTGCTCGTCGCGCTCAAAACACCAGCGATTGCCGCCCAATAAAGTGCGTGCATACAAGCAGCGATGCTCTTTCAGTTCCTGCGGCGTGGTCGGTGTGCCCGCTTCGGTCAGATAGCGTTCCGAGGCGCACAAATACAGCGGTTCACTGAGCAGGCGTTTGCGGATCAGCAACGAATCTTCCACCGGTTCACCGTCATACGTGGCGATGGCGCGAAAGGCAAAATCGATGGTAAGCGGGTCAAACTCCCCCGCTTCAATAAAGATTTTGAAATGTACTTTAGGATGCTGCGCCATGTATTCAGCCACGATTTTGGTCAGATACTGGCGGGCAAACAGCGGCGTCGACGAGAGGCGGATTTCGCCCTGTTGTTGCTCGCTGAGGTTTTGCACCTCTTCGCACAGCGTATCGATATCGCCAATCATCGGCGCAAAGCGTTCGTACAACAGTTGCCCCGCTTGGGTCGCGGCCAGTTGGCGCGTGCTGCGTTTGATGAGTTCAACCGACAACGTCTCTTCCAGCTCTTTGACCCAGCGGCTGCCTGCGGCAGCCGAAATGCCCTGTCGCTGCGAGGCCTCTTTGAACGATCCGGTTTGCATCACCACGCAAAAGAACAGGATCTTATCCAGAATCGGCTGGCGACTGGAAAGCAGTGGTCCCGCCATCAGTTCACCAAGCCTTTTTCCAACGCCAGTTTCACCAGCGCGGCGGTCGATGACGCGCCGAGTTTCTTTTTGATGCGCAAACGATGCGTTTCCACCGTGCGCACACTGATGTGCAGCGTATCGGCGATGTCTTTATTGCCACAACCGCTGACAATGGCTTTCAGCACATCCGATTCACGTTTCGACAGCGTTTCATCACGCTCGGCGGGCTTTTCGTTGAACTGCTCCAGCAGCTTATCCGACGCCTGCGGGCAGAGGTATGAGCGCCCCTGCGCGACCTGATTAATCGCGAGCACCAGTTCATCCGAACTGACGTCTTTGAGCACATACCCTTTCGCACCCGCTTTCACGGCGCGAATCACGTAGTCTTTGCTGTCGTGCATCGACAGCATGATCACCGAGGTACTGAGATTCGACTGCTGAATGCGCTCCAAAACCTCCAAACCGTTCATGCGCGGCATGTTGATGTCGAGCAGCAGCACATCCGGCTTGAGCTTGCGCGTCATATCCAGTGCGTCGTCTCCCGTACCGACACAAGCCAGAATGCTGAGGTTATCTTCCCGTTCCAGACGCGATTTCAGACCATCCTGCATTAAGCGGTGATCATCGGCCAATACTAGCTTTATCATACAAACTCCATGTCCAAACTGACGCGAATTTCAGTGCCTTCGCCCACCTCACTCGACACCGAAAACTGGCCTCCAATGGCCTGTACCCGTTCCTTCATATTTTGCAGCCCCATGTGATCCTGCGGCGCTGTTTTCTGTTTCAATCGCTCTTTGGTGATGCCTTTGCCATCGTCGCTGATGGTGAGGATCAGCAGCCGTCCTTCGCGCTGCATCACCACATCCACGCCACTGGCTTCGGCATGTTTTTCCACGTTATGCAGCGACTCCTGCACCACGCGATACAAGGTGGTTTCCACTTCGGCGACCATATCGACGCCGTCGATATCGTGTTCAAACACCAGTTCCAAATCGGTGCGGCGGCGCAGATCATTGAGATACGCTTCAATACCCGCCACCAGCCCTAAATCGTCAAGCTGCGGCGGACGCAAATCACGCGAGATACGCCGCAGCTCGACAATCGCGTGCTCCATCACCTCTTTGCTCGCTTCCAGCTCGGTTTGCTTACGCTGCTCATCCTGCTCGCGCTGCACGTTATCAATCCGGTATTTGGCGGCCACCAACAACTGGTTCACGCCATCGTGCAGCTCTCGCGACACGCGCTGGCGCTCATTTTCCTGCGAATTGATGATCTGCTGGTTAAGCTGGCTCAGTTGCTCGTTCGCCATACGGCGCACATTCAGGTTGAGCGATGCGCCCAGCCCGGCAATCACCGATACCGCAATAAACACCACGCCAAACAAAGCGCTGCTGCTTTTGCCGATGTTCTGGTCAAAGCCGCTTTGCATGTGCTGAATCTGACGCTCGATATCATCCAGATAGACGCCGGTGCCGAGCATCCAGCCCCATTTTTCCAGCGCGATGGCGTAGCTCAGTTTAGGCAACGGCTCCTGCGTCGACGGCTTGTGCCAGTAATACTCGACAAACCCACCGCCCTGTTTGGACACTTCAATCAGCTCCTGCAGCAGTTTTTTGCCGTGAAAGTCTTCCACATCCCACCAATTGCGCCCGACACGTTCCGGCTGATACGGCAGCACCAGCGCTTCGCCGCCCCAGGTGTAGACAAAGAAATAGCCGTCGCGGCCATAGGTGAGCTGACTGAGCTTTTCCGACACCAAACGCTTGGCCTCGGCCTCTTCCAGCTGCGCATCGCGGTAGTAGGGTTCGATGCTTTTCAGCGCCAGTTCGACGTACTGTTGCAACTCCTGACGTTTTGCCGCCAGCACGTTGTTGCGCGTGAGCTGCACCTGATCTTCCACCAGCGTTCTGGCCTGACTGAACAGAATGCTGGCCACAATGCCGACCACCACAATCAGCGGCACAATCGACAGCAGCAAGATATTCACCGTCAGCTTACGGTTACTGATCAATCCCATGAAAACTCTGGCCTCATCCTTGGCTGTGTACGTAGTTTTACGGACAAAACTCGCCATTTTCTGCACATATTACTGACAAAATTTGCGCAGTTTTCCCAATAGAGGCGATGCGTTTCGCCCTCTACACTTGAGACTAAATGTAACATCTCATTAACATCAATGAGCTTGGGATGTTCACATTTTTACACTCAAAACAAGGAACTTACCCCACAGGAGTTAGCAATGGCTTTCACTAAAGTTGCACTTGCCACCAGCCTTTCGATTGCGGCGACAGCACTCACGTTTAATGTTCAGGCGGCGGAAAAGATTCTACTCAAAACCCCGGTCGCGTTCGGCACGCATCTGCCTGCGCTCGGCACCCCGATTCAATGGTACGCCGACCACATCACCGACACCTCCGGTGGCACCATCAAAATGAAAATTTATGAACCCGGCAAACTGGTGAATCCGGCGGAAATTCTCGATGCCGTTTCTACCGGTAAAGTAAACTCCGGTTACGCCACCGCTGGTTACTGGCAAGGCACCCTTCCGGCCGCCGCCCTCTTTTCTTCAGTCCCCTTTGGCCCGGAAGCCGGTGAATACATGGCGTGGCTCTACTTCGGTAACGGCCTGAAACTCTACCAAGAGATGTACGACCAAGGCGGTTACAACGTCAAAGTGTTGCCGTGTGCCATCATCTCTCCGGAAACGTCCGGCTGGTTTAAAAAGCCGATTGAAAAACCAGAGGATCTGAAAGGCCTCAACATGCGCTTCTTTGGCCTTGGCGCGTCGGTGATGGAAAAACTGGGCGTGGGCACTGTGCAGATGCCGGGCGGCGAGATTTTCGGCGCACTGGAAAAAGGCGCGATTGATGCGTCTGAATTCTCTCAGCCAGCCATCGACGAACGCCTCGGCTTTTACAAGATCGTGAAATACAACTACTTCCCGGGCTGGCACCAACAGTCAACGGTGTTTGAATTGCTGATCAACAAAGACACCTGGAAGAAGATGGACAAAGCGCAGCAAAGCGCCGTGGAAACCACCTGTATGGCGACCATGACCTACTCAATCGCGGAAGGCGAAGCGATTCAATACTCCGCGATGCAAAAAGCGCAGCAGAATGGCGTGGAGATCCGTTACTGGAACGACACCATGCTCAACCTGTTTGAAACCACCTGGATGGAAGTGGTCGACGAGAAGAAAAAAGCCGACCCGTTCTTTGCCAAAGTGTGGGACGACCTGAGCAAGTTCCGCCACGATTACGCGCTGTGGGAAGAGAACGCCTTCCTGCCACGTAAATCGCACACGCAATAATCATTTTCGCCGGCTCTCGGGCCGGCCCTTTTTCTAAGGAAGCACGAATGAGCAAGGTTCTCGCATCTACGCCTGCTGTGCCTCTCTACCTGCATATTGAACGTGGCGTTTCGTCCGTGAGCAAAGTCTTTGCCTGGGCCAACCTGCTGTTGGTTGGCATCATCATCCTTCAGGTAGTGTTGCGCAAAGTCTTCTCCAACGGTCAAGTCACGCTGGAAGAGTTACAGTGGCATCTTTACGCAACCGCCGTGATGTTTGGTACGGCGTATGCGCAAATCACCAATCTGCATGTTCGGGTCGACCTGTTCTACCACAAGTTCAGCACCCGAAAAAAAGCCATCATCGACATTCTCGGCACCCTGTTTCTGGCGATGCCGTTTGTGGTGGTGGTGATCCTGCACTCGTACGATTTCGCCTATGAGTCGTGGCGAATGAATGAAAGCTCCTCGTCACCCTCCGGCCTGCCTTATCGCTGGCTGATCAAAAGCGTGATTCCCCTCAGTTTCTCTCTGCTGCTGATGGCAATGCTGGCGGGCGTGCTGAGAAACTTCGATACCCTGATTAAAGGAGCGCCGCATGGAACCGAATGAATGGATTGTGATTGCCATGTTTGGCTCCTTCATACTGCTGCTGTTTACCGGCATTCCGGTGGCGTACGTGCTCGGCGGCATTGGCATTGTGTTCGGGGCGATTGGCTACTGCGCGGATTTGTATCTCGACACCTTTACCGGGCTCGATTACACCAGCATCGGCCTGGTGGTGAACCGCATCTACAAGATCATGGATAACTGGATTCTGGTTGCGCTGCCGATGTTTATCTTTATGGGCAATATGCTCGATAAATCCGGTATCGCCGAAAAGCTGATGGCCTCCATGCAGCAACTGTTCGGTAAAGTGCACGGCGGCCTTGCGGTGACGGTGATGGCGATCGGGATTATTCTCGCGGCCTCGACGGGCATTATCGGCGCATCGGTCGTGCTGCTGACCGTCATGTCGCTGCCGACCATGATGCGTCAGGGCTATCACATGCCACTCGCGCTTGGCACAGTCGCGTCCGCCGGAACGCTCGGCATTCTGCTGCCGCCATCCATCATGCTGGTTATTATGGCTGATCAACTGGGGCTTTCGGTCGGCGACCTGTTTATGGGCGCACTCCTGCCGGGACTGCTGCTTGGCGCGCTCTACATCACCTACATTCTGGTGGTCGGTAAGCTTTCACCAGCACGCGCGCCAATTCCGGAAGACGTACAGCCAGTCGACTGGCGCCTGATCCTGCAGGTGTTTAAAGACATCACGCCAACCGTGATTCTGATTGTGGTGGTGTTAGGCTCCATCTTCGCGGGAATTGCCACGCCCACCGAAGCCTCCGGCATTGGTGCTTTGGGCGCGACGTTGCTGGCCGCGTACAACCGCAAACTCAACCTCAAGGTGCTCAAAGAAGTCGTGCTGACCTCGTATGGCACCACCGCCTATATCTTTATGATTTTCCTTGGCGCGTCGTGCTTTGCCTTGGTGCTGCGCGAACTCGGCGGTGACGAGCTGATCGAATCCTTCCTCACCGGATTGCCGTTCGGCCCCTACGGCGTGATCGCGTTTATTCTGATGATCGTGTTCTTCCTCGGCTTCTTCCTCGACTGGATTGAAATCACGCTGATCGCCCTGCCGCTGCTCGCGCCCGTTGTGGCCAGCCTAGGGTTTGAATTGGATGGTCATGGCGTGGTGGATAACCCGAGCCTGGTATGGTTTGTGATGTTGGTGGCGATGGCGCTGCAAACCAGCTTCCTCACCCCACCTGTCGGCTTTGCGCTGTTCTACCTCAAAGGCGTCTGCCCGGAAGGCATTACGCTCAAAGAGATTTATCGCGGCGTCGTCCCGTTTATCGTGATTCAGTTGCTGGCACTGGTGTGCTTGGTGATCTGGCCGCAGCTCGTCTTGTGGGTACCCAGCGTGGCGTATGGGTAAAAGGCAGGTAGTGCATTAACACGGCATTCATTCACCAAAACAGATGAGGGACTGGAAACGCCACGCGTTGACAGTCCCTTTTGACATGTTGTGATGCAGGAATCCGATGCCCATCGTAGGAACTGCTTTATCAATTGCCATAGTTCCGTATAATCGCCGCCCAATTACACCACACCCATCATCAGTGAGTTTCAAATGTCCAAACTATTTTTCAAAGGTCGAATCGATGCGAGGCAAAACCACGTCATTTCAGGCTACAACGTCAAACGTGATGTGAAAGCAGGCACGGAAGAAGCTCCAATCAACGTTGTCGTGCCAACCGAAGCTCGTAAAGCCGAGATCGAAGCATTGCTTTCTGAGCACGCTCTGGTCGTTAATATTGTCGTCGACGCAAATCAACCAGAGAACACGGTTGAACTTGATACGGTATTAAACAATCCTAAAACAATTACCTTTGACAAAACACCAAACCGCAACGAACCATGCATTTGCGGCAGCGGCAAAAAGTACAAAAAGTGCTGTGCTTAAGCCCTCAACAATGACATCAAAAGCCGTCTTCTGACGGCTTTTTTGTAGACTGAAATCTAACGATTCGTTGTGCGCCTAGGTTAGGTCACGACCAACGTTGAACTGAGTTAAGTAGCATTACGCCCCTTTCTTTGTATTGCTGGGTGAACTATTTGTCGTATCCAACTATTACACCGCACGACCTGTGACCGATTACTTTCGCAACGATGTCACCACCACAGTCGCGGCGCTAACGACTATAAGCACTTTACCTAAATGTTGAACTTCGCCAACCAGAGCCAATCCGCCACCAATCAATAAGTAATACAATAGCCCGAACAGTGCACCAGCGCTTCCCGCTTGCGGCTTATAGTCAACCAAAGCAACGCTCAGCACGTTGGGAATCGCGATACCAAAAGACATCACCACCAACATCATCGATGCCACAAACCAGATAGAATCTAACGTGATGTAAACCCCTATCGCACCTGCCGTTAACAGCATTGCCGACACCCAAAGTAGCGAACGTTGTAACACTTGTTTGGAAAGTAACGTTTTGTTTAAGTAACTGCCTAATAACGTGCCAAATCCCAATACCACACCGCTGTAGCCAAACTGTTCAGAACCATAACCTAATTCTGCAAAAGTAAATGCGCCAAGCTGGTAATAGGAAAATAGAGCAATGTTGTACAACGCAACTAACAACGCTGAGAACCATATGTGTGAATCCTTCCACATACGCATGCTTAAACAGCCCAGTCGAAGCGGCTGACGCTCCATTTGCGTTTCTGGAAGTTTAAAGAGGTTGTACAAGAATAAGGCTAGAGCCATGACAAACAGTGCCAAGAACACATAGTGATGACCACCCATTGCTGTCAGTTGGCCACCTAAGAGCATGCCTAATACAGGGCTAATGGAGATCCCAATTCCCATTACGCTAAAAACTTTACCTAATTCTTCGCGGCTAAACGCATCGCGAAGCATCGTCTGTGTCACAACGGACCCGACCGCAATGCCGAACGCACTCAATGCCCGTGCGACCATAATGATGAAAAAGCTCTCCGTATACATCGCTACCAAAGCCGAAATACCGTAAATAAACAAGCCAATCATCATTGTTGGGCGTCTACCCAACTTGTCTGCCAATATTCCCCAGACCACGACGCCAACAGCGAACGCCAAGAAGTATACCGATAACGTTTGGGCAGCTTGGGAATAGCTGACGGAGAATGATTGAGCAATAGACCCCAAAGCTGGGCTGTAAGTGGTTTCCACGATTTGCGGAAACATCAGCAGTACAACCATCAACCCTAATGAAGGTTTTATATTCATCTTGTGTCCTCATGTATGAACTTGGCGCGCAGTATAGATGAGGCTATCCTTTACCCATTAACAACATTCATACCAAAAACAACAAGATTCGGACAAATGGCAATTATCGATGAACAAACCCAGTTTGATGCAGATAAATTAACCGCTTGCGTGATAGGGATCGCAGCCGATATCGCTAAACACGATTCAGGTATGCACCAGCACAAGAAAGGACAACTGCTCTATGCGCCCCAAGGATGTATGAGCTTTGTTTTAAATAACTTACTCTGCATTTTGCCGCCGACAAAAGCGGTATGGATTCCACCATACACTCAACATCGAGTGATGATGACTAACGTGGTGGCTTATCGCTCACTGTATTTCGATTGTGATATGTTTGACTGCCCAACGACCATGACCATGGTAGAGGTAGATGCTTTGCTAAAGGCTTTGATTGATAAAATGGCACTGTGGGCATGGGACAAACCAGAAAATGAAATGCAAAATACGACGGCTCTGTTTTGGGAAGAGTTTTATGCAGCGAAACGTCATGCGTTCCAATTGCCTTTGCCGTCAAATCGACGACTTCAAAAATTCCGAGCACAATTGATGCAAGAATCTTTTTTAGTACCAGACCTGACTTCGATTGCCGATTCCGTTGGTGCAAGCACTAAAACCGTGAGTCGACTATTCAAAACTGAAACGGGGATGTCCTACCAAGACTGGAGGCAGCAATGGCGTTTATTGAAGGCCATTGAATTACTGTCTAGAGAAAAGCAAGTCAACGATGTCTCTGATTGGCTAGGTTTCTCTTCTGACAGTGCGTTTATCGCATTTTTTAAAAAACAAACTGGGTACACTCCACTGAGTTTTATGAAAAGTAAGTCGGATGACCACATGGTGAGATGAGTGTTCAGCTCCCCCAAAAAGTTGGGGGAGCTTTAGAAAATCAGCGCAACACTGACCAGATATTTCGTTACCGTATCAGCTTGTCAATTCGCCCAAACACTTACAACACCAAACCACCATCGATTTTCAGTACCTGTCCGGTGATAAAACGGCTTTTGTCTGAGGCGAGGAAGGACACACCGTGGGCGATATCTTGCACGGAGCCCATGCGCCCGAGCGGTGTTTTTGAGGTCATGTAACCAATCACTTTTTCGGGCAGGTCTTTGGTCATGTCGGTTTCGATAAAGCCCGGCGCGACACAGTTAACGCGAATTTGCGCGCCTTTGCGGGCCAGTTCTTTGGCCCAGCCTTTGCTCATTGCAATCACGCCGCCTTTACTGGCGCCGTAGTTGCTTTGGCCGATGTTACCGTCGGTACCGACGATGGAAGAGATATTCACGATGCTACCACTGCCCTGCGCCAACATCAGCGGTGCGATCTTCTGGGTTAACAGAAAAACGGCTTTGAGATTCACATCCAACACACTGTTCCAGTCACTTTCGAGCATGTCGGTCAGCATCGCATCCCGAGTGATGCCAGCGTTGTTCACCAACACATCCACCCGTTGATGCTGCTCGGCGATACAGGCGACGGTTTGCGCCACGGCTTGGGCATCACACAAGTTCACCTGATAACTGCTGACCCGCTCGTTGCGGGTCTGTTCTTGGCTGGCCCATTCAACCGGTGAAATGTCGAGCCCGACAACCTTGAAGCCATCTTCAAGTAGCTGCTCACTGATCGCGCGCCCAATTCCGCGCGCGGCGCCGGTGACGACCGCCACTTTTTGCTGATTATTCATGATCAATCCTTAACGTAAATTGAGGCTTAAAAATCTGCTCATCCATCAGTTTCAGCCCTGGGCTGATGTAAGGTTCAAAGCCCATCTGCGCGAGCACATCGCGCTTGAGATCCATTCCCGGTGCAATTTCCGTCAGCGTTAAGCCACGTTCGGTCAGGGTGAAGACCGCGCGCTCGGTGATATACAATACGGGTTTGTTCATTTTACGCGCCTGCGCTGCGCTGAATGTGATCTGTTCGACAGCGGGAAGGAATTTGACTTGCTGGCCTTCTGCTACGATGCGCAGTTCGCCGTTCACCACTTCGGTTTGCAGCCCTTGCGCGGTAAAGGTGCCGCAGAAAAAGACTTCCTTGGCGTTCTGGGTGATATTGATGAAACCGCCGCACCCTGCGATGCGCGAACCAAAGCGCGACACATTGATATCGCCGAGACGGTCGCACTGCGCTAAGCCCAGAAACGCTTGATCGATGCCGCCGCCATCGTAGAAGTCGAACATCTGATCCTGGCTGATGATCGCCTGCGGATAGCGCGACGCGCCAAAATCAAGCCCTGCCGCTGGCTCGCCGCCGACCGCGCCCGGTTCGACCGTCAGCGTGAACTGATCCAAAATACCCGCTTCGCGCGCCACCGCCGCGACGTATTCCGGCGCGCCGATGCCCAGATTGAGAATCGCACCAGAGCGCAGTTCCATCGCGGCGCGGCGGGCGATAATGGTTTTGGCGTCAAGCGCATCATCCACCGCTTGCGGTTTCACCGCCTCGCCACCCGGGCGGCCGACAAACGCCGGATTCATCTGTGTGGCGAAAGTTTGCATGTGATCGGCGGGGTTGTCACACACCACCACAGCATCAACAAAAATCCCCGGTATCTTGACCGCGTGCGGGTCGAGCATGCCCGCTTCCACCACACGTTTCACCTGCACAATCACTTTACCGCCTTGGTTCTTTGCCGCCTGCGCGGCAGCTAAACTTTCAACGATCAAACACTCATCTTCCATAGTGATGTTGCCGTTTTGGTCGGCAGTGGTGCCGCGCAAAATCGCCACGTTCACTGGCAGGCGGCGATAAAACAGAAACTCTTCACCGCGAAAATCGACCACTTCGACCCAATCAGTTTGCGTGCGGCTGTTGATGCGCCCACCTTCGATACGCGGGTCCACAAACGTGCCGAGGCCGACTTTGCTCAGCGTGCCCGGTTTTCCGGCTGCGGTGTCGCGCAGCAAATGGGAAATCACCCCTTGTGGCAGGTTGTAACCTTCGATCTTGTTATTGACTGCCAGCGCTTGCAGCTTGGGCACCAAGCCCCAGTGGCCGCCAATCACGCGGCGGACCAACCCTTCCTGCGCAAGATGATTCACCGCGCGGCTTTTACCATCGCCCTGCCCGGCGGCAAACAACAGGGTGAGATCCTGCGGCTTGCCACTGCGCTCAAAGCGTTCGCCAATTGCGCGTTCAATCGCTTCGGGAACCACGCTGCCAATAAAGCCGCCAAGCATGACGGCATCGCCATCGGCGATCCATTCTGCTGCCTGCGCAGCGGTTAACGTCTTGACCACATTCACCTTCCTTGTTGTTAGCCCTTTGAGAATAGCCAAGCGTTAACAGGATGTTAATTACAGTATTGGCAAGTCTGAATTGCAGATATGAAATAATCCGAGCGAGTACCACCGCAGCGAAGCGCAGGCACAAAAAAGCCCGCATAAAGCGGGCTTGGTGAATTGCGGTAAACACGCCGCGTTACATGCGCATCCCGCCGTCAATTTCCAGCACTCGGCCAGTAAAGTAGTCGTTTTCCAGAATGTATTTCGCCGCATGCGCGATTTCGCCCGGCTCTCCCATACGCCCGACGGGCACCATCTGTTTCAGCCGTTCAATCGCTTCCGGTTTCATTTGATCGGCCATCGCGGTGTGCACAATCCCCGGCGCAATGGCCGCTGCGCGAATGCCATAACGTGCCAGCTCTCGCGCCCAACTGGTGGCCATCGTTGCTACCGCCGCTTTAGATGCCGAATAGTTGGTTTGGCCGATATTGCCTGCGCGCGCGACGCTGGAGATGTTGATGATCACGCCTTTGCGTTTGGTTTCAATCATCTTGACCGCCGCTTCGCGTCCGCACAGGAAAGTGCCGGTCACGTTAACATTCATCACGGTATCAAATTGCTCAAGGGACATTTTGCTTATCTGGCCATCTTTGACTTTCACCAGCAAACCATCGCGCAAAATGCCCGCGTTGTTGATCAGTCCATCGACATGACCAAAATCGATGACGATGTCTTCGAAGGTTTTCACCACCTGCGCCTCGTTGGTCACATCCATGACGTAATAAATGGCTTTGGCGCTCAGCATGTGGCACTGCTTCTGAGTATCGAGCAGCCCCTGCTCGTTCATGTCCAGCAGTGCTAAATCGGCTCCGGCTTGCGCCAGCGTCACCGCCATCATCTGCCCCAGCCCTTGTCCGGCACCGGTAATCACAATCACACTGTCTCTAAGATTCATGTTTTTTCTCCCTGCCAGCGGCTTAGCCCCGTGAGCGATAGAACTCAAACAGGCTGGAGAAATCGAGTTCTTCGTTGCCGTTTGCGTTGTGAAAAGCGTACAGATTGCGCGCCAGCGAGCCCATCGGAATCGATGATTGACTTTTCAGCGCCGCATCAATGCCCAGCCCGAGGTCTTTTTGCATCAGTTTGCTCATAAAGCCCGGTTGATACTGGTTGCTGGCAGGCGCGTTTTCCATCACGCCCGGGCACGGGTTGTAAAGCTCCAGCGCCCAGTTGCGCCCTGAACTTTGCAGCATGATGTTCGACAGCACTGTTGGGTCTAGGCCGTTATCCATGCCAAGATTGAGCGCTTCACACGTGCCGGACATCAGAATGCCGAGCATCAGGTTGTTGCAGATCTTGGCCATTTGGCCGTCACCGGCATTGCCCGCATGGAAGATGTTTTTGCCCATGTGTTTGAGCACATCGTGCGCCTTTTTAAACGCCGAATCGGTACCGCCGACGATAAAGGTCAATGTGCCCGCCTTCGCGCCCGCCACGCCGCCGGAAACCGGAGAATCGACAAACTCAAAACCTTTTTTCTCGGCTTCAGCCGCCACCAACCGCGCAGATTCCGGATCAATCGTTGAGCAGTCGATGAGAAAGGTGCCGCTTTCGATCATATTGAGCAGCCCCACACCGCCGCTGTGATCGCCCAAGTAAACCGCGCGAACATGCGCGCCCGCGGGCAGCATGGTGATCACGGTGTCGGCGCCTTCCACCGCTGCGGGCAGAGACTCAGCAACCACTCCACCCAGCGGTTCCAGTTTTTTGGCCGCCTGAGTGTTGAGGTCAAACACCCGCACCGACAATCCAGCCTTGAGCAGATTCTCAGCCATTGGGCCGCCCATGTTACCCAGTCCTATAAACGCGATGGTGCTCATGTTCTGTCTCCTTGAAATGGTGTGGTTAGTGGGCTTGTCCCAGCGACGCCAGCGGATGCGCGGCGTCGTTCCACAATGAGGTAAAGAGTTCATCAATCACGGCGGTATCCACTTCGGCCACCGAGCCATAACGCCAGGTCGGTGCGCCATCTTTATCAATCAAGCGCGCGCGCACCCCTTCCTGAAATTCGCCCAGTAAGGCGCTGCGAACCGACAGCGTCAGCTCCAAACGAAAACACTCAGCCAGCGTTAACTGGCTGCACTCGGTGAGTTGGCGATAGGTGATGTGCGCCGAAATCGGGCTGCCTGCGGCGAGGTTATTTCGCGCGCTGGCGATCCACTTGTCGTCGCCACGGATACCAAGAATGTTGTCGCAGATATCAACGAGAGTATCGGCGCGACAAGCCGACTGAATGTTGGACAAATACGGCAGCAATTGGCTCTCTGGTTCGGCGTCATCGACCATCAGCGCCAGTTCGCTCAAAACATTGCCAACCACGGTAAAACCGTTGCCTTCCCAGCGCTGCGCTTGTAAGCGTTCCAGCATGGCCGAATGGTGTTCGTGCAGCAGCAGGTAATCAGCCATGCGAATATCAATCGCATCGGTGGCGTTGATGGACGCGCCCGTCAGGCCCAAAAACAGCCCAACGCCTTTGGGTAAGCGGTTCAAAAACCAGGTGCCGCCCACATCGGGATAGAGTCCGATGCTGATTTCCGGCATCGCCATGCGTGTGCGGGGCGTGACCACTTTATGGCTGCATCCCATAAACAGCCCCATGCCACCACCCATCACAATGCCGTCGCCCCAGGCGATGATCGGCTTACTGTAGGTGTGAATCAGGTAGTCGCACTCATATTCAAGTGAGAAGTATTCGGTGCAAAACGCCTGCACTTCGGCTTTGCATTTGTCGCGCATGACGTTGTGCATGGTGCGTACATCGCCGCCGGCGCAAAACGCTTTGTCGCCGCCGCCTTCGAGAATGACGCACATCATCTGTTCGTCGTCCTGCCACTGTTTGAGCTGGTCAAACAGCAGTGCCAGCATGTTGTAGCTGAGCGCATTGAGCGACGCCGGATTGTCTAAGGTCGCAATCCCAATCTTATGTGTTTGGTCCCGGCACCAAAGCTCCTGAAAACTGACCCGGTCCGTCATATTGCCTCCTGATAATTTGCAACTTGCGTGGCGAACGTTCTGCCTTATTACTTACTGCATACCGCTTACTGGTTTTTCCATTGCGGCGCACGTTTTTGCAGAAAGGCCTGCACGCCTTCGGTCTGATCCTCGGTATCGAATAGATCTAGGAAGTATTCACGCTCTTTGATCAGCCCGTGCTGGCGCGGTGCAAAGCGGGTTTGCTGAATCAGCTTTTTGCATGCCGCCACCGATGAGGGCGATTGCTGCGCGACCGATTCTGCCATCGCAATCGCGCGATTGAGCGCTTCGCCTTGGGCGACCACCTCTTCCACTAAACCAATCTCGTGCGCTTTGGCAGCAGTCAGTTGCTCGCCGCACAAGATCACCCGTTTGGCCCAACCTTCGCCCACCAGCGCGGTGAGATTTTGTGTGCCGCCCGCGCACGGCAGCAGCCCGACTTTGGCTTCCGGCAGCGCCATCACTGCTTGTTCTTCGGCAATGCGAATGTCGCACGCAAGCGCCGCTTCCAAACCACCGCCCATCGCATAGCCGTTTATCGCCGCAATCGAAACGCCGCGAAATTCCGACAACGCTTCAAACGCTTCACCAAACACGCGCGCCATTTTGAGCGCACGCGCTTTGTCGCCATCGGCAAACAGTTTGAGATCCGCCCCGGCCGAGAAAAACTTCTCACCAGCGCCCGTCAGTACCAAGGCGTAGACTTCTTTGTTGAGATTGAGCGACTGCACCAGCGTTTTAAGCTGTTCTAAACTTTGCGCCGTCCAGGTGTTGGCGGGCGGATTGTTCATGGTGACCACGGCCACATGATGATGCAGATGAAAACCGATCAGCGCATGGGATTCGCCATCCGTGGCCGGGTGTTGTGGTGAGTAACTGTTGGACGTCATAACCACTCCTTGATTTTTTTGTGCTGACTTACATGTTGGGGCGCTGGCTTACAGCAGTTCCCCCCCGTCAGACAACAGCCGACGCGCCACAATCAGGCGCATGATTTCATTGGTGCCTTCGAGGATCTGGTGCACCCGCACATCGCGGAAATGGCGCTCCAGCGGATACTCTTTGATGTAACCATAGCCGCCATACAGTTGCAGCGCGGCATCACACACCTGAAAACCGACATCGGTAGCAAAGCGTTTCGCCATCGCGCAGTAAGCCGTCGCTTGCGGATCACCGCGATCCAGTTTGCTGGCGGCGTAACGCACCAATTGACGCGCCGCGACCAGTTCGGTCGCCATGTCCGCCAACTTGAATTGCAATCCCTGAAACTGCGCCAGCGATTGACCGAACTGTTTGCGCTCTTGCAGGTATTGCGTCGCCTGATTGAGCGCCTGTTGCGCCGTACCGACCGAGCAGGTGGCGATGTTGATTCGCCCGCCATCCAGCCCTTTCATCGCAAAGGTAAACCCTTGGCCCTCTTCGCCCAGCAAAGCACTGGCTGGCACGTGCACTTTATCGAAGGTGACCGAACGAGTCGGCTGACTGTTCCAGCCCATCTTCGGCTCTTTGCGCCCGTAGGTAATGCCGTCTGCCTGCGAGGGCACCACAAAAGCGGAAATGCCTTTCGGACCAGCCTCGCCAGTGCGCGCCATCACCACCAGCACATCGGTATCGCCGGCGCCTGAAATAAAGGTTTTGCTGCCACTCAGCAGATAGCCATCGCCGGCTTTGGTTGCTGATGTGGTGAGCGAAGCGGCATCGGAGCCCGCATTGGGTTCGGTCAAACAATAGGAGCCGAGCCATTCGCCGGTGACCAGTTTGGGACAAAACTGCGCTTTGGCATCCGCCGTTGCAAAGCTCGCGACCATCCACGTCACCATGTTGTGAATGGTCATAAACGCGGTGGTGGAGGTACACCCCATCGCCAGTTGCTCAAAAATCAATGAGGCATCAAGGCGGCTGAGGCCAAGCCCGCCCTCGTCTTCCGGCGTGTAGAGCGAGAGGAAGCCTAGCTCGCCCGCTTCGCGCAGCACATCCTTTGGAAAGATGTGTTCTTCGTCCCACGTGGCCGCCATCGGTGCCAGCCGCTCACTGGCAAACTGGCGAGCGGTGTCAGCAAACGCTCGTTGATCTTCGTTGAATTCAAAATCCATAATGAGCTCCGAATCGTCGTGTCGTGAAAACTAAATCTGCGGATTAGCGCAGATGAATCGTCAGGTTCGGACCACTGGGAATATCGTCGTCAAACCAGCGCGCCGTGACGGTTTTGGTTTCGGTGTAAAAGCGCACCGCCTGCTTGCCGTATGCGTGCAAATCGCCGTAGAAACTGCCGCGCCAACCGGTAAATGAGAAGAATGGCAGTGGCACCGGAATGGGCACGTTGATCCCGACCTGACCCACCTGAATCTCATGCTGGAACTTGCGCGCCGCCGCGCCGCTGGCGGTGAAAATTGACGTGCCGTTGCCATACGGATTGCTGTTGATGATGTCGATGGCTTCTTCCAGCGAATCGGCTTCCAGACACACCAACACCGGGCCAAAAATTTCTTCGCGGTAAATGCTCATGTCGGTACTGACGCCGCTAAACAGCGTCGGCCCAACCCAGTTGCCGTTGGGCAGTCCGTCGACTTCGCATTGGCGACCATCAAGTTCGCACACGGCACCTTCGTCGATCCCTTGTTGGATCAGGCATTGTACCCGCTCTTTGGCTTGTGGGCTGATCAGCGGCCCGTACGCCGCATTGCTGTCGTCCCAGCGACCCGGATGCATTTTCGCCATCGCAGCTTTCAGATCCGGCAGCCATTTTTTCGCGCCATCCACCAGCACCGCCACCGAGATCGCCATGCAGCGCTGACCCGCCGCGCCTACCGACGCACCGACCAGATTGTTGATCACCTGCTCTTTATTGGCATCCGGCATCACCACCATGTGGTTTTTCGCCCCGGCAAACGCCTGCACACGCTTAAAGTTCTGCGTCCCTTGCTGATAAATGTATTGCGCCACTTTCACCGAACCGACAAAAGAGATGGCTTTGATTTCAGGGTGTTCGAGCAGAAAATCGACCTGTTCTTTGCGCCCGTGAACAATTTGCAACACGCCTTTCGGCGCGCCCGCTTGTTCAAACAGTTGGGCGAGGCGAACGGACGTCAGCGGTACCTGTTCAGACGGTTTCAAGACGAAAGTGTTACCAGCAGCAATCGCCAGCGGGAACATCCACAACGGGATCATGGCGGGGAAGTTAAATGGCGTAATACCGCAGCACACCCCCAGCGGCTGAATCATAGAGTACGTGTCGATGTCGCTGGCGACGTTTTCAACCATCTCCCCCATCATATTACTGGCGATGTTGCCCGCCTGCTCCACCACTTCGATGCCTCGCCAGATATCGCCTTTCGCATCCGCCAGTGTTTTACCGGTTTCCTGCGATAGCGTTTGCGCCAGCTCATCATGATGTTCTTTCAACAGATGTTGGTAGCGCAGCATCAGACGCGCGCGCTCTGGCACCGCAACCTGTTTCCAGCTCTGGAAAGCAATCAGCGCACTGGTGATGGCTTCGCTCATTTCGAGATCCGTTGCGCAGGGCAGCGAGGCGATGACGTCATTGGTCGCCGGATTGGTGACGTCAACCCACGCTTTGGTGGCCGACTGACGAAATTCACCATCAATGAATAAAGGAACCGGGTTTAGCATAACGTTGTCCTTGTCGATCATGGGTTCAATATTGGGCGCCGCACGGGAGTTGTGCTGTATCCGTTGCCGTTGTCCGTGCGGCTCTCGCGTGTTTCACAAACGCTTTTAGTTTCAGGCTGTTAGTTTCAACCTATTGACTTCAGGCTTCCGACAGCGGAATTTCAATCGCGATGGCCGTGGCTTCACCGCCGCCGATACAGAGCGATGCAACGCCGCGCATCACTTTCTGCTCTGACTTATCGCCGTTGACGCCCAGCGCCTGCAACTGACGCAGGCTGTGGATCAACGTGACCAGAATGCGCGCGCCACTGGCTCCGATCGGGTGACCCAGCGCGCAAGCACCGCCTTTGACATTCACTTTGTCGACATCCAGCCCAAGCTGCTGCACGGCGATTTGGGTGACCACAGCGAACGCTTCGTTAATCTCCCACAGATCGATTTCATCCACCGTCCAGTCAAGCTGCGACAGCAGTTGTTCGATGGCGTACACCGGCGCCAGGGTAAATTCTGCTGGCAATCTGGCGTGAGTGGCGTGGCCGCGAATCACCGCTAAAGGATCCAAACCTTGCGAACGCGCGGATTCTTCATCCATCAACATCAAGGCAGCAGCACCATCGGCGATGGCACTGGAGTTGGCCGCCGTGACACTGCCATCTTCGGCAAAGGCGGGTTTAAGCTGCGGGATTTTGTCGAGCTTGATGGAACGCGGATGTTCGTCGTAATCGAGCAGTTCGGCCTGTTTACCAAACGTCAGCGGCGTCATTTCAGCGACAAAGAGTTGCTGCTCCTGCGCTTCCCAGGCACGTTGCGCAGACAGCGCTGCCCATTCGTCCATCGCTTCGCGACTGAACTCAAGTTTGTCGGCGATCTGCTGGGCAAACACGCCCATCAGGTGCCCGTCGTAAGCATCCTGCAATCCATCGAGAAACATGTGATCAAAGGTAGTTTGGTGGCCCATCCGCATGCCACTGCGAGCGTTGCTCAGCAGGTACGGCGCATTGGTCATGCTCTCCATCCCGCCCGCAATAATGCATTGCGCACTGCCCGCTTTGATGAGGTCATGCGCCAGCATCACGGCTTTCATGCCAGAGCCACACACTTTGTTTAAGGTGGTTGCCCCCACCGAGAGCGGTAGACCCGCATTCAGTGCCGCTTGCCTTGCTGGCGCTTGGCCGCAGCCGGCAGGCAGAACGCAGCCCATGAGCACTTCATCGACTTGTTCAATGGGGGCCGATGTGTCGTTCAATGCCGCTTTAATGGCCGCTCCGCCCAATTGCGGCGCGGTGTATTCTTTCAATGCTCCCTGAAAACGCCCTTGCGGCGTTCGTTTGGCAGATACAATCCAGATGGCTTTTTCCATGCCCCGTCCTCTTTGACGAAAGTGATGACCACAGATTGGCGCAAAGTCAGGTACTGCTGAATACGGCGACAAACGGTGCACAGGCGCCGTTTGGTCATTTCAACCCGGCGATTTTTCGCCCTGCGGTTTCTTGACGTTTACGTAAGCATAGCACTAACATTTACGTAAACGTAAAGAAACAAAATAACAACAATAAGATTTTCTCATCGGCCTCTGTAACCGATTTTGAACAGCACAAACGATCCTCAACCACAATGAGCAGTTGGAGGACATCATCAGGTGGAAACTTTTAAAATCAGTGAACTCGCAAAAGAGTTCGACATTACGACAAGAAGCATTCGTTTTTACGAAGACATGGGATTAATCGAGCCAGAGCGCAAAGGCACAGTGCGAATCTATCACCGCAGAGACAAGATTCGCCTCAAGCTGATTATGCGCGGTAAACGCCTTGGGTTTTCTCTGGCCGAGATTCGCGAATTGTTTGAGCTTTACGATGCTCATCAAGGCGAGACACAGTTGGTGAAAATGCTCAACATTATCGATGAAAAGAAAGCGGTGCTTCAGCGCCAGCTAGATGACATCGGTGTGGTGATGGGCGAACTGGAAGCAGCCCGCCAACGATGCGAGCTGGCGCTGAAAGCCCAATAACCTGAGCCGTTTCATCGTTCTCATCCGCTTGCGTTCCACTGCCTGAATGCAAGCTTATGGAGGTGTTATGAACAGCCAGTACCCGTCGCTTAATTTCGGTCTCGGTGAAACACTGGATTTGCTCAAAGAGCAGGTTCATGCGTTTGCCAGCGAACACATCGCCCCACTTGCGGCGCAAATCGACCACGATAATCAATTTCCTGTGCATCTCTGGCCCCTGTTTGGCGACATGGGGCTGCTCGGCGTGACGGTCGATGAAGCCTGCGGCGGCGCAGAGATGGGTTACCTTGCCCATGTGCTGGCGATGGAGGAGATCAGCCGCGCGTCGGCGTCCGTCGGCCTCAGCTATGGCGCCCATTCCAACCTGTGCGTCAATCAACTGTTTCGTAACGGCAATGCCAAGCAGCGCGAGGCATACCTGCCCAAACTGCTGGATGGGTCATGGGTGGGCGCGTTGGCAATGAGTGAACCCAATGCGGGCTCGGATGTCGTCAGCATGCAGCTCAAAGCCGAGCGTCAGGGCGATCACTTTGTGCTCAACGGCAGCAAAATGTGGATCACCAACGGCCCGGATGCGCAGGTGGTCATTGTCTACGCCAAGACCGATCCCAATGCCAAATCGCGCGGCATCACCGCGTTTATCGTCGAACGCGATTTCCCCGGCTTTTACCCGGCGCAGAAGCTCGACAAACTCGGCATGCGCGGCTCCAATACCTGTGAACTGGTGTTTGAAAACTGCCCCGTTCCGGCTGAGAACATACTGGGCGAACTCAACCAAGGCATCGAAGTGCTGATGAGCGGGCTGGATTACGAACGTGTGGTACTGGCCGCCGGGCCGCTGGGCATTATGCAGGCGTGTCTCGATCTGGTGCTGCCGTATGTGCACGACCGCAAACAGTTTGGTCACGCGATTGGCGAATTCCAGCTGGTACAGGCCAAAGTCGCTGATATGTACACCCGCCTGAATGCTGCACGTGCCTATGTTTACGCGGTCGCCAATGCCTGTGATCGCGGCGAAGTGACGCGCAAAGATTCCGCGGGCGTCATTCTTTACGCCGCCGAACTGGCCACCCAAATGGCGCTGGATGCGATTCAACTACTCGGCGGCAACGGCTATATCAATGAGTTTCCGGCCGGGCGCCTGCTGCGCGATGCCAAACTGTATGAAATTGGCGCGGGCACCTCAGAGATCCGCCGCATTCTGATTGGTCGTGAACTGTTTGAAGAGTCGCGCTAAGGCGTGTAACGGAGACGCAATGGCTGTGATAAAAACGAAAGCAAAACCTGAATCAGACCTGTTTCAGGCCAACGTCACCCACATGAGTGAACTGGTGAAGCAACTGCACACGCATCGTCAGGCACTCCAACTGGGCGCCGGAGAAAAGGCGATTGAACGCCAGCGGCAAAAAGGCAAACTGCCCGTGCGCGAACGGATGCAACGCTTGCTTGACGACGATTCATTCTTTCTTGAGGTCGGTCAGTTTGCAGCCTGGCAAGTGTATGAAGAATCAGTGCCGTGCGCTGGCGTGGTTGCAGGCATTGGCAAAATTCACGGCATCGAGTGCATGATTATTGCCAACGATCCCGCCGTCAAAGGCGGTACCTATTATCCGTTAACGGTCAAAAAACATCTGCGCGCACAGCAGATTGCGCAGCGCTGCCAATTGCCTTGTGTCTATCTGGTCGACTCCGGCGGAGCGAACCTGCCTCATCAGGCGGACGTGTTTCCCGATCGCGATCATTTTGGGCGCATTTTCTACAATCAGGCACGCATGTCGGCGCAAGGCATTCCTCAGATTGCGGTGGTAATGGGGTTGTGCACCGCCGGCGGCGCTTACATTCCGGCCATGGCAGACGTCGCCATCATCGTCAAACAGCAAGGCACCATCTTTCTCGCTGGCCCACCTTTGGTGAAGGCGGCAACCGGAGAAGTAGTGACCGATGAAGAACTGGGCGGCGCGGATGTGCACTGCAAAAAGTCCGGCGTGGCCGATTACTATGCGGATGACGATGCGCACGCACTGGCGCTGGCTCGCCAAGCCATCGCCAGCACCAACCAATCACCGACACTCGCACAAAAAGAATACTTACCGCCACGATATGACGCGCAAGAGCTATACGGCATCGTCAACGCAGATCTCCGGTTGTCGTTTGACGTGCGCGAAATCATTGCCCGCTTAGTGGACGATTCCGAGTTTGATGAATTCAAAGCGTTGTATGGCAGCACGTTGGTGTGCGGCTTTGCTCAGTTGCACGGCCATCGCATTGGCATTGTCGCCAACAACGGTATTCTGTTTTCCGAATCGGCGCAAAAAGGCGCGCACTTCATCGAGCTGTGCGCCAAACGTAAAATCCCGCTGCTGTTTTTGCAAAACATCACCGGATTTATGGTGGGCAAGAAAGTGGAAGCGGAAGGCATCGCCAAGCACGGCGCTAAGCTGGTGATGGCGGTGGCGTGTGCCGATGTGCCCAAATTCACCGTGATCATCGGCGGTTCTTATGGTGCAGGAAACTACGGCATGTGCGGGCGGGCGTACGATCCCACCATGATGTGGATGTGGCCTAACGCACGAATATCGGTGATGGGTGGCGAACAGGCAGCAGGCGTACTGACGCAGGTGCGGCGCGAGGTGAAAGCGCGCCAGCAGGAAGCGTGGCCGGATGACGAAGCCAGAGCGTTTCGCGACTCGATTGTTGAGTTGTACGACACGCAAGGCAGCCCCTACTACGCCAGCGCGAGGCTCTGGGACGACGGAATTTTGGATCCGCTCGAAACCCGTGATGTTCTGGGCCAAGCGTTAAATGCCGCGTTGCGAGCGCCAATTGCCGACAGCCAGTTTGGTATTTTCCGAATGTAAGCGGGAGGAGAACAATGAACCCTCGTCAAAGCGATGTGTTGTGTGAAGTGTCCGCTGACGGCATCGCCACGTTAACCCTCAACCGCGTCGAGAAGCACAACGCGTTTGATGATGTGATGATTTCGCAGTTGCTGGATAAGCTCACTCAGCTTCAATCCAACCCCGCCGTGCGCATTCTGTTGCTGCAAGCTAACGGGCAACACTTTTCTGCGGGCGCCGATCTGCAATGGATGCGCTCGATGGCCAGTAAATCCCGTTCCGATAATCACAGTGACGCGGCGCAACTAGCGCTGCTGATGCAGACGCTGGACACGTTCCCGCACCCAACCATGGCTATCGTGCAAGGCAGTGCCTTTGGTGGATCCTTGGGTTTGATTTGCTGCTGCGACATTGCGCTGGCCGCGCCGAATGCGCGCTTTTGCCTGAGCGAAGTGCGCCTCGGGCTGATTCCTGCCACCATCGGCCCTTATGTTTGCCGCGCCATGGGGAATCGCCAAGCGCGGCGCTACATGCTGAGCGCAGAAACGATTGACGCCGCTACTGCGCTCAACCTCGGTTTGGTGCATCAGGTGGTCGGCTATCAGCCGGATGCTCTCGAACAAGCGGTCAACCAGTTCACCATGCAACTCCTAGCCAATAGCCCGGCCGCCCTGACGCAGGCCAAAGCCTTGTGCGCCCGCTGCGACGCCGAACCGATTGATCAAAAGCTGATTGCGCACACCAGCCAAGTGATCGCCGAACTGCGGATTTCGGCGCAGGGACAGGAAGGACTCAACGCGTTTGTTGACAAACGCACACCGGACTGGCGCGCCGCAGACATTCAAACCGAAAACAAGCAAGACGGAGGCCAATGATGTCACTGCCCTCAAAAGTGACGATTGTGGAAGTTGGCGCGCGCGATGGGCTGCAAAACGAAGATTTTGTCAGCACCGATGCCAAAGTGGCGCTGATCAATCAACTGTCGCAAACCGGACTAAGCCACATTGAAGCGGGCTCGTTTGTGTCATCGAAATGGGTGCCGCAGATGGCTGATTCCAGCGAAGTGTTCGCGCGCATTGAGCGAGAAGACGGCGTGATTTACGCCGCCCTCACCCCCAATCTGCAAGGTTTTGAACAGGCCATGGCCAGCGGCGCCAATCAAGTGGCCATCTTTACCTCATCGTCCGAAGGCTTTTGCCAGCGCAACATCAACTGTTCGATTGCCGAAAGTCTGAAGCGCTTTGAACCGCTGATGCAGGCGGCGAAAACGCAACACATTCCGGTGCGCGGTTATCTCTCTTGCGTCGCGGACTGCCCCTATGATGGCCCGACCCAACCCGAACAGGTTGCCAGCGTGGCGGCGGATTTACTCGCCCTGGGCTGCTATGAAATCTCACTTGGCGATACCATCGGCACCGGCACACCGCTGCGCATCGCGCGGATGCTAGAAGCAGTACAACGCCATGTGCCCACCGAGCAACTGGCCGTTCATTTTCACGATACGTGGGGACAAGCGCTGGCCAATCTCTATCAGGCTTTGTCGATGGGCATTACGACGCTGGACAGCAGCGTAGCCGGGCTCGGCGGGTGCCCATACGCTTTTGGCGCCGCAGGCAATGTGGCGACAGAAGATGTGCTCTATTTGTGTCATGGGTTGGGGATTGAAACTGGGGTAGATTTACCTGCTGTGGCGCGTGCAGGCTGGGCGATCAGCGCCGAACTGGCACGAATGCCGACCTCTAAAGTCTCGCTCGCGCTGCATCAGCAGGCAATCGCGGCGACAAAAACAAAGCAGCACTGATTGCACTGCTTTGCTGAAAACCTGAAGTTGGAAACTAAGAGCGGAATAGATAGATGAAAAACCAGCTCAATTCAAAGCCGTTACCCCTTATGCGCAGATACCCAAACAACTTGGAGTTGCAGGTAGGCGGCAAATGAGTAAGTCCCCATGAGCATAGATACGCTATGTGATTGGGGTGAATGAATGCAGCCAACACCGCTGCAACTTCAAGTAGGAAGGGTATAGATGTGGTCGTCATAGCGTTTGCCGCCAATCTCATACGCCAGCGGTTCAATACGCGCTAAGGTAAAGCCGCACTTTTCCAGTACCCGCTCAGAGCCAACGTTCCCTTGCGTCACAATGGCGCGATACTGCTGAATGTCGTACTCCTGCTGCGCCCACTCAATGACCGCACGCAGCGATTCGGTGCCATAGCCTTTGCCGTGCTGCTCAGTCAGTAATAGGTAGCCCACTTCGGCCACGCCTTGCCCATCGAGAAATCCGGTGATGCCCACCCACTCTCCAGTTTCGCGCTCTTGAATCGTCAGACACAGCCACAAGTTTTGGTTCACAACCCAAGGAACCAGCTTTTGCGCAAACTTGTCCCGCAACTGGTTATCGTCTGGTTTATCGAAGCACAGAGAAATAACGTTTGGATCGTTATGCAGTTGCTGAAATAACGGCCATTCCTCGCGCGTTATGGGCCGCATAATAAGACGCGGCGTCACAATATGAATTTCATTTGCCACGTTTAGCGGGTTATTTACGGCTATTTCCATCGCGTTCCCTGCTCCTTTGTGATTGTATTTTCCGATGTTGCGCACAAAAAACAGACTGCCACCGAATGGTTGCGCTTGCAAAGACAATCTCACTAACCAACGGAAAAATAAAGAAATTAACCTATGAGCGGTCAATACTGATGGATTTTACCTATCGAACGTAGCCTATTTTGCGCAACTGACTATAGAAATTGCCTATCAATAGAATAGCTACAAGCGATTTTCCTAAATTGGGTGTGGATGGGAATATACATCCCGAAGACAAGACATTCCAAACCCAATAACTTAAAGGAAACTCGGAATATGATTAATACTAAAATCAAACCATTTAGCGCAACAGCATTCAAAGAAGGCAAATTCGTTGATATCACAGAACAGGACGTTCTGGGCAAATGGGCAGTATTTTTCTTCTATCCAGCGGACTTCACTTTCGTATGTCCAACTGAACTTGGCGACCTTGCGGATCACTACGCAGAGCTTCAATCACGTGGCGTAGAAGTGTACTCAGTATCGACTGACACCCACTTCACTCACAAAGCATGGCACGACAGCTCAGACACTATCGGCAAAATCAACTACTACATGGTAGGCGACCAAACTGGCAACATCACTAACAACTTCGGTGTGATGCGTGAAGGCCAAGGTCTGGCAGACCGTGCAACATTCCTGATTGACCCAGAAGGCGTTATCCAGGCAATGGAAATCACTGCAGAAGGCATCGGCCGTGACGCAGAAGACCTGATGCGTAAAGTAAAAGCAGCTCAGTACGTTGCTTCTCACCCAGGCGAAGTATGTCCAGCGAAATGGAAAGAAGGCGAGCAGACTCTGGCTCCTTCACTAGACCTAGTTGGCAAAATCTAACTAAGCCTGGCCAGTAATCTTTTGATTACGAACTAGTTCGAGAGCGAACTGGGCGTTTTACCTGACGACCTAAATGCCCGGTCCGCTCTCTCCCTTTTATCCAGAGTGACCACTCTAAAATTGAATAATAAAGAAAAAGGTATTTTCGTATGCTAGACCAAGCGATCAAGCAACAGTTACAACAGTATCTGACAAATTTAAAAGAAGACGTCCGTTTAGTGGTCAGCCTAGATGAAAGCAAAGGCTCACAAGACATTCTGGCACTGGCCAATGAAATCGCTGAACTCAGCCCACTGATCAGCGTAGAACGTGACGATGCCGCGAGCGATCGCAAACCAGTCATGACAGTGACCAACCCAAACAAAGGTACACAGCTGCGTTTTGCTGGTGTGCCGATGGGCCACGAATTTACTTCTCTGGTTCTGGCGCTGCTTCACTCTGGCGGTCACCCAATCAAACTGGAGCAAGAAACGATTGATCAAATCGCGAAACTCGGCAAAAAGCTCGACGTCGAAGTGTTCATTTCTCTGTCTTGCCAAAACTGTCCTGACGTAGTGCAAGCGTTCAACATGATGGCGGCGATCAACCCGGACATCCGCGCCACCATGATTGACGGCGCTCTGTTCCAGGACGAAGTGAAAAATCGCGACATCATGGCCGTTCCAAGTGTATTCATCAACGGTGAACTGTTTGGTCAAGGCCGTATGACTCTGACTGAAATCCTGAACAAACTGGATGACGGCGCAGCAGAAAAAGCAGCCGCAAGCCTCAACGAAAAAGACCCATACGATGTACTTGTGGTCGGCGGTGGCCCAGCAGGTGCAGCGGCTGCGATTTACGCAGCACGTAAAGGCATTCGCACGGGTATCGTGGCGCAGCGTTTGGGTGGTCAGGTGATGGACACCATGGCGATCGAAAACTTCATCTCCGTGAAACACACGGAAGGTCCAAAGCTGGCGGCGAATTTGGGTGAACACCTGAAAGAGTACGGCGTGGACATCATCACTGAGCAGCAAGCTGAGAAGCTGATGGGCGCTGAGTTCACAACAGATGGCAAAATCCACGTGAGCCTGCAAAGCGGCGCGACACTGAAAAGTAACAGTGTCATCTTAAGCCCGGGGGCTCGCTGGCGTGAAATGAACGTTCCTGGCGAACAAGAATACCGTAACAAAGGTGTAGCGTACTGCCCGCACTGTGACGGCCCGCTGTTCAAAGGCAAGAAAACCGCGGTTATCGGTGGTGGTAACTCAGGTATTGAAGCGGCTATCGACCTGGCGGGTATCGTCGAACACGTGACCGTACTGGAATTTGCTGACGTACTGCGTGCAGACCAAGTACTGATTAACAAGGCGAATTCAATGCCAAACATCGACATCATCACGATGGCTCAGACAACCGAAGTGGTGGGTGATGGGACTCGTGTGACAGGCTTGAAATACAAAGACCGCCACACGGATGAAATTAAGCAGCTTGAACTGTCTGGTATCTTCGTTCAAATCGGTCTGGTGCCTAACACCGAATGGCTGAAAGATTCAGCAGTTGAACTTTCTGCCCGTGGCGAGATTGAAATCGGCAGCCGCGGCGAAACGAGCATGGATGGTGTGTTTGCTGCAGGTGACGCAACGACAGTCCCTTACAAACAGATCATCATTGCGATGGGTGAAGGTGCGAAAGCAAGCTTAGGCGCGTTTGACTACCTAATCCGCAAACAAAGTTAAGAGTCCGAACATAACTTTGAGTCCTAAAAAAGGCGAACCGCAAGGTTCGCCTTTTCTTTTGCATTGCCGTTTTTACTTCGATCCATTTGCTGCGATGATAGCGCCGGACTAAGCGCTGGCGACCAGCTTCGCGGCCAAAGCTTTGTGTTCGGCCATCAGGGCTTGAATATCAAGCCCGGCAATGATGCCGTTTTTCACCCGCCATTGTCCGCCTACCATCACATGTTCCGCTTTTTCTGCACCGCACAGCAACAAAGCGGCAATCGGATCATGACTGCCGGAAAAACGCAGCTCATCGAGTTTGAACATCGCCAGATCGGCTTGTTTCCCGACGGCAATTTCGCCAATGTCCGATCGCCCGAGCAGTGCAGCCGAACCGCGGGTCGCCCAGCCAAGCACCACTTCTGGCGTGATGCGTTCGGCGCCATATTTCAGCCGCTGTAGATACAGGGCCTGACGCGCTTCATACATCATGTTGGAAGCGTCATTCGATGCGGAACCATCAACGCCCAACCCCACTGGCGCACCAGCAGCTTGCAGATCCAGCGTCGGACACATGCCCGATGCCAACCGCATATTCGATACCGGACAATGACACACGCCAGTCCCCGCGCGTCCAAGGCGTTCGATTTCTTGCTGATTAAAATGAATGCCGTGCGCCAGCCAAGTGCGATCGCTCAGCCAGCCGACGCTGTCGAGGTAATCGACCGTACGCATACCAAACATTTTGAGGCAAAAGGCTTCCTCATCGAGGGTTTCGGCAAGATGCGTGTGTAAACGCACGTCCAGCTCTTTGGCGAGCATGGCGCTGTCGGCCATGATGTTCTGCGTGACCGAGAAGGGCGAGCACGGCGCAAGCGCAATTTGGATCTGCGCGCCCTCGCCCCGTTCATGATAACGCTTCACTAAGCGCTCGCTGTCTTTGAGGATCACATCACCGCTTTGCACGGTGTGCCGTGGCGGTAAACCGCCTTCATCTTCCCCAAGGCTCATTGAACCTCGGGTCAACATGGCGCGCATGCCCATGTCACGAACGGCTGCCACCTGAATGTCGATCGCCTCATCCATTCCGGTCGGAAACAGATAATGGTGATCGGCCGCGGTGGTACAGCCGGATAACAATAATTCAGCCAGCGCCACTTTGCTGGCCAACTCCAGTGCTTTTGGTGTCAGCTTCGCCCAAACCGGATATAAGGTTTTTAACCACGGAAACAGCGGTACGCTCACAACGGGCGCCCACGCTCGGGTTAAGGTTTGATAAAAATGATGGTGAGTATTAATCAATCCCGGAATGATCACCAGCTCACGGGCATCAAACACCTCATCGACGGGCGTCGACGGCATTTGTCCTTGAGCTAGCAGTTCAACAATGCGGTTGTTTTCAATGACCAGACCGCCACTGGCATCGCAGTGGTTGGCGGTAAAACAGGCCAGCGGGGATTGTATCCATAGGCGTTGTGCAGACATAAGCAGGCTCCTTGATTGCTATGAGTTCAACGATCAATTACCCAGCTCAGTTATTACCCTGTCTGCTGATCCAGGGGCAGTTTGAAATGCGCGAATACCTTAGCGGAAAAGACGCGGCGGATAAAGCCTGTGGTTCACGTTATGCCAGATTGAGCGCCATCTCCACCAGCCCGTCCTGTTCCGACGCCACTCGAAACCCCATGCGGCGATACAACGCCTGCGCGCGGTTCTCACTGAACACCCGCAATCGCACTTGCTTGATGCCCTGCAGCGCAGCGCGATGCTTTACCCACTCAATGCAAGCCCGGCCAATACCCAACCCTTGTTGAGAAAGGTCCAATTGCAAATCGTGCACGAACAGACACGTTTGCTCCTCATTGGTTTCAAACGCCTCTTTTGAAATCAAAGCGATGCGAATGATGCCCACCCTTTCGCCCTTGTGCCAAACTTCAACGTTTTCCGTCTCATTCCAAGTGGCGTGATAACGGGCTGAATCCCACCTCCAGCCCCGGCTCTGATAATAGCGCGCCATGTTATTGCGGGTGAGCTGCTCGGCATAGTTCGCCTCTGAGGCGATTTGCCAGCTAACACCTTGCTCAGGGGTTTCCATGATATCTGTCATGTGCTCATCACCAACTCAGCATGCCCTGTATGTTCATCGGTTTGTTCGCGCACCACATGAAAACCCTGTTTGAGGTAGAACTGGCAACTGGCCTGATTCTCTTTGTATACCGTCAGGCTCAATTGAGCGCGCTGCAGTTTGGCGTGATCGAGCAGTAGCGTGCCGATGCCCTGCCCCTGACAATCCGGGCTGACAAAAATCGCCGCGAGCGTATTTTCATACAGCGCGTAAAAGCCAACCAGTTCGCCGCTGAGGAGATAGACATACACTTCCGATGCTGGCAGATATAAATGGCGCATGTTTTCAACCTGCGACTGCCAGTACGAAGCCGCGACAAAGTCGTGCGCCTCAATCGAGGCCGAAAGCCATACGTTAAGCAGATCGTCCATGTCTTCCACGCGAAATGGACGCAGGCCCGTCAGTTTTTCAGTCATACCATCGTTCCGGTTACTCGGCGTTAGCTAAAGTACAGGTCAAAAAATGGGATACCGCCATGGCGACCATGTGCGGAGATTCCAGATGCACACCGTGCGCTGCGAACGGCACATTCATAAAGTGGCCATCTTTGAGGGTTTCCACCAAAGCGACCGCTTCTGGCAGCGAAAACAAAAAGTCGTTGTCGCCACGAATGACTAAGGTGGGACAAAGAATCTCCAACACCTGACGATTCGGATAGCCGCTCTCGGAAGTATCGAGCCACAGCGCTTTCACTTTCTCGACCAGATGAGCAAAGTCCGGTTGCGGATTGCTCGCTTCATAGCGTGCGACATCGTCTTGAAAACGCGCTATCCAGAACTCTGGCGTCAAGCCTTTCAACACCTCAATCGAAGGATCGCCCGCTTCAAGCCGCCATTGCGAGCCGAGCGTGATCAGGCGTTTGACTCTGTCCGGATGCGCCGCAGCAAGTCGGTAACCGACAATGCCGCCGTCGCTAAAGCCGAGAATTGAAAACTCATCAATCCCCAGATGATCAAGCAGGGCTTCGATATCCGCTTGGTAACGCGCGTAACTCAAACTGCCATGGCCAAGGGTCGAACGACCGTGTCCACGAAAGTCGACGCTGACGATCTGGTAATCCTCAGGGATTGCGGCATAAAGGGTGAGAAGATCATGCGAACTGCCTAAACCGCCGTGCATCACCAATACGGTATGACGCTGCGGTTGGCGATGAATCTGATAGTGAAGCTGTGCGCCTTCGGCGTCGAACGTTCCTTCGATATTAGTCATTTTGTACTCTTGTTTGGGTCACGCTTGCTGATACCAATGCACCAATTGCTCTATCAGCCATTCGGGATTATCCAGCGGAATGTCGTGACCGTCTTGCGGGTTGAGGATCAACGGCGACTGCCATGCTTTGGCCAGCGCTTGTGTGGCTAAAGTGCTGACCAGTTTGTCGTGTAATGAAGAGACAAACATCAAGCGGCATTGTGGTTGCTGCGCCTTAAAAAGCAGCGCTGCGGCCAACTGGCGGATAAAGTTCATCGGCTGCATGGGCAGGCGCTGCTCCAGTGCTGACCATTGCGCGATGACGCCATCGTCCATCGGACGATTGGCTACCATACTATAAATGATGCGGGCTCTGCGTTGGGGTGGCGCACACAGTGCCCGTAAGATGTTGAGATAGTTATCAGGACGCAACCGCTGATAAAACGGGCTGAACCCTCGTGCGGTGGTATTGATGCAAAACAGGCTGCTCACTTCATTTGGGTAGCGTTCGGCCCAGTTGAGGCCAATCATTCCGCCCATAGAAATGGCGATGAGATCAACCGGTTCATTGCCATAGCGCTGAGCGCGCAGGCTGTCGACCATCTCCTCAATTCGCCACGGTGAGCGTTCTTGGTGGCGGTCGCCCGCTCCGGGGATATCGAGACACAGAAACTCACGCTCAGGAAACCGGGCATTGAGCTTTTCCGGAATCGTTCCCCAGTGATATTTGCCGCGAAACAAGCCACGGATCAGCACAGTTTGACGAGGCATGGTCTTTCTCCCGCAATCAAAGACTCGACCAGTTTAGTGTGTTAACTCCTGAGAAAGTTTGAACTGCTTCGGAGTCACACCAAACTCTTTCTTAAACAGGCGGATAAAATGGGAAATATTTTCATACCCCAGCTCAAGTGCGGTATCGGTGACCGACAATTGGTTCAAATAGCGTTTTGACTGATTGAGCTTCAAGCGGGTGAAATACTCTTTCGGTGTTTGGTTAGTGACCAGTTTGAATTTCTGGCTGAAGTTTGGCAGCGACATTCGCACTTCTTCCGCCAGTTCGGAAATCGATAACGGTTCGCCTAAATGGGCTTTCATCATGCGAATCGCACGATTGACCGGATGATGTTGATGCTGCGACAAAATCTCGTGCGAACCCTGCCGTTTCAGCAGTTCATACACCATTTCCTGTGTCACCAAATCGAGCAGAAACGGAATGTTGCTGTCGTTACTGCGCAAAATTTCCTGCGCGCGACCATGCAGCGTATAGATGCGATCTTGCAGATAATCCATCTGGAAGTGGCTGTAATCGTGATCGAGAGAGGCTTTCACTTCCAACTGGTCGCCGACTCTGGCGCTGACATCCTGCAACACGTCTTCACTGAATTCGTACACCAGTGCTTTGGTAAATTCCGACATCGACATGTGCACGTTGGCATGCGGTGGCAACAGTACGCACTGCTCTTTGCGATAGGTAAATTGCTGTGACTGATTGATACGCACATCTTTGCTGCCCTGCAAAATCGTGCACAGGCGTGGCGTCTCGTAAGAGCGGTATTCGCCCTGAAAATGCTTTGGCAGGTGATAGTACAGCATGTTGACTTTGTCGGTGGACAACGCGTATTCGGTTTCATCAATCCGACGGAAACTGTTGAGAGTTTTCATTCAGCCCAAATGGTCACGGTTTGCAGAAACGCCAGTGTAAGGGAATCGTTCTGATATGAACATGATCCCAACATAAAAAATGGGGATTTAGCGTGTAACAGAGGAAAGACAGAGCTGGATAAGGGAAAAGGTCAGGTGCTCATGACAGGGGGTTCATGAACACCTGAAGCCGGATTACATAGCCGCTTTCAGAATCGCAACGATCTCTTCATGCGTTGCCTGTTTCGGGTTCGTGAAACCACAAGCATCGTTGAGTGCGTTTTCAGCCAGAATGTCGAAGTCTGCTTCTTTCACGCCGAGTTCTGTCAGGCCAGCCGGAATGTTTACATCCGATGACAACTTGCAGATGGCGCGAATCGCTGCTGCCGCACCATCACGTGGTGTCATGCCTTCGGTATCCACACCCATAGCGCGTGCAACGTCGGTCAAACGCTCTGCCGCCACTTCGCTGTTGTATTGCTGTACGTGAGGCAGCAGTACTGCGTTGCACACACCATGTGGCAGGTCGTAGAAACCACCCAACTGGTGCGCAATCGCGTGCACGTAGCCCAATGATGCGTTGTTGAATGCCATACCCGCCATAAATTGTGCGTAAGCCATGTTGTCACGAGCGTTGATATCATCGCCGTGTTTCACTGCCTGACGCAGATTGGCCTGAATCATTTCAATCGCTTTGATCGCCACTGCATCAGTAATGGGTGTTGCCGCAACGGACACATACGCTTCAATCGCATGAGTCAGTGCGTCCATACCGGTTGCCGCCGTCAGTGACGCAGGTTTTGCCAGCATCAGCTCAGGATCGTTGACCGACATCATTGGGGTTACGTGTTTATCGACAATCGCCATTTTGATGTGACGTTTTTCATCGGTGATGATGCAGAAACGGGTCATTTCAGATGCGGTACCCGCCGTGGTGTTGACCGCAAACAGAGGCAGTTGAGGTTTCGCCGATTTATCGACGCCTTCATAGTCTTTAATTTCACCGCCATTGGCCGCCAGCAGCGCGATGCCTTTGGCACAATCATGTGGAGAGCCGCCACCCAGTGACATCACGCAGTCACAGTTGCTGGCTTTGAGTTTTGCTAAACCGGCTTCCACGTTATCCACGGTTGGGTTAGGTTTGGTTTCATCAAACACGACCGTGTCTACACCCGCTTGCTTAAGCAGGGCCGCCACTTTATCGACCACGCCCATTTTATTCAGAAAACGGTCAGTGACGATCAATACGCGCTGAAAACCGTGAGAGGCAATCGCCGTCGCGGCATCGGCCAGACAGCCCGGGCCCATCAGGTTAGAAGAAGGGATGTAAAACATGTTAGACATAATTGTGCTCCTCTGGCTTCAGCCAGTACAGGTCATGCTGTACCGTGCGGCAACCTTGTTCTTATTTACGGGGTTACGTTTGATTGGCTGTAGGCTAGCAGGGACAAAAATTGAGAACTAACGCGTTTTTAAACAAAATAGCTCAAATTTTCAAAACCAGAATTTTCCATTAGATCTAAATCAAGAAACTGAAATTCCAGCTGAAAATTTGAGCACAGATCAATTTTACCGATTACTCGGCAAACAGGTTGAGATACGCCTGATTGTGGTTAGGATCGGCTCCCTTGGCGACGGCATATAGCGGCTCGGCAATCTGATTCACCAGATCAACGATCCCGCTGTCCAGTTTTCCAGCATCAACCATACCACTGAGTAACGTCAGTACACCGTCCTGACTCATGCCCTCGCGATACGGGCGATCCTGCACCAGCGCCTGAAATACATCGGCAACCGCAATAATGCGCGCTTCCGTGCTCAGTTCTCGCTCCCGTGGGTGAAACGGATAACCGACCCCGTTGATGCCCTCATGATGAAACGCCGCCCAGCGAGCCACTTCCCCCAGCCCTTCAATATTGCGCAGGATTTCATAGGTTTCGTAGCTGTGACGACTCATGACTGCCCGCTCGTATTCATCCAGTGGGCCGGGTTTGTCGAGAATATCGTCGGGAATATTGAGTTTACCCAGATCGTGCAGCAGCCCGGCAATTTCAATTTTGTCGCACTGTGAGGCTGGCAACCCGTAAGCCTGTGCAATGCTGCGCGCCACATCCGCCACCCTGACCGAATGCTGCGCCGTGAACGGGCTTTTCTGATCGACGACATAGGACATGATGAGCGACAACTGCTTGATCTGCGCCAGAGAGAGTTGCTGGTTACTGGGCATGCGCCCCATGTCCCAGGTGTAACGAGTGATATGACGATCCTCAAGCGCAATCCAAAAGGCTTCCGCTTTTTGAATGCTCTGAAATACACGCACCAACTCGGGATCAAAATAACTCCCTGCGCTGTCGCTGATTGATTCCACGATGTCATCACGAACCAGCAAAATATCGCTTTCATAATGGCCCGCACCCAGCACATCAATCCTGTCGGCCAGAAATATCAGGTTCGCCATGCGCGCATCGCGCACACTGATGTCCGCTTTGTTCAACTCCGCCCACGGAGTGTGATGGTACAAAATCGGGACCGCAAATTTCGCCAGCGGCGCAAAGTTTCGTAATAACCGATGACCGATTTCACAATGAATATGCGCGTCATCCCAGTCGAAGTGATTCACCAGATTGGAGTGCATTTGTTCGGTCGACACGCCGCAGTCATGCAACATACCCAGTTCAAAAATGTACTGAATATCGTCATCGCTGAGCCCGATTTCGCTGGCAATCTGGCTGGCGATGTAACCCACCCGTTTGCCGTGATTGGTATCGTTCATTCCGACCAACGACACTGCGGTTTCAATCGCAATGACCATTTGGCGTAAGTCGATGTTCATATCCCTTGATTCATCCATTGTCGCCGCCTCAAATTAGCACTCCCTGATTTAAACATAGTCAGGGTTATGCTGATTTATGAACTTACATGAAGTGAAAATTTAACCATTAACACTCTTTAGCACAGCAATCTTCTGCGTATCTGGCTCAGGTCACAATTTAAGCGCGATGACAAAATCGTCCATTGAGAAATGACGCATCAGGGGATTGAAGCGATAAAAAACGAGCCGAATGGCTCGTTGACGTTCTGGGCTACTTTGGAAGAAAACTGAAGCCCGGAGAATAGCGATGTAAACCATCCATATCCCCTTTGCTCAGCGCCACGCCGTTAGCCCGGGCGATGGCGTAAACCATGCTGAGGTGAAACAGCATGTTCGGCACAATGTAATGATGGAAGAACTCAAACGGCGCCAACGCTATCGTGGTCTCTCCCGCGTTATCTTTTAAGACGCGGTCATCTTGCCAGTGGAGTAAAGCAGGTTCAGCCGCCAGATACGCGAGCGTTTGGGCAATTTGTTGGCGAACGGTTTGTTTGCCGGCTTGGGAAGTGAAAAAAGATACCTCTTCAACTCTGGCTAACGGGCAATAGCCGCGCAAAGCAAAATTGGCCGCAATTTTCGCGTTCATCTCCAATGAGAACATATCGTCTGCCAGCGCTGTGGCAAACAGTTCAGGCGGAATTTTCTCAACCACGGTATCCAGTTGTGTCAGGTACCGCATCAAGAGTGCTTTGATGTCACCGTCCATGTCGCGATTTCCTTAGTGCTTTATTCTGGCTGGTAAAACTGAACGCCCTGCGCTTTCTCATGCTGAAATTTCAGCGCGCAAGTTTTGCAAATACAGGCTTTGCGCTTGGCGTCTTTGGGCACTCGGTCCAGCAGCTCCTGTGGAAAAGTGATGTTGGGATCGTTGCACCAACAGGATTTCGTCACATCTCCGGTAGACAGATTAACGCAGGCATTGCCATTGCCGCATAACGGGCAAATTAACGGGTCGACATTCTGCACTTTATGGCTCACGCACGGGCTCCTAGAACAAGGTGGATGTTTTCGCCTCTCGGACGAGACGCCACACTACTTAAAGAGCTCGCGGCAGGCAAGTCATACGAGACATTCGGCGCCATCAAATCAACGATTTGTCCTGGTAACAGTTCACCCGCTCCATTTCGCCGTTTTGAATAACAAAAAAAGCATCCTGCGGTAAGTCCTGCTCCCACACTTTATCGTAGTTCAGACCCAACAGCAGTCCGCGCAGTACAATACCAGTAAGACCATGGCTGACCACCACGATATCTTCCTGTTCTGGCACTTCAGCCAACCACTCTTTCAGGCGCGCTTTCACATCCTGATAGCGTTCTGCGTTTGGCGCTTTGAGATACCAATCGCGACTATCGAGCAGTTGCGGATCCTCCTCCAGTAAATCAAACAGCGGCTTTTCTTCCCACTCGCCAAGTGAGAACTCTTTCAAACGGTCATCTTGATGCAAATGCGCTTTCTCAAAGCCAATTTCATCGCAGATGATATGAGCCGTCTGCACCGCGCGTCCCAGTGAACTGGCGTACACCCGATACGGGCGACCATTTAGATGAGATTTAAGGTGGGTACCCACCGCCAAAGCCTGAGCTTTACCTGTACTGGTGAGTGGTGAATTACAATGCCCCTGCAACTTTCGCTCGGCGTTGAACTGAGTTTGTCCGTGTCTGACAACAAAGATCTTTCTGGTCATGCATTCCCCCTGATGATGTCGATTCATCACGTTAGCCGATTCTCAAACCGACTGCAAAGGGCAATGCCGTTTAGTTAGCGTTCATCCAGCCTGAGCGCCATCGATACGAAATCCGCTTCTTGCTCCGTGATTCGGTATCCAAGGCGCTGATAAAAGCGAATAGCGGCGTGATTGGCGGCAAAGCTCGACAAAGTTATCGCCGAGCGTTGCTCTTTTTGGCCCATGGCGTTCAGTTGTTGCATCACCGACTGACCGATGGCCTGATTCTGATAGTGGGGAAAGATAATCAGCAGATGCACATGGTAAGCGTTGTCATAGGGTTTAAAACAGATGAGGCCGACCCGCTCGCCACGGTGCACAATCCAGTGGAACCAAGCCCACTGATAATCGGTGTGCAGGCGTTGACGCTGGAACTCATCATCCCAGCCAAACACTTCATCTACCAAGTCGAAAATACCTTGTTTAACCGTCGCGAAGACCTGTTCGAACTCGCTTAATTCAGGCGTGACGAATAATAAACCGCTGTTCTTTGTCGTCTCTGACTGGTTGTCCTTGTGCATCAACATATTCAAGGCTACTCCGGAAACTTCGCCACTTGCGGCGCTTCCAGCCCGGCTTTATGCCATTCGGTCTGCTCGCTGCAAAAAATGCGCGCATCCGGCGTTTTGCTTGGCTCTTCGTTAAGGCTTCCCGCCGGCACAATCAAAAATTTTCCGCTGGATGAAACGTAAGGCAGGCCGGAGCCGCATATCTTGCAAAACACCTGAGCAAATGAACGGTGCGGATGATCATAACGCTGCGTGACGTCCTCACCGCTCAGCCAACGAATGTTGTCCGGTGACGTAAACAGGTTGGAGGCATGCGCTGACCCCGTCATTTTTCGGCATTGCTCGCAATGACAGAAATAGAAATGTTTGAAGTCGTCTTCCACGGCAAAGGTCACTTCGCCGCAGCAGCATCCACCACTGATTTTATGACTCATAGAACCTCCTTGTCCCTTGATAGTATTGAGTTAATGCTTGATTAAGATGTGAATCAGACTTGACCAAGAATGATCACACTATAGTGGACGCGTTTTGTGTGCGACAAATTCGTGCTCTCACACTCCAGATTTATGACCTTGTTCTCAACCTACATCGCACGTACTTTTTACCCACCTTGTTACGTTCTCCAGCCATAAAAAAGCGAACTCAAAAGTTCGCTTAAACATCGTCAAGATATGAAGCAATCACGAATTCTTCATTATCTAGGCTGATATTTGTAACGCATCTGCTAGTAAAGATATGGAAGGAAGCGTGGCAGTACGTCGGTTGTATCAAGTGAATTTCGGATAAGAATTTCTATGGGTTAATGCCCGCCTAAGGGGCTGACAACGCATTAGGCATGGCGCAATACTCAAACACAACAACCGTAACCACCGCCGCTCATTGGGACTGGAAACACCAGGCGGTAACAGTCCCTCTTGAGGCGTTTGTTATGTACGATGCCCCAACACTTGCTGCCAATGCTCATGGCTTAAAGCACTTTTAGGAATATAAATACTACGTTTTTGCATGCTATCTTCAAAATATGAAACCTTGGCTGTCGACCAAATACCAAAAGGAAGAAAGCGACACGGCTGAGTGACATCGCAAGCAAACCCTTTGAAAAGCAATCTTCCACCTGACATTTTTAGCGCACTATTCCTGAGCTTGCGCCACAGCATAAATACTCTAATGGTTGTACCCATACTCATAGCAAAAACAAAGAGCCCTAACCACTGATTGCTACCACTTGAGAGCCCAAACAAAACAAGCGACAAAAACGCTATATAAACGAATTCCATGAAAACATATTTGTAAATATTCAATCTAATATTAATGTCCATATTTCAACACCGTCTTAAAGGATGAGTAACGCAATACCGAAGCCGCCGTATACCACCTTAAACACTAAATACAACGCCCAGCAAAAATGCCACGCGTTGTGAATCACTCTTAAACGCCTTGTTATAACGCAGTTTTAGCCTTAGGTTTTTCACCTAAGTACTGCGAAAACCTTAACAAATAACCGTCTGGGTCTTGGACAAGGAACTCCTTTTGTCCAGACAAACACTCACCCACGTCGTACCAAGTTTCTTTTAGTTCTCTGAAGAGTTTAATATTTGAAGCCTTAACTCGTTCATACACTGGTGCAATATCAGAAAGCTCAATCTGAAAATTCACACCCCTTCCAAGTGGCCAAACCAACTCACCTATCACCCATGCTTCATCGTGGATTTGCTCCAACATAATTTGAATTTGCTCAAGCTCAAGGTAAACAAAATCTGGCTCTTTTCTCTGATTTCTAATTTTGAAGCCAATGATTTCACAATAAAAATCTATAGAATTAGTAAAGTTTGATACCGACAACTCAGGCACCATCGGGTTCCAATATTCTTCCATTTCAATCCTTGATATATGGCGTACTCAAATGCGTTATAACGCCGTGTTAAAGGGTGAACAACGCGATGCCACACAACTTAAACCATTGTGCCATAAACACAAAAGCTAAACTTTGAACCAAAAATGCCAAGCGTTAAGAACCCCTCTTAAACGCCTTGTTATGTGTATAATCCTAAATGCTTTTCGATGAAGGCTAAGTCAGCGTCAAAGAAGTCACCACGAGGAATATCGGTAGGAATAAACCAGTAGAAAGTTTGCTTCCGTTCTAGGTCTACGGCTGCTGGCTCTTGGTTCGGTAGAGCCTCTAAAACTACATAACTTATTTCACCACCATAGTTATTTTGAGCAGTGTGATTACCTAGAACCTTAAGACCATTTAAACCTGTTTCTTCCCATAGTTCCCGTATAGCGGCTTGCTCACCACTTTCACCAGAATCAACCGAGCCGCCTGGAAATTCAAAAACCATACCTTTACCACGTCGGTAGCGGTTCTGAACAAGAACTTTACCTTGTTTTACCACTACAGCCATTGATAGATCTTTCAAACTGAACTCCTTTCCAAGCGGATAGACATAACGCCGCGTTAAGGTGAAAGTATTTTTAATAATAAATATTATTTATCAATGATTTATATAATAATCATAGCTTGATTTAGAATTAAATGTAGTAAATATGTAGCTTGTAATGACAATCAGAAGGTAGTTATCTCATTGATAAACTTTAGTTCGAGCAACTGCAAGAATGTAACAAAGTTAGTATAAGTAACTTGCCCGAAGTAGATGCTATTAATGCTACGTTTATTTTGACCGAGAGTGTAGAGTGCGTAAGCTTGCGATAAAACATCCACCTCCTTCTAGTAGGTGGATGTTTGCTATCAATGTTAGCCCCGATTAGCTTGTCTTACATTTCTATTTTAAGGCGTTAGTCAATATCTGTTAGTTAATCAACAAAGTAATGAACATATCAAAATAACCGTTAGAATATAATTATTAGCGCAATCACCCGCTAGTTGATTTTTCTAGGAGTGTTCATATCATTCTTGAAGCAATCTTTTTAATATGCCATAAACAGCTTTCGCTGAAATTAAAGCCGCTACTCTATGATAATTATCCCCTTTTTGTGAATCACCGTTATCTACTATAGCTTTAGCGCTAAAGTAACTTGGTTTGAATGGCGATTGCCTTGCAGCTTCATAAAGAGCATATGATTCCATTTCGAAAGCATTCTTTTTACGATGCTGGGTCGTAATTTTTTTGAGCATAGATTCATCAGCAATAACGGAGCTACCACTTGAAGTCGGAGCTAAATATATGTTAACGTCAAGGTTGCCTGATTCTCCAGGCATTTCAGGTCTGTTTAAAACAACACCTGATTTAATATCATCGATTAGGTCATTTTCTCTAATCAACTTATCTATTTTAAGCTGTATTTCATGATCTAAGGGCACTGAATAGCTTTCAGAAACAAATCCTTCACTAGTCCACTTCCCTGAATCATGCTGATCACATTGAGAAGGGATTACTATATCGTAGATATTTGCTCTTCCTTCAATTCCTGCGCAAATACCACTCATACAAATAACACGGGGTTCAAATAGATCAATAGCTCTAGCACTCACAATCGATGCATTGACAAGCCCCATCCTAGGCGGAACTATGATTAAACCCGTAGAGTCACCGATAGTGATTTCATTGCAAGACAACCCATGTTGTATAGTGATTTTTTTTGTAGTATAGCCTGCTTCAAAATATGCATCAGCTTCTTTCTGCAATGCGCATATAATAATAAAGTCGTATATTTCCTTAGGGGTACAAGTCAATATCTTCTTAATAAATGGCTCTTTCCAATCCTCCGAATATGGAGAGTAGGTTATTATATTTATATCATTTCTATTTAAAATTTGGTAGTTGCTTTCGGCAGAGTCTGTAAATTGCGTGATAGCAATTACAGGAGTTTTCAGATTTAACGACTCAAGACCTCTTGCCGCTTCAACAATATTCATTGTAACATCTTCCTCTGCTCTATTTTTAACAATAGGTAGAAGTAAATCAGTTACAAGTAGATCGTATTTCTCTTTATTTACGTATGCAACAAAATCTACAAATACACTACAAGTAGTAATTTCAACATCTGGATTGGCACTATTTATAACATCAACAATAGCATTTAATTTTTCTTGATTATCTTCTACAACTAGTATTTTCATATATTTTCCACAATTTTGTCTAATATGCTTTCCCAAGTATTTTTGTCTTCTTTGTACTCAATGCACGCAATCACTTCACAACCTAATTCTGATTTGAGTACTTTAGGTGCATCTTGAAGGTTATAGTAGATGTCAGCTATTTTAATATCTGGATATTGTGTTACGACTACACAAGGATCACGCCGGTTTAAGTAGTTCAGTTCTAGTAAGACATCAATACCACCAGTAAGCAAGGACATAGGAGAGCCTCCACCTATAACTGAAGGGTGGCTAGGGATTGCCATGTCAACTAATATTAGATCAAATTCTCTTTCGTTAACTATCTCTGTTGCTTCTGACAATGATCCGACAAGACTTATGCTGTAGGTTTCTTCTTGCCTATTAAAATAATTACTGAGGCTGTCAGCTTTGAAACTGTCATCTTCTATTATAAGAACATTCTTCATAAGTAGCCCAACCTGTATATCATTTCAATGCATACTTTGCGATTCTCGCACTTGACTTTCAAGATTTTGAAGCATTTGTCATACTTCTGTAAGTGATACAACTTTTTTATACCGCTTGTTCTTTCATGCAATTGAGCATCGTCAATGGATGTATCATCAGCAATCATCAACCTATTATTTACATCACATTCACACTCTTCGTCCAGTATTTCAGAAGTAAAAATAACCTTCGCAAACTGACTTAGCTCATCTTGATCAATTAAAAAATGGCGGCTTATACACCCCAAAGGCTTTCCGTGCTTAGCTGCATTAAAAACAATTACGTATAAAGCGTCATATAGTACATGGTACGAGCCACCAACCAACTCAACATCTTCTGCTTCATCAAAATGAGTATCAGGATTAAAGCTTGAATAACTTTGCTGAACTTCTGCTACGACAGCTTTGTAGAGTAAGTTTAACGATGCTTTAGGAGACACACTTTGAGGTTTTTTAAACCATCCATACATCTCACTTAACTTCTCGTTCACCAACCGATGCACTTCTCTACTGAAAGCGGCTAATCGCTGTTCATCAATTCGACACAGGTTAAACTTTCGTTTAATATCGTTTAATGCATCTAAGTCGATTAAGTCAGATTTTCTACTTTTCAAATAGTTATTTACTGAGCGCATATCAATCTCAGCAAGACGCCAGCAATACTCGTTAATAAGCAGTAATGAGTTATAAGAATTTTCGTTTAGTTCAAAATCGCCATAAATATTTTTCAGACAACCATTTAAAACTTCTAATTTGTTCTGACCACTTATCTCTGGATCTAGAAACCCTTCAAACTTACTATTGCTCTTGATGTGCAATTTATCACGAACTATCAAATCGACTTCTTTTTCGTAATCATTTTTAAGGTTCATCCATAGAGGAGCAATAACGGTATCACTGATAACATCTGAGTATTGCTTGCTTATCGAATTGACTACACTGTGGTACAAGTGACCTTTGAAAGTGCCGTGTCTTAGTCTTCGTCCCAAGTAAGAAGCAATACCAAATAGATTGTTGGAACAAAACTCTCCATAACACTTTGAAATGATATGGGTTATCTGAATCTCTCCAGGATTTCCGTCAACTGCACTATGTTTAATCAGCGTTAATGCAGTAGTGAGATCCTGAGCTATTTCATCTTGCATCCAATCGAGGAACTTCTGCGTATCAACATAAATTCGATTGTCATCCAACTCGTTCTTAACTAAGTTTATTCGATGGTCGATACGCAGGTTCTTAGCCCTAGTAATGTAGTTACGATCTCCTGTTACTTCTCCCATCCAGTCGTGAAGAGCCGCCCGAGTTTCTGTAATTTGCTCCGTTGAAGTAATTATGTGGCTGAGCTTTGAAATAAAGTCCTCTGTACAAATATCATACATGTAAGAAGCCACTGTTTGTGATTTTTTCGATATTTCACGCACAAATGAAATCAGGTCCGAATTGTAATGTTTTCTTAAGTGATTTTGCAGTGTTCTTCGCAACATGAAGTTATCAGCATCATTTTTACTTCTTTTGATTACTAGAGAAAGCAGAATGATTTTGGCGAGTTCACTGGTAGCAGATAAAATCATTACTTTGAAATATTCTACGTTAATTGTTCTCCCTAAATCTCTTGTATTCTCCATAATCCTAATGAGTACCTCGTCCGGTAAGATAACTTCTCCTTTGGATACGTGGACAGACAAATTAAACAGGGCGGAATTAGCAATAAGAGAGTTACCTTTAAACACCTCCTTACCATTTATTTTCACGTTTTCCTGAGTAATATTTTCAATGACCGGAACTTGAAAATTAAGAATAATTCTATTTAAGACCTTATCATTAAGTTCAAAGTAGTTAGCATCACTAGCATCATTGAAGTGATCAAAGAAATACCGATATTCTACAACATCGGCGTTTTCAAGCCATGCACTGCTTCGTTGAAAGAATACATCTTCAGGATCATCATATGCATTATATATCTTAGCAATTTCATGAATTGATTGAATTGCTCCATCGATACTATTAAAGAGATTTTTAATATGTGGGTAACTTGAAACTTCGAAAAAATCACTATTTACTTTTGCAATCATGATGGCATCAACTAGAGATGATTGCAGGCAGCTCTGAATTAAATTTGATAAATCATTTTCGTCTTTAGCGTGAGGATGAAAACCTATTCTAAGAATATCTCTAGTAAATCGGTTATAGTCACCTAAATTTTTTGTAGACATAACCGAACGCTTAACACTCAAATAATCTTGCTCTTCCCGATAGCAATATAACAAGCTATTTAAAATATTACTTCCGAGCCCATAAGCAGATAAGATTTTCTGTAGTTCAGTAAGCTCATCTGATTCGTTAATAGCTCTAATTAACAAGCCTTTCCTTAAAATCGCATGACTATAACCATACTGCCCTATAGCTTTTTTGATTAGTTGTACTGCACGACTACTGTTATTATTCAGAATTGCATTATTAATTGAGTTTATATCATGAAAGAAATTAGATAGCTTATCGTAGTTATGCTTAATTGCGATATCAAGATATTCCAAGATATTAGATAACTTAATACTTTCTAGTCGTACAAATTTTTCAGTAACTATCGGTTGATTAGGAAACAAAGAGGGAAGGATATTTCCATTAAAAGATAACTTTCTAATAGCGCTTTCTGCAAGGTAGAGTTCTGACATGCTACACTTTAACCGAAGGTTATTCATCAGACCAAAAGCCTCTTTGTCTCCAGCGCTAATGATGGCCCTAACCTTGTTTCTTAAGGGAGTTTTTAGTTTTTGCAGTTCATCCCCAATATTACGTTTTCTAATGATAGGTAAAATAATCACTTAATATTCTCATTATTGTCGAACATTCACCCTAATTGGTGAGCTTTATATTTTTCTATAAGTCATAGAGAAGTAATCAAGTATTGCTCATATCAAGAAATACATTTTCCCAACAGTTCAGCAAAACTTGCTGTTGGGATGTTTGATACACAAGCAATAGGCAACCACACACTATGACACATTGATACCTGAATTCTACAGCTAGTACAAAGTTTAGATTGTGAAGATTATCTATAAGCTGTAACCTTCTATAGAGAAATCACTCTCCCCCAAATGCCTCTCTAACATCCTTGGTATACCGACATCGAGGATAAGAAGAACAACCGTAAAACTGATTGCCTTTGCTCTGCCCTCTTTTCGCGGTTCGCATGACCAACGGCGCATGACAACTTGGACAAAGCGGAGTGGCGTTTTGGGGTGGTGTCACTTCCAAGGTTTTCTCTGTCGGTCGATTGCGTACTTGTTCAATCATATGAACTAGCTCACCGCCATTGATTAGCCACAGGCGCTTATCAAGCGCATACTTGATTGCCTCTGAGGTAAAGTCACCTGATGTCACTATAATCATTTGGCTTGCATTGTGTTCAATCATCACGGCGTACATTTCGCGTAAGATTTGGATCCCTACCTTGCGAGCCTTCCAGTGTTTGCACTGGACGAGTGTTAATTGGCCGTCTTTTCTCATCCAGATGTCCACGCCACCATCCGGCTTTTGCGAGAACGTTTGTTTGACTTCATAGCCCTGTTGTTTGAAAAACTCGCCGATATAGCTTTCAAACTCCAACCATGACAACTTGTTTAGAGCGGCGGTCGTGCCTTGGTTGGCTATCTCAAAGGTTGTGGTCGCAAACTGGCGCTGTCGGCTTAATTGCTTGAAGAGTGCAAAAGGAGCAGGAATCAGGAGAGTAAACGCGACATAGGGCGCGAGTATTGGCAGGTTTGGCGCAATAGCACTAAAAATAAAATTCTCTGAGCTCATGGCTAACGCAGGTAACACAAAGCTCAAGCCGATATAGGCTATCGCTGCGAAAAGCACACTGACCCACCACGGGGCATCCATAAGATGCCATAAAAGCCCATCGTTCTTTCTTGCCATACTGTTTTTTTATTCATTGATTTGATATGAGCATTAGACCATATCAACTTTACGCTTGCTTTGACTTATCGCTCACTTCACTTTCTAGACATCAAAAATACAGTTATTCACAGAACTCCAAGTTAAAAAGCGTGACGCATATTAGGTTCGATGCGCCACTTAAACAGACGAGTGATGATTTCACGCCCTTCAATGGCCACCCCTTTCAATGATCTAACCAACTCGTTGGCAACAGTAAAGCGTGGTTTTGATAACACCTGTCTCCGTGTCGATTGAGAGCGCATAGTGCGGTTTAAACACTTGCGCTTTGCGTGTGCTGAACACACCGCCCATGCGTTGTGTGAATCGCTTCCAGTCGCCTTTGTCTGCCGCTTCGACAATCTCTTTTGCCAATTCGGGTAAATCTTGCATTTCTTTGAGACGGCGCAGCTCTCGCCATACTGTCACAGAGCAGCCGCCGAGCTGTTGAAACTGACGAATACCCCAACAGGAGGCCCACGCGTCCACTCTTGCAGCGGCGTCTTTCGGGTCTTCCCCGTAAACCCCACAATCTAGGTCGCTGCCGTCAATGTTTTTCGAGATGTATTTTGCAATGTATCCGGTCGCGCTGCCTTTTGTGGGGTCGATTTTCACTTCGGTAAAACGATGCTCCATTGCGCCCTTTTCCTCTCCCTCTTCGCGCATGGCGTAATCACGCATGGTTTGCACCATCAGGTCATAGTGTTTGGGCTCAACAAACAGCAGCAAATGCCAGTGCGGTGTGCCGTCATGTTGCGGCTCTGCTACACGAAAACCGTAGAAACGCACACCCAAGCGATTGAGTGTTGAGCGCATCAGTTTCCAAATGTCATTCAGGTAGGTTTGCCCGTCTAACGGGGTATGCCCTGCCCATTTGGGGTTTACCTGTCCCGATGTGGAGTAACTGCGATGGTACTTTGACGGACAGGTAATGGTGAGAAAGGTTGCTACATGACCAAGCTCTTTGGCTAGGTCTTCAAAGCCTCTGGCTCTGACCATCAGCTCACCTTTGCGAATAGTCGGGTCGGAAACGCCTTTTTGTGACAGTTCCAGTAAAGAGAACGACTGCCCTAGCTCATTGGTGGCGATGGTGTTTTCTAAATACGCCTTTTGATAGGCTTTCTGGTGACGCCTTGCTATCAGTGTGGGCATAGAGCAATAAAGGCTTTTGTGTTTGTTCACTTGGTTGAGGTGATGCAATACCAGCTCAGTGTTACGTCGTAACGCCTTGCGTAATCCGCGCAGCCACCATTTGCGGTCACTGTATCGAGCCACTTCACCTCTAAGTGAATATTGCCCCTCATAGGGCGTTAACCCTTTTTGGGCAACAAACTCACGCAGCACGCCCAAGGTTCGCTCGTCATTGCGAAAACGGCGGCGGCGCTCTAGCACTTCCGCAGCGTGCGCTTTGGCTTTTGCGCGCAAGTCTTCTTCACTGATATTGAGCGTTATCTTGTCAATCGGCAGCGACAATTTGGCCGCAATAGAATCGACCGTGGTTCTAAGGTAGGTATTGCGCTCAAACTTGGTTGGATAGCTCAGGTATTCTTTAAGTAGCAAACGCTGAATGACGTCCGGAAATGGCAAAAGCCTTTGCTGAACAAAGGCTCTGTCGTCACGGTCAATGCAAGAAAGGTCGAGAGTGGTCATTGAATGCCCTTCCCCTTTTCAGTGATGTAGAAGACATCCCAACGCAAACCGAAGAACTGTTGGGAGGTGTAGCGGATAAGCCCCTCTCTAATCAGTTTGTGAATGGCTTTGTGATGCACTGACCTGCTCCCCTTAATCTAGTCCAGTCTACACTTAGTAATGTTCATCCAACCAAGGAGATGATGAACATGAAAAAGCGATTCAATGAACAACAAATCATTGCCATTTTAAAGGAAGCGGAAGCAGGTATCCCCGCCAGAGAGCTTTGCCGCAAGCATGGGATATCGGATGCGACGTTTTACACATGGCGCAAAAAATACTCAGGACTGGATGTCTCTGAAGCCCGTCGCCTTAAGGCACTGGAAGACGAGAACGCTCGGCTCAAAAAGCTGCTGGCTGAGACACTGCTGGATGCAGAAGCACTTAAAATCGCTCTTAGCCAAAAGTACTGACCGTCGAGGACAAGCGCAAGGCTGTTAAAGTCATTCAGAAAAGCACCCAGCTTTCAGAACGCAGAGCCTGTCTACTCGTCGGTATTCAACGCGCGTCACTGCGATATCAACCTCAAGCTAATCGCGAGGATGATAAGCTTCAGGCTCGTATAAAAGAGCTGGCATTGGAACGACGTCGATTCGGTTATCGTCGGATCCATCGCCTTCTGAGGCGAGAAGGTTTTGATGTTAACCATAAGCGAGTTTATCGCTTGTACTGCGAATTAGGCTTAACGGTCAGCAAACGGAGACGTAGAAAATCACAGTGTGTTGAGCGAGAGCCTCTCTTGCTTCCTTCAGTACCAAATCACACTTGGTCGATGGACTTTGTGATGGATGCGCTCAGTAACGGCAGACGGATTAAATGCCTGACGATTGTGGATGATTACACAAAGGAGTGCCTAGATATTCCTGTTGCTACGGGGATCTCGGGAGATGAAGTCGTGATCACGCTGGAGTCTATCGCTGCGTTTCGCGGTTATCCAGCATCGATACGAACGGATCAAGGCCCAGAATTTACAGGGAAAGCGCTCGACCAATGGGCTTATCAGCATGGTGTGATTTTAAAAGTAATCCAGGCAGGAAAACCGACACAAAATGCTTATATTGAAAGTTTTAATGGTAAGTTCAGAGATGAATGTTTAAACGAGCACTGGTTTAGGGATTTGAGTCATGCTCGTGACCTAATCAGCCTCTGGCGAATGGATTACAATGAAAATCGCCCCCACTCAGCTCTAGGTTACTTAACTCCTTCTGAGTTTGCAGCGACAACAAGAACGGCACGAAACAGTGGTAATTTAACAAGCATTACTAATGAAGTTTTGGATTAGTTCTCGGGGGCAGGTCAGCACCTGTATCGGTAAACGGGATTTCGGTTGCACATCGCCATTGTGGGGACAGTAATCCGAGCACACCTGAAAGGTGCGCCCTGTTCTCATCCATTTCAGTAGCGTGATTTGTTCTGGTGTTAAGTTAACCATGTAGCCACCCTCCTTGAGAAAGGTGGTTAAGTTTGGTTTGGCTATCAAGCCAAGCGTCTAGGTCTTCTTTGAGGTAGCGAACCGCACGACCAATTTTAATGAAGGGTGGCGCGAGGGTGCGGTTTTTACGCTGCCCTTCCATACGGGCCTGACGTAAGAAAGAACGGCTCATGCCAATGTAAATCGAGGTTTCTTGCTCTGTGTATGCACGTTTATCAAGTGTTTTCATATGTGTGTCACCTACTTTGTTGTTTAGGAAGTGACATTGAAACTACACAGTTTAAAAAAGGGATTTGAAATCGGATTTAGAATCGCGTGTTTCGATTTGCGAAGACAATCACAAAACACCCTTTTGAGGGCTCCAAAAAGCACCACATCAGCATAAAAAACCAAATAGATTGTAGATTGCAGACGTTTTTCTAAATCATGTTTACAATGTTTCTAAATAAAATCCCCGAAAACACCAAATTCAATAGAGCAACATTCTAAAAAGCACCTCGCATTTAACCGATGAGGTTCACCGCGCTGGCCTTATGTTCGGGGGCCAGATGCGCATAGCGCAGCGTCATTTTTAAATCCGCATGACCCAACAGCTCACGAACCACGTTCAAATCCGCTTCTTTCATCACCAACTTACTGGCGAAGTGGTGGCGCAAGTCGTGAAAACGGAAGTTCTCGATCCCCGCCTCTTTGAGTAACGACTCCCACTGGTATTGATAGGAGTCGAGCGGCTTGCCATTTCGCTCAAACACCAATTCGGTATCCGGATTTTGCTCATGCCAAGCCTGTAACATGGTATACACCGTGTTATTGAGTGGAATGGTGCGTTTGTTTTTCGATTTGGCATTCTCAGAGCGAATGGTCAAATACCTGTCTTCCATGTTGATGTGTGACCACTTAAGCGACAACATTTCGCCTTTGCGCATACCTGTATTGAGTGCCAGTACAATCAACGGCTCTAAGAAATCCACATAGCGCTGTGACACTAGCCTTTGGGCGCGCTTACCATACCTTTGCAATGCTTCGTCTTTTAAACGCACATCACGCGCATTCAGGCTATCCAGCAAGGCCGCTTCTTCACTCACCGACAGGTAACGAATCCGCTTGTTATCAATGCGAGGGATTTTCACATTATCAAGAGAGTGAGAATCGATAAAACCCCACTCCACCGCTCGATTAAATACCGCTCTTAAGCGGTTATAGGCATAGGAAATAGTGGCGGGGGCGCGACCTGCTTTGCTTCGTTCGGCCACCCACTGCTGAATGTCCCAAGCGGTAATATCGACCAGTGGCTTAGTGGATAAATGTTTGAAGTTGCTTTGAATGCACATCAACGACTTTTGCGCCGTTTTTGCATTAATCGACATGAGATAGGCGGAATAATGTTCCTCTAGGAATTTACTCAGTGTCAGGCTGTTGCGCTGCTCTCGCTTTTTGGCTTCATGGCGAGTGACTTGAACATCTTCCCCTGCCGCGACTTGCCCTGCTTTTTCTTTGGCTAAGTCTCGCGCTTGCGCTGGCGTTAAAGCATTAGCTGAACCGAGCAAGAAATTGCGCTGCTTACCGTGAATTCGATAGTAGAGGTAATACTTAACCACCCCTTTGGGGGAAATCCGCGCATGAAATCCGCTGATTTCCGTGTCGTTCAATCGCTCGTCCGCGATGGTGAGATTTTTGATAGAGCTGGCGGTAATTTTCTGCTTGATAGCCATGACACGGATTCCCTGTGTAGCGATTATGTAGCAGAATTATTGTATACACAGGCATTTAAATGAACAACAATAAACAACCAATCAATAGTTAAGACATTGATTTAGATTACATTAAATATCTTTTCTGTTCTTTGTTGTTTACCGAGTAACACACGCCAATCCCAGCGTTAAGGGGTAATTGCCGTATAAACCAACCTCCCGCAGACCACTTTCCCCCCCCAAACTCACTGCAAACTAAAAATGCCACGCGGCATGAATCCCTCTTGAACGCTTTGTTATTCGCTTGTTCCACGGTTCAATCTGCCTATTGCAGCACGTAATTTGGTCACTTTAAGCTCTGTGAGTATCACTATGACGAAACTCAACACAGAAAATGTTACTAGGACAAAGTCTAATAAATTACCGCCACTAGCTTGATTGATGCCGTATAAACCAAACAGCAAAAAGAAACTAGCTAATATCGATAGTACTGTGTCATTCGTTTTAATTTTGTACTTATCGGCAGCTATATCTTTGCTTATTGATACAAAATTCGAAAGCCCTTCGAGCTTAACTACAATTTTGCTGTTTCTAAGCTTGGCGTTGAAACCATCGCTCTGTAATACCCCTACTAAATCATCCATAATTGCTGTCTCCATTTCTATTTTGGCGCATAACGCCCGCTTAAGTGGTGAGCAACACTACCACGAAACTTGCTTATTGCACCGTAAACACAAAAGCCAATTAAAACCAAAACCGCCGAGCGTTGCGAATCCGTCTTAAAGCGTTTGTTATGTGCCTTTATCTGCTATATGTGTAAAGTACACATTTATAACTGCGGAAATAAACAATAGAAATGCGATGGTTTGCTGAATGCGAGCCATCCTAATACTGTCACGGTGCTTTCGTTCCTCTCTTTGATATGCCGAAAGTGTATTCAGAGCCTGTGGGTTCACAGTTATGTTAGACAGATAGAGAACTTCATCTTTAAAACTAACATCTCCACTTTCTTGTAAGGCTAATAGTTTCCAGCGCAAGTCCATGTTATGGGTATAGTCAGTTCTTTTTTCCGAGCTGTTCCCATAGATTTCACGCTTTAGTGCATAGAAATTGACTTCATTTGACGCATCTCTATGTTTCAGAACCACACTTAATAATTCAAATTTTTCGTAATAACTAATCGTTTTTTTATCTCGACTTTGTTCGAAAAACCACTTAACACGATTAATACCAAGCACATTATAAATATAAGCACTAAGCAACGTTGTATACTCTAATTGCCATAAGCGATAATGATGTTTAATCAACAAGTCGTATTGAGACAGCTGAGAGAACGGTATCTTGTGAGTTTCAGCATCATCACTGTCAGGGTCTGGATAATGGAAAGTTAGGACATTTTCACCTTCAATTGATTCCAGATAATATTTCTTCGAATCCTTAGTCCAGATAAAGTACATATCGTTATTTTCCAATGACGATTTAGAGCCAAGATAAACCCGTTCTCTAGCTTTAAATTTAACTAAAGACTTTAGCAAAAATTTTTTGAACATAGTTCTCCTTTGACGCTTTGGCACATAACAGCTTATTCGTGCGCATGCGCGTTTACCTTGTTGGACCAGTGAAAACGCCCACAGTTAACTATTTGTATGTAATGAACTTATCAGCATTTTGCTAAATTCACCATCTGGAAAAACGCGCATGTGCGTTTCCCAAACCTATTATCTACCCCATAGGTTTTATAATTGCATGATTTTAATAAAATTTTCTCATATTGAAATGTGAAAACACGCACGAAGTTGGGATGTGATCGTCATGATTTCAATATGACTGTATGCCGGTCCAGCTTTTAGGCATTTCAAAGAATTGCAAAATTTAAGTAAATTGGATGAAAACTCCTAGGCGAGAAAGTCTGGGTTTGACTGCGCCACAGACAATGGGTCAACTCGCTTTGGGGCATAACCAAGCCAACACTAACCTCGCTATCTTAGGGCAACAAAAATGAGTTGCAGAAGCCGATGTAGTGAGTAATCGATGTGTCGCCACGCGCGTACTTTGCGATGGCCTATTCAACACCAAGAATAAAAAAAGCGAACCCGAAGGTTCGCTTAAGCATCGTCAGAGTGTGGAGCAAACTAAACGATTACAACATCGCGACTGATTGTTGAGCAATCACGAATTCTTCATTGGTTGGAATGACCATAGCGATAGCGTTCATCATATCGGACTTCGCGACAATACCGGCATTACCAAAACGTGCGTCTTCGTTGCCTTTTGCATCTTCAACGAAACCGAACACGGATAGATAGTTCAGGATTTCGCGGCGGATTGGCAGCGAGTTCTCACCGATGCCCCCAGTGAAAATGATGCCATCCACACGACCCAGCGGGATCATGTAAGAGGCAATGTATTTCGCAACGCGGTAGGTAAACACTTCAAACGCCAGTTTCGCGCCTTCGTGCCCCTGTTCCATCGCTTCCAGAACGCCACGCGCATCAGAAGTCAGGCCAGATACACCAAGGAAACCCGATTTTTTGTAGAGCGTTTCGAACACTTGTTCTTTGGTCCAGCCTTTCTTAAGCAGGAACTCGATGATGCCAGGGTCGATGTCGCCAGAACGGGTACCCATCATCAGGCCAGCTTGTGGGGTGAAGCCCATCGAGGTATCAACACTCTGACCATCGCGGATGGCACAAACTGACGCACCGTTGCCCAGGTGAACTGAAATCACGTTGGTGTCGTTGACGTCTTTGCCGAGCATCTTGGCGGCTTCGCGGCTTACGTAGTAGTGGCTGGTACCATGGAAACCGTAACGGCGGATAGCGTACTGTTTGTACAGTTCAGTCGGGATTGCACCGCTGTACGCTTTTTTCGGCATGGTTTGGTGGAATGCGGTATCGAACACAGCAAACTGTGGCAGCGTCGGGAATGCTTTAACCGCAGCACGGATACCTTTCACGTGTGCCGGGTTGTGCAACGGCGCCAGGTCAGCCAGTTGTTCAATTTCGTCGATTACGTTGTCGTCAATGCGCACGGTGGACGTGAAGTGCTCACCACCGTGAACGATACGGTGACCTACAGCCACGATGTCGTTGGTAAAGCCAAGGGTATCAACCAGTTTTACAATGCGGTCTACCGCGTACTGGTGATGGTTTTCTGGGGTACTAATGGCTTCTTCGGTTTTCTGACCCTGATATTTCCAGCTGATGACCGCTTCCGGCAAACCAAAACATTCGCCAAGACCCGACACCAAAGCATCACCGCTCTTTGAATCAATGACTGCGAATTTAAGTGAGGAGCTACCTGAGTTGATGACCAACACATACGAGTTCGACATGGGGTTGTATCCTGTTTCCGACTGAGAGTTCGAAGCCTGCGCTTCTCCATTTACAGACTCCCATTATTCAATAATTTTTGAATCTTTCAACTTTGTTTTAGTCTTTTATGTGATGGAAACGTTTTTTTGTTGATCTTTGACAATGATTGATTTTTTTTGAGGTTGGAAATATTTCCATCAATCACAGTTCAGTGAATAAAAAAGAGCTCCGTCATTGCTGAAGGAGCCCTTGTTGCCTAGCTTAGCTGATGTTGTTATGAATAATATTTTGTATTTTATGCAACCAGAATCTCATTCCAGTCGAGTGTGATCGGTTCACGACGCGCGAACATGACAATGTGTTCATTGATGATCGACTGCTGCACGGCGACTTTCTCGGCACTGTCACTCTGGCAGACGAAGATCAGGCGCTGCTGTTCATCATCAAGTGAAAGCGTTGTCACACCGGATGGAAATTCCACGCGGCCTTGTACTTCATCCCAGCTGGCCGGCACTTTACGGGCAAAGTGACGACACAAGGTGACAAGGTATTTGGCGACATGTTCAGAACGTAATTCGGCTTTAGATTGGTATTGCATAAAATATCCTTGATGTTGCCCGCCTCGCAGCGGGCAAAAGGGTTAGAACTGGTAAGATGCGGAAATCTTGAAGCTGCGACCCGGTTCGTAATCATCCATGGCACCTGCGCGGGCATTCGCGCCAGTGCGTGATGCGTGTGATACGTACAGTTCGTCAAAGATGTTGTCGATACCGAAGGTTACCGTCAGGTCAGGCACGGCGTAAGGCATCCACTGCGCATACAGGTTGTGCGTGTCATACCCTTCTTTCTTATCGCTGTTCTCTTCCACATTGGTTTCATCCAGCACCACGATTGACGTCCAGCCAAACAAGGTATCGATTGAATCCACGTGATAGCCCAGGTTCAGAGCAATGCTGTCGCCCATGTCGGCGCTGCGGCCGTTGGCATCCAGCATCGGACCGCCGGTTGATTTGTCTTCGGTGTCTGAACGTGAGTAAGACAGGCGAGAGCTGAACGCTTGGTATGCGTAGGTCGCACTCACTTCAAAACCTTTAATCACTACATCACCTGTATTTTCAAAGCGATAGCCGTCTACCGCGCTATCCCAGGTTTGCATAATGTAATCGTCGATTTCGGTGCGGAATACCGTCAGGTTCGCAGCCACAAAGTGATCATCAATGCGCTTGTCAAAGCGTACACCACCCTGAGTGTTCAGACCGGTTTCTGCTTTGATGTCATCCGCCAAATAAGATGTCTGTTGATACATCACGAAGGTTTCCAACAGCTCAGGCGCTTTAAACAGCGAGCGAGCATTGGCAAACAGCGTCCAGTCTGAATTCACTGCCCATTCGGTGCCCAGAGACCAGGTCACGTCATCGAAGTTGTTGGTTTCATTCACCGCTTTGCGCTTCACGTCGTCGTAACGCAGACCAGCGGTAATGTTCCAGCTCTCGGTCAGTGACAGGGTGTTCTCAGCAAAAATAGCGTTCGACAGGCGAGATTCATCCATGTAAGACGAACCGGCGTAAGAGCTCTTACTGGTTTGATCGACGACATCGGCACCGTAGACCACGCGGTTGTCCAGGTTCAGCAATTGGTAATCCGACTGGAACTTCGCGTTCAGACCCACGTTACGGTTGGTCGCCGTATTGGTATCTTTCGGACGCGGCCAACGACCGGTCACTTTGCTTTCGTCACGTTCGATTTCGGTTTCGCTGCTGTAAAGCGTTACCGTACCGCTGTGTTTCTCTTTGGTCAGTTTGTATGATGCAGTGACAGTGTCACGGTTGTATTTGGTTGGCAGCAGGTCATCAGCAGTCAGGTTGGTGTTCGCTGAACCGTTCATGTCCGGGCGCGGGCTGTAATCGCCTTCATCGCGATACAGGTCATACGCCAGTTGGAAACGGTGGCCGGCCGCTGGTTCATAACCCACTTTACCCAGAATATTGTAGGTATCGCCTTTAACGCCAAAGGTTTCATCGCCATTGCCGTCTTCAAAATTGTCACGAGCAATGCCTTGTGCGTACAACATGGCATCAACATCGTCGCTCAGCTGACCATAAACGGTTACCGAACCTTGCTCGCTGGCGTTCGAGTTGTAGCCGCCAAAAACGCGTACACCGAATTGTTCGTCACCGCGCAGCAGATCTTTCGCGTTCTTGGTTTCAAAATACACCGCACCGCCAAGACCACTTTGCGTCACCGAGTTGTTACCAACCTGAATATCGGCCGATTTCAGAATGTCTGGGTTAAGAGTCAGGTTGCCGATGTGGTGGAACATGTTGGCGTGTTGTGAAGCACCATCAAGACTAATATCCAGGTCCGTTTCGTTCAGACCACGAATGTTGATACGCTGGTTGACTGAATGTGTGCCGCCGACATCCACACCAGGAATATCACGCAGCAGGTCGGACATATGGTCAGCCTGCTTAACTGACAGATCATCCGTACCCAGAGATTCTGAGCTACTGGACACTTTGGTTCCCCACACCACAACATTGTCGGTCTGAGTCTCTTCTTGCTGGGCAAAAGCCATATTGCTCAGCGCCGCACTGATCGCCAAACATACCACTGACTTGTGAATAGAACGCATTTTCTTACATTCCTTATATTTTAGTTATGAAAATACAAATGATAATAATTCGCAAGCATGGTAGAGTGACGCACTCAGAATGAGAAGATGAATAGGTTATGCAAAATCGCATAACGCTTATGAGAAATAACCGTATGTCACTCAGTCAACGTCAGGAAATGATTCCGAAAAAGGTCACGATGACCCGAAAACTGCAGCAGGATGATAAGCAGATTATTATTAGCCACGGCCAGCGACAGGCGGCCGCACTGGCAGAAGGATCGTACATCAATTACGCCAACGAAGGCGCATTTATGCTGCATGGCGGAATAAGCCACGAGCTGACGAACTCCAATGTGGTCGCCACGACGCCTGCATCGGTCATCATCACGCTGCTGCTTGAGGGCAGTTTGATTTTTGGCTATGACGATTTGGAGTTTAATTTAGAGGCGAGCAAGCAGGCTCAGGGCGTGATTGTCAATTTCACTCAGCCAGCGAGCTTTCGCCGCCGTCTGCAAAAGGACAATCACGTCGTTAAACTCAACATCATTCTGGATCAGGCGTGGCTGAGTAAACGCATTCGCAAGCCCTGCCCGCTAACGCAGTTTATCCAGCAAGACAAAGCGTTTTGCCATCTGACATTAAGTGAAGAGATGGTGAGCGGCGTACGCCGAATACTGGCAACGCCCAAACCGCAGACTCTGTTAGAAACCTTGCACCTTGAGCACGCCGCGATTGATTTGGTGCTCAAAACGGTTGAACAACTTGAGCCACTCAATCACGAACAAACGACCAGCGAGGCTCGCAGTTACTGTTCACAAATGGGACAGATCGTGCATTTTCTCGATCAGCACCTTTATGAGGAGTTATCGCTCGACGCATTGGCACAGCAAATGGCGATGAGCACGTCAAATCTGCAACGCAAATTCAAGCAGCAGATGGGCATGACGGTGGCGAACTATGTGCGCCAGCGACGCCTCAATAACGCGCGCCAGCAGTTGGAGCGGGGCTACGTCACCATTACCGAAGCGGCGTATGAAGCGGGCTATCATCACCCGTCCAACTTTACCGCGGCATTTAAAAAAGCCTTTGGTCAATCACCGCAGGCTTTTATGGCAAAGCAATCGGATTAATCGGGCATCAGTGCGTGTGATACAGACACATGCGCTTGCCTTCAATCTCAAGCACGCGGAACGGCGTTTCGTAGATATCGCCCAAAACCTCTTCCCGTATCACCTCTTCCACACTGCCCGTCGCCACCACTTTGCCTTTCTTCAGCGCAATAATGCAATCGGAATAGCACGACGCAAAGTTGATGTCGTGAATCACCACGACGACCGCTTTATTGAGCTCGTGCGCCAAGCGTTGAATCGTCGCCATGATTTGCAACGAGTGTTTGATGTCGAGGTTATTAAGCGGCTCATCCAGGAACACATAGTCGGTATCTTGGGCAATCACCATGGCAATGAACGCCAACTGACGCTGACCGCCACTCAGCTCATCCAGATACTTGTTCTGAATGCTCTGCAGATCGAGATACTCAATCGACTGGTCGATCACTTGCTGATCACGCGCATCCAGTTTGCCCTGCGAATAAGGAAAACGGCCGAATGAGACCAGCTCTCGCACTGTGAAACGCATCGTCAGCGTGTTGGCCTGACGCAGCACCGACAGCTTTTTCGCCAGCGCTTTGGTGTCCCAGTCCACCAGCTCTTTGCTGTCGATCCATACTTTACCTTCATCGCGATTCACCAGTCGGCTTGCCATTGAGAGCAGCGTACTTTTACCCGCGCCGTTGGGCCCGATGATTGACGTCACCTTACCTTTTTCGAACTCAGCACTGGCGTCTTTCACCACCGCTTGTTGCCCAAATATTTTCGTCAGTTTATCGAGTTGAATCATTGCTAGACCACTTTGTTACGAATCAGAAGAGAAAGGAAATAGATGCCACCAACAAAGTTGATGATGACGCTGAGTGTGGTGCCAAAATGGAACACTTTTTCGACGATCCACTGCCCTGCCAGCAGCGCAAACACCGACATCGCCGAACAGGCAATCAGCAGCACGCGATGCTGATAGGATTTAAACCATTCGCGCGTCAGGTTGGTGACCAGAATGCCAAAGAACATAATCGGACCAATCAGTGCGGTGGAAATCGAGATCAGCACCGCGCTCAACATCAACACATTACGCGTAGTTTTACGCACATCCACCCCGAGACTGACGGCGTTATCGTTGTCCAACCAAAACACATCCAGCACGCGGTGCATGCGAAACAGCAGATACGCGACCAACAGTAGTAATGGCGCAACAAAATAAACCAGGCTGACTTTGACGTTGTTGAAGCTGGCAAACATGTTCGCCTGCACCGACGCAAAATCGTTCGGGTCCATCAGCATGATGAGGAAAGATGCGATGTTGGAGAACAACTGCCCCAGAATCACGCCCAGCAGCAACAACGCAATCAGGTTGCGCTTCTCTTTGCTGAAATAGAACGTAAACAGAACAGTCGAAAAGCCCAGCATCGCCGCAACCGACAACGAGAAGTTGAGGTACGCGTTCATCGCAAAGCTGCTCAGGCCGCCAAACAGCGCCACAATCCCCACCTGTACAAACAGATACAAGGAATCAAAACCCATGATGCTCGGCGTCAGAATGCGGTTGTGGGTGATGGTTTGAAATGCCAGCGACGACTGCGCAATCGCAATACCCGCCAGCACAATTGCCAGCACTTTCGGCACGCGGCGCGACAAGAAATACTGATAGTTGTCCGGCGTCAGGCCGACACCGATGAATGCAGCGGCAAACACCATCGCCAGCACAATCAGCAGTGTGAGTTTGAGTTTATCGTGCATGGCGCTGGCCTCGCAGAATCAGCGCAATAAACGCCACACCACCAAAAATACTGATGATCATAGAAATCGGAACTTCATACGGGAAGATAATCACGCGGCCAATCAGGTCGCACAGCAGCACCAACAACGCGCCGAAAATGGCGGTACGCGGAATGTTGAGTCTCAGGTTGTCGCCGTAGTAATAGCTCACTACGTTCGGCACAATCAGGCCCAGAAATGGCAGTTGACCGACAATCATCACCACCGTCGCCGACATCACTGACACCAGACACACCCCAATCACCAGCACCTGCTGATAATTGAGCCCCAGATTCACGGCAAAGTCTTTACCCATACCCACCGCAGAAATACGCGCTGCGTACAGGTAACTGAATATCGCCACGGGAACCGCGATATACAACAGCTCATAGTTGCCTTTAAGCAGGTTGGCGAAGTTGGCCACCGCCCAGCCCGACAGGTTCTGCACCGCGTCGTATTTGTAGGCGATAAACGTCGCCGCCGAACTGACGACATTACCGAAGATGATCCCGACCAGCGGCACAAAGATGGCGTTCTTAAACTGAATGCGCTGGATGAACTGGACGAAAATCAGCGTCCCCACCATAGCTACCGCAAAAATCAGCCACAGGTTATTGCCGTCACCAAAAATGACCAGACTTAACACATAGCCCAGCATCGCACACTCGATGGTGCCGGAGGTGGACGGCGCGGCAAAACGGTTCTGACTGATTTGCTGCATGATCAGGCCAGCGATACTTAACCCTGCACCGGCCAGTAATACCGCGAGAAGACGTGGAGCGCGGCTGGTGAACAGCAGGTTCCAGCTATTGGCATCGCCATTCATCAGGGCGATAAAAGACAAATCGCCCACCCCCACAAACAGTGAAGATAGGCTGATTAGCACAAAAACAAGCAATAATCTTTTCAAAACTAACCTCAGCTTGCTGGCTCACAGCCTGCTTCTAGAGCAGGCTGTACCATCGCCAATTACAGCAGACCGATAGACTGTTTCATGTCCGCCACCATCTGTTCTGTCGCTTTCACGCCAGAGATGGAGATGTACCAAGCATTCAGGTCAAGGTAAGTCATGTGTTTGTTTTTATAAGCGTCTGTCGCTTTCACCAGATCGTTTTCAAACTCTTCGTGGGTGTGGCTCGTGCCTTTATTCACCAGTTTGTCACGGTCGATGATAAACAGTGTCTGTGGGTTGTGTTCACGAATGAACTCGTAAGAGATCAGGTCGCCATGACGGCCGCCCTGCTTCACTTTCACGTTCTCGTGGAAACCGAAATCGCGGTAAATCGCCGAGAAGCGCGAATTAGCACCGAAAGTAGTCAGGTTGCCACCTGAGCTCATCACCGTTAGCGCGTTCACTTCATGCGTTTGTGTGTAATCGTTCACCGCTTTGAACTGATCGTTGATCTGGGCAATCTTGGCATCCACTTGTGCTTCGATATCAAAGACTTTACCCAGGTTGTGCCATTGTTCCTGAGTGCTTTCCCAGTAACCTTTGCTGTCATCGGCCGCAAATACGATAGTCGGCGCAATCTTAGCCAATTCGTCGTAGCTGGTTGCCGCACGCGGACCGATGATGATCAGATCCGGCTTTTGCATATAGATAGATTCGAAATCCGGTTCAAACAGCGAACCCGCCTGACCGTATTGATCGCCTTTGTACTTTTCCAGGTAAGGTGGCAGTTGAGGCACTTTCGATACCGCAACAGGCTGAATACCGAAACTGTCTACCGCATCCAAAGCACCCAAACCGATCACCACTACGCGCTGTGGTTTCTGTTCCAGTGTGGTTTTACCCATCTGGTGTTCAATGGTTACCTGCGCAGAATGGGCAGAAAAAGACATCACCAGGGCCAAAGACGTCAAACTGATAACGGATTTCATAATCTTCCTTTCTATTAATAATTGCGATGAATTTTGATAAGCATTCGCATTAAGATGGCGCAACTATACCCATATCGAAGTGTGGCCGCAACTGGGTTGCGTCACTTCTGTTTGTAAATCTATGTAAAAGAAGGAAGATGTTGATCTGACGTTAAAAAGACGTCAGATCAAACGATCGATTAAGCGGCCTGAGCAGAGGTAAAGGTGAAGGTTTTGCAGTGTGAACCATGCACATGGGTGATGGTTTGCGGCGCGACAATAGTCCAACCCGGTTCACTATCGAGCGGCTCAGAAGCCAGAATGATGTCGCCTTCCATCACCTTAGTGAACACCGTCGGCGGATGTTGGTCTGAGCTGTAACGTACCAACCAGAACTGTTCGCCATCGGAAATACAAATCGATGCTTTGAAAGGAGTGTGAACGCCCTTCTCTGCCATCACCTGCTCAATTTCATGGATGGTGGTGCGAATAGCGTCCACTGGATTGTCGGTCAGCCCGTTTTTCATCATCAGCAGAAAGATCAGTTCACTGTCAGTCGTTCCGGTCCGTTGCACATACAGCGATTCCGGCAACAGGCGTTCCAGCGTGTATTTTACTTTTTCATACTCGCCAATCTGACCGTTATGCAGAAACATCCATTTATCCAAAATAAACGGGTGACAATTTCGGCGTGAAACTTGCGTGCCGGTTGATGAACGCACGTGCGCCATAAAGCGGTGGGAACGAATGTGATGAGCCAGTGAACGAAGGTTTTCGTCACTCCATGCCGGAAGCACTTCATGAAATTGTCCTGGCGTGCTGCGCTCGGTGTACCAGCCCAAACCAAAACCATCGGCATTGACGCGCGTCACGGCTTTGCGAGCTTCAATACTTTGATGAACTAAGGAGTGTTCCGGTTGATAAACCAGTTGATCGAGATAGATAGGGTTGCCCTGATAGGCGAGCCAGCGGCACATGACAAATTCGTCCTCCAGACAGAAAGAGGCTTCAATTAACCACGTTTATCGGACACAGGCAATATCCCGACAAAAATTGTTTTTATTGCTCATAAAACAGCCAATTCTATCTGCCATTTTTGCACCCAATTCGAGCAACCATCACTGCTGCCATCAGGCTTGCACCATAATTAAGCAAGGTATTCATTTCCCAGCACTTTTCACTGGTTGAACCATAGATAATAAATATGAATCAAGTTCAAACTTTCGCAAGTCGCCAAATCCGCCCGTGTTGAGCGAACAGTAAGTTATTTTTTCATTCCACCGCGCCCTTCAATTTAGAGTAAAAATTCTAAAAACCATGCTTTATCTACCCTGAAGAAGCTCAGAGCATTTCTTATTACTTTATTTATCCGTTATTTATTTAAACATTGTGCATAAATAAATGACCACACTCTCAATAATTATCGTTATTTTATGTTCACTTATTATGTGTAATTTGGAATGGTTATTTCAGAGCTTAATTATTTCGTCTTGTCGATGAAATACGCTGACTATAAATTGTTACAAATATTTCACACACGTTGAGTTGACTCGATGAAAATTATTTTTGCATCGCTACTAATGCTGGCAACCTCACAGGCCAATGCGACTGCGCAGCCTGATGATGAACGTTTGATCGCAGCTCTGATAGAGCGAGGCGTGATTTGTCAGGGGCTAACCGCCGAGCAACAACAACAGGCGTTAAATATATATTTAAATAAAAAACACAATAAAAAGAATCCTAATAATAAAAATACCGGTTCCTCATCAAACCCTAACCCGACTGAACACTGTATTTCTCCGGACTCCGAATAAATACATCAATAAGAATTCATGCTGGCAGAGTTTTCTGTTGGCGTGTTTGCACCATAAATATGGGAAATAATAAGGAAATATAATGAAAAACATGAGGAAAACCTTGCTTGCCTCAGCAGTGGCTTCTTGGTTTAGCGTCGGTGCATTTGCACAAACACCAGTGGATATGGGTGTCGTTAACGAAGACAAGTTGATCGACATGCTGGTACGCAATGGCACCGTTAGCGCAGATGCAACCGCAGCAGAAAAACGTCACGCACTTGACCTCTATCTGGAGAGCAAAATTCGCTCTGGCTTTAAGGGTGACGCTCAGTTTGGCAAAAAGGCACTTGAGCAACGCGCGAAAGTGCTGAAGGTGATCAAGAAAGAAAAAGGCATGCACAAAGCCAGTGTGTTCGCGCTGGAAATTGGCCAGCAGCGTACCGATAAAGTGCTGGCTTTGCTGATTGATTTCCCGGATCTGCCATGGAACGACAACCAGCTCACCAAAGAGCATACCGAAATGCTCTACGACAGTTACGATGCCGCGCACTATCAGAATCTGCTGTTCTCAGACAGCGGCTATACCGGACCGAATGGCGAAAACCTGATCTCCATGCGCCAGTACTACCAGAATGAATCCGGCAAGAGCTACAGCGTTGCTGGTCAGGCTGCCGGCTGGTATCGCGCATCGAAAAATGCGGCTTACTACGGTGGCAACTCTCCCGCGACCGATAGCGACATGCACGCTCAGGAACTGGTGCGTGAAGCACTGGATCAACTGGCGCAAGACCCAAGCATCAACCTTGCCGACTACGATGTTGAAGACCGTTACGACTACGATGGCGATGGCAACTACCGTGAACCGGATGGCGTTATTGACCACCTGATGGTATTCCACGCCTCTGTGGGTGAGGAAGCTGGCGGTGGCGTACTGGGCGCTGCTGCGATTTGGTCACACCGTTACAATCTCGGCCAGTACCATGTATTAAAAGGCACCAGCAGCACAGTTCCGGGCCGCTTTAACGGCCAGTATGCAGCCTATGACTACACCATTCAGCCGATTGATGCGGCAGCTGGTGTGTGTGCCCACGAATACGGCCACGACCTTGGTCTGCCGGATGAATACGACACGCAATACACAGGCAAAGGTGAGCCGGTCTCTTACTGGTCCATCATGTCTTCTGGCAGCTGGGCAGGTAAAATTGGCGGCACGCAGCCAACCGCGTTCTCCGCGTGGTCTAAGCAATTCCTACAAACTGCGATTGGCGGCCGCTGGGTTAACGACGACCAGATTTCCATTGACGATCTGAAAAAAGGCGCTCGCACTTACACCCTGTTCCAGACCACCGACAATGCGCGTCCGAACCTGGTTAAAGTGAACCTGCCGATGAAACGCACCGAAGGCATTCAGCCATATGAAGGCCAATACGCGTTTTACTCCAACAAAGGCGACGATCTGAAAAACAGCATGAGCCGTCAGGTCAGCATCCCTGCTGGCAGCAGCGCGATGCTGACGTTTAAAGCCTGGTATCAGATCGAAAAAGATTACGACTTTGCGCGCGTACTGATTAACGGCCAGCCGATCCAGGGCAACATCACGTCGATGGACGACCCATACAATACGGGTCTGGCGCCAGCGATTGGTGGCGAGTCGAACGGATGGGTCGATGCGCAGTTCGATTTGTCTGCCTGGGCAGGCCAAACGGTTGAGCTGAGTTTTGACTATGTGACGGATGGCGGTTTGGCGATGGAAGGTCTGTACATCGACAATCTGGCGCTGGACGTCGACGGGAACGTGACAGCTCTGGATGACGCGGAAAGTGGCTCGACGTTCGCTCTGAACGGCTACACCACCAACGATGGTTTCCACGAAGCTAACCACTACTACCTGCTGCAATGGCGCAGCCACAACAACGTCGATGAAGGTTTGGCGAACATCAAACGCATGGGTCAGCTGATCAGCTTCGAACCGGGTCTGTTGGTGTGGTATGTGGATGAATCGTACAAAGACAACTGGGTCGGTAAACACCCGGGTGAAGGCTGGTTGGGCGTAGTTGATGCCGACCAGAACGCGATGGTCTGGGCGAACAGTGGTGAAGCAGCGCAAACCCGATTCCAGGTTCGTGATGCGGCATTCTCACTGTTTGACCAAGCGCCAATGCGCCTAGAAAGTGCCGATGGTGATGTTCTTGAGGACGTAAGCCTGATTGGTAACGCAAACTTTGCTGATTCTCAGGATTACAGCTCGCCATTAGCACCGGACTCCGGCCGCCTGCTAACCGAATTTGGTCTGCAAATCGACATCGTGAATCAGAGCCAGGATAACGAGTACGGTGTGGTTCGCCTGTCTCGCGCCAACACAGCGAATGTACCGCCAACTGCGAACTTCGAACTGGATGTGAATGGCCTGAGTGTCAATGCACACAACTACAGTCAGGATCAGGATGGCAAGCTGGCAAGTTATGTCTGGGATTTTGGCAACGGCCAAACCAGCAGCGAACTGTCTCCAAGTTGGAGCTATGACGCCGCAGGCACGTACACCGTTAGTCTGACCGTGACCGATGATCAGGGTGATAGCGATACCTTCACTCAAAGCATTACCGTCGTGCAGCCGAACAATCCGCCAGAAGCAAGTGCTCGTCACATTCATCTGGGTCGCTGGGTGACCATGTGGTCCACCAGCACTGACAGCGACGGCCGCATTGTCGACACAGAATGGACGCTGCCAAACGGCAAAATTAAACGTGGCCGTATGTTTAGCGCCATTCTGCCGAGCTACGGCAAACAGGACATCACACTCAAAGTGATGGACGATGACGGCGCCAGCACCACCACAATCATTTCCCTTGATCTGTAAGTCCCACCTTTGTTTCTAATCCATGGAAACAGTTGAGCGCAACGCCCGTTGCGCTCTTTTTTTATTGCGTTTGCATACGTTCCAGCGCTTCAACCCGCCGCCATTGTTTGGCATCAAAGCTCGATTCACGCAACGCGGTAATTTGCTGCGCTTTTTGAGTCTCACTCAAGCTGTTGTCGGCCAGCAGCTGCGCACGCTGCGTTAGATATGACGTTAACGTCTGCTGAAATTGGGCGCGTTGATTGTCGAGTTCCCCCAAACGCTGCGCTCCGGCTTCACCGACCATTTCAACACGGGCCAGATAACGCGACTGTTCATCGTCGCCATCGGCGCTGTAAAGTCGGTTGACTAAATCGGCATTCTGTTCGCTACGCTGAATATAATCTTCCTGCTCAGCCACAACGCTCTGCCACTGTGATTTGGCATCGGCGGCGTCACTTGCCTGACCGGCAATACGCAGTTTTTCCATCGCCAGATGCCTGAGCTGATTTTCTTCGCCAAACAAACTCTGCTGTTGTTGCGGGGTAAAAAACTGCAACTGCAGGGTGAGGATCTGCTGATTAAGTTCAGCAAGTGAGGGGTAATCAAGCGAACTGATGGCAACCGACGGTTCAAGCCCAGCCAGTGCCTGTTTGTAGAGCACAAATTGATCGAACAACGCCCCGTCGACCAGAAAGCCGTTTGCACTCTGTTCGTAGTTGGCGACGTGGTGTTCAATCTCTTTTAAATCACGTTCCCCCAACCCGGAAACAAAATAGTCGAGCAGATCTCGCGGTGAAGATTGATCCAACTCGGTATCGCTTTGAGACGCCACCTGCATCACAGCAGGTGGCAAAGTGGAATCGGAAGGCCAAAAGGCCGCACTGAGGCTCCCCAATACGGCCACTATTCCTAAACACAGTGCGGTCTTTTGCATATCGACTCCTTATAGGCCTTGCAGTTTCAGACGGTTAGCGTGCTGGCGGTACAAGGTAACAGGGTCAGTTTCAAACAGGTGGTGAATACCGAGCAAGCCGTTGATTTCATCCAAATGATTCATCTTGTAATCATCTCGAATCACTTTGCCTAAATGGGCGCTGCACGTCCCCACCAAGCCATCACTCGGGCCATCAAACGCCAGTCCCAGCACCATCATCGCCGCATCGGTAGGATCAAGCGCGTTGGTAAACGTCGATGCGCCAGTCCAGGAGTAATAACGCACGCCATTCACCTCATAATCGCCTTCACCACATTCAGTCGTAGGAATGCCTTCCGGGTAGTTTTGGTTGAACGCCAGTGACCCTTGGGTCGTCAGTGCATCCAGCGATGCCAGCGCATCTTGCTCAAGATCGCTGCCGCCAGACAGCAGGTTAATCAGCGTCACCAAGCCATCGGCCAGTTTAACCGCCAGCGCTTCAGTGACAGAGTCTTGCGGAATGGTGTTGCGCACTAAATCCGCCACCGCCGAGCCTTTGTTTACTCCGCCAATACTGGTTGCCGAGGCGACCAAATCCGGACGGACCGAAGCAACGTAACGCACCGTTGGCCCACCATGACTGTGGCCAATCAGGTTGACTTTTTCCGCGCCCGTAGCGGCGAGCAGCGTTTCAACCTGCTCAAGCAACTGTTCACCGCGCAATTCGGTGCTGTTGGTGGCAGACACCTGCGCCACATACACCGTCGCGCCATCTTTGGTCAGAGACTGAGGAATGCCGTAGAAGTAATCCACGCCAGCTAACGTATCGAAACCAAACAGACCATGGACCAGCACAATAGGATATTTGGTGTGGGTATAACCTGTTTGGTCGAGCGCGCCCGCACTGGTCGAGGCCAGTGACAACGAACTGAACAGGCAGAGAGCAGAAAGTAATAGTTTGTTTTTCAAGTGATCTTCCTTCTTATTAGGGGATCTGTGCTTCATAAAAAACACAGACATCGGACCTCTGAGGAGCGATCTAACGTTAGAAGAAAGTGACGAAATTACCGACGACAAAAAACCTGCTTCGTGAACCCGAGCCAGTATTCAACAGATTTAATAAACATAGGTTCATCAATGTTAAGGATAAAATAGATAAGGAGAATAGATAGAATGGCGTGGTCAGTACGTCGCGTGAAGACTACACGCGACGCTACCGGCAGTTAAGCCAGTTTAAACTGTGCCATTTCGTGGTTCAGGTCGGAAACTTGTTCACGCACCTGCTGTGAAGTCTGATTTGAGCGTTGGCTGATTGCCGCCACATCTTCCACCGCATGCGTTACGCCATGCATCAGGCTGGTGATCGCTTGGGTAGCCTGGGTTTGCTGCTCTGCCGCGCTGGCAAGTTGCAACATTTGATCGTTCAACATCGCGATTTGTTCGGTGGTGGACTCCAGTTTTACCACCGCCTCTTCGATGTGCTCCGCGCCCAGCTCCGCAATCTGCTGACCTTGCTGGATCTCTTTCACCACCGATGCCGTTGAGGACTGAATCGCCTGCACAATCTGGTTAATCTCGGTGGTCGACTGCGTAGTGCGGGTGGCCAGCAAACGCACTTCATCCGCCACCACCGCAAACCCGCGGCCGTAATCGCCGGCGCGCGCTGCTTCAATCGCTGCGTTCAACGCCAACAAGTTGGTTTGCTCTGCCAAGCCTTCAATCACTTCGGTCACTTTACCAATCGCCGCACTCTCTGCACTGAGTTGGCTCACCAGCACATTGGCTTTCTCAATCGTCTCATGCAGCGTCTGCATAGTCTCTTTGTTGAGTTCCAGTGACGCTTTGCCCTGCGCGATTTCGCGCTGCGATTCCGACAGGGTCTCAACCGAACGCTGCGCCTGATCCAACGTGTGCGTGGTGGATTGCGCGACGTCAGACAATTCAGCATCCATCTCCGTGATGTGTTGTTGCTGGTTTTTCACCTGAGTCAGCGTCTGTTGATTGGAGTTGAGCAACGCGTTCATGCTCTCACTCACCTGATTGGCTTTGTCCGTCACACCGCGCACAATGCCCGCCAGAGAAGCGTTCATGCGGTTGATGGATTCGGTCAGCGCAGACAGCTCATCGTTGCCTTGCACAGCTAACGGTTGCTGCGACACATCGCCAGCGGCAATACGTTGCGCGCGCTGTGAAATCTCCGACACACGGCGACCAATGCTGCGTCCCATGTAATTGGATATCGCCAGTGCCGCAACAATAACCAGCACCAGCGCGACTACCAGAAACGTCAGCACCTGATGAATCGATGCTTCAATACCCTGCCCGCTGCGATCGGCTTTTTGTTGCTGCGCGGCCACCACATTTTCCAGACTCGCTTCCAGCGCGCTCGCCGCAGGTAGCAATTGCTTTGCCATTTCCTGGTTGGCAAAGTTCCAGTCTGGCGACTGACGCAGCGCGATGGTTTGATCCGCCAGAGGGAAATAGAGTTGTTGCATCTCTTTAAACAGATCCCACAACGAGCGATCGCTGTCATCCAGCAATTCGAGTTTGTCTTCGATCTCGCTGACCGACTGGTTGTGCGCTTTGATGAACTCCTGATATTTGCTCAGGTATTCCGGTTTGCCGTACAGCAAGAAGTCGCGCATCGCCGATAGAGCGTTGGCCAAAGAGTTATAGCTGTCGGCGTAAACTTTAAACAGGCGCTTACGTTCATCGCCCTCTTTCTTGGACGCTTCGTCGTTGATCAGGCCCTGAATCTGGTCCAGCGCCACCTCGGCAATCGGCGCGGCTTCGTTAGTAAACAGGTTGTGTGCCGGCAGGTTTTCCGGGCTGTGCGCCAGTTCCACGATCTTATTGACTGAGGTTTTTACCTCGCCCCACTGTTTAACCACCGTTTGATAATCCTGCTCGGCGATCAGAGTTTCCAGCACCGGTAAGCTTTCGTCGGTTTGCGCGATGATGCTATTCAACTGCTGCTTGAGGGTTTCACCAGCAACTTCGTCACTGCCCAGCAACATGTAGGCGCGCACGGTGGACAGCGTTGCCTGAATCGACTGCTGAATACCGCGGCTGGTATCGACGGTGGGTAAATCAGAATTAAGAAGGGATTGCGTGTGACGCTCTAATATCGACACACTGCGATAGGTCATCGCGGCAGACGCGACAAACAAAAGGGCCAACAACAAAAAACTCAGCTGCAACTTCCCTGAAATCGTTAGCTTCATCCATAAGCTCCTGTACAACGTTAGGCGGTCACTATAACGTTAATTTTCTGTTACGCAAACCGGGGAATATGAGATACCGTAAACGCGTAACTGACTGATATAAAATCCCATGCACATTAATATTGTTAACGAAACACGGGCAGCGAGCCGGCCTGTTTGACCTGACGCATTGCCAGGTGAGTGTGAATGTCTTTCACGTTGTCCAACTGCTGCACTTTGCGAATAAAGCTCTCATAGCCGACCAGATCCGGGCTGACCACTTCCAGCAGATAATCGTACGCCCCCGACACCACGTGCGCGCTGATCACTTCATCCATCTCCACCAACGCCGATTCGAACTCGTCAATCGAACTGGCTTGATGATTGTTGAGGCTCACTTCAACAAACACAGTCATGCCGATGCCAATCGCTTTGCGATTCAGTTTAGCCTGATAACCGTCAATCACGCCTTCATCTTCGAGTCGCTTAAGTCGCCGCGCGCAAGGCGAAGCCGAAAGCCCCACCAACTCCGCAAGCTCGGCGGTTGAGAGCCTTCCCTGTTTCTGAATCAGAGCCAGCAAGTGGCGGTCAATTCTGTCCATTTTCATTTTTGGTTATTTCCAGCGTTATTTTTCAGTTCATTGATGAAATCCATCAATATTTATCTCTACATAAACTAAATTCGCCGAATATCAGCGTCAAGTAACCGTGATAATAAATCTCTTCGCCGGATTTGTGCATCGCACACGGCACCACTGCTTATCAAGGATGACATATGTTCTCAGGATATCTGGCCATGCTGGCCACACTGCTGCTCTGGTCTGGCTTTTTCTTATCACTGCGCGAAGGTGCCATCAGCGCGCTGACGCCTGCCGATATCGCGCTGACGCGTTTTTTGATCCCCGCTATCGTGCTGCTGCCGTTTGTCATGAAAGCCAAAGCAAAAATCGCTGTGGTGCCCAAGCGTTACCTGCTCGGTATGTTTATCGGTTGCGGCCTGCCCTATCTGCTCCTGACTGGCAGCGCGATGCATTTTGTACCGGTTTCCGATGGCAGCACACTGGTTCCCGGCACACTACCACTCTTTGTCTCCGGCATTGCCGTCTGGCTGTTTAATCAGCCGTTAAGCCAGCATCGGATCCTTGGGTTGGTGTTGGTATTGGGCGGGATTGGCGTGTTTCTCTCCACCAGCGCAATGGATTATCAGAGTGACAAACTGTTTGGCCATCTGCTGTTTCTGCTCGGCAGTATGATGTGGGCGGTGTTTACCATCTGCGCCCGCGTTGCGAACCTCCATTCGCTGGCAGCGGCCGGATTCATTTCGCTGCTATCCGTAGTGCTGCTGCTCGCGCTGATTGCGACAGGCGTATTACCCAGTTATCTGGCACAAACGCCCGTCGCACAATGGCCATGGCAGACGCTATTTGGTCACAGTTTGATTCAGGGTGTCGGGGCGGGCGTCATTGCCGCATTTACTTATCTGCACGCCGTAACCACACTGGGCGCGGAACGCTCGGCGGCATTTGGTTCAGCAACCCCGGCCATTGCAACCTTACTGGCAATTCCGGTATTTGGTGAGATTCCAACCAGCATGACCTGGCTGGGATTGGGATTGGTCAGCTGCGGCAGCTTAATTGCCAGCAACGTGTTTATGAAGTACGACGCCTCGCTGGCGTACCAGCCACCACAACACGGCAAAGGATAACTTAGCGAATCACTTCCACGATGAGTGGCACAACAACGCACAGGCCAAACAGAGTGTTGGCCTTGTCGCTGTAGCGTAAATGGATCAGAAATGGCGAGGCGACAAACAGCGTCACTAACACAGGAACCGCGCTAATCACACCGAACAGATACAGCGCCACCAACAGGACGGACAAAGCGACCGTCCAGCGCACTGGCACCAGCAGCTTTTTTCCTAATCCAAACATAAATACCAAGGCAGCAAGCAAAGGTAACATCAAAACACCTTTATGATATTAATTCTCATTTAGATTTATAATAGTCATGCCCGTTAGCAAAAGCAATAGGCAGAGCAACAAAGATATCCGGCTTGCGGTTGGGCAACTCCGCGACTTCAGGTATATTTCGCGTTTACTCAATAAAGAAGTCAGCTGTTATGAAAACCCCCTGTATCGCCGCCTGTAAAAATAACGCCGGAGTTTGTTCTGGTTGCCATCGCACCATGGATGAAATTATTCAATGGCGTCATTTGTCCGACCATGAGCGGGACACCATCATGCAGCGCTTATCCGGCCAGCAAACCACGCACCACTGCCCATCTTGTGGTGAGCCGGCACATTGCGATATCAGCGCAGGCAAAAGCACCTGCTGGTGTTTTGAGTTGGAAAAACGCGACCTTTCAGCCCTGCCAGAAAGCTCAGTGTGTTTGTGTCGCCGATGCTTAGCAAAACAGCCGCTTGAATAATAATTTCACATTACTTTTTCTAATTCAAAACATAGATTTTTATCTTGCGTAAGATCACACTTTTCGATTGATAAAGCGCTCCACCCGCACTAATATCTCGCGCCGAGAACACCGCATTCCTTCCCGTTCTCATTAGTCATATTTTTGTAATTTATCTTTCTCGCGTTATTAATGTTGTTGGGTGGAGAAAAAGATGTCTGCAACATTTCCGTTAGCCAAACTGACGTTCCTGATCGCCATTCTGACCGCTGTCGGCCAGATGACTCAGACCATGTATGTGCCTTCTATCGGTCATATGGCCGATGATTTTCTGGTGTCTGCCGCATCGCTGCAGGCGGTAATGGCGTGCTATCTGATCCCTTATGGTGTCTCGCAGTTTGTCTACGGGCCACTGTCTGATCGCCTGGGCCGCAAGCCAATCATTATCGCGGGATTAGTTATCTATATCCTTGGCTCTCTGGTTGCTTTGTTTGCACAAGAGTTTTCCTGGTTCCTGGCGGGTAGCTTTATTCAGGGTCTGGGCATCGGTTGTGGCGGTGCGATGTGCCGTACTCTGACCCGAGATTGTTTTACTGGCGCAGAACTGCATCGTGCAAACAGCCTGATCAGCATGTGTTTGATCTTCTCACCACTGATTGCCCCGGTGCTGGGCGGCTACCTGACGGAGTTCTTTGGCTGGCGTTCAAGTTATCTGTTCTTATCGCTGTTTGCGATTGCCGTGGTCATTACCATGATGACCAGCATGGTCGAGACCTTGCCAAAAGAGATCCGTAAAAAAGAATCGGTGCTGCGCAGCTACAGTTTCGTAATGTCGGATCACCGTTTTCAGGGTTACCTGATCTGTTTGGTGGCAACCTTTGCTGGCGTTGCAGTGTTTGAAGGTGCCGCGGGTGTGCTGTTAGGCGGCGTACTTGAGTTGCCGGCGACCACCGTCAGCTTGCTGTTCGTCACCCCTATTCCGGGTTATCTGGCTGGTGCCTGGCTATCAAGTGTGATTGCTCAGCGCTACAGTGAAAAACGGGCACTGCGCGTGGGCCTGTTCGCGATTATGTTGGGGTCGATGATTGTTCTGATCCCGGGTCTGCTTGACCAAACCACAGCGCCAACCTTGATCGGCGGAGCGACAGTTTACTTTCTGGGTGCAGGCATTCTGTTTCCGGCTGCGACCACTGGCGCGTTGGCGCCGCTGCCTTACCATGCCGGTACTGGCGGCGCGATTCTGGGCGGGATGCAAAACCTGGGAGCCGGCTTGGCAACATTGCTGGCCTCCGTATTCCCGGCCTCAAACCAACTGCCATTGGGCATTATTATGTTGGTGATGTCGCTACTGGCTCTGCTTGGATTGCGCCGCGTTTACAAACGCCACGATCCATCCAAACACATGCCATTGGCCGTGTAATCAGACGAAAAAAGGGAGGCTCAGCCTCCCTTTTTGTTTTCAGTCACGGCTTATTTCGCGGTCAGTGCCACGCCTTCAAACTTCACGCCATCCCAACCAAAACGGATGAAATTGCGAATATTCTGGTGATCGTCGTTCTCCGGATGTTGCAATACATCCTGACGGTAAAAATCACCAAAACAGGCCAGTGTGGCTTCAGGGCTGAGCTGATTCAGCTGGGCGAACGCAAAAATCTTGCATGAACCATTATTCTGGTTAGCTTCGTTGCGGGTTTCGCCGTTATCAAACGCCGTCGGTGTGAAATAGTAATGCGCATCGATGGTGGCAATCACCTCTGCAAATACGACGTTTTCAGGTTGCTCAGTCAGTTGAGTCAATAGCGCGCTCAGTTCCATGTGTGTCCATTCCCGTTGATTTCGAAAGCACGCAGTCTAAAGAAAAATTTCCCCGATGAAAACCTATGCACAACTTGAAACACTTTATGCATCCAACAAGGTATGAAAAATGCTAGTAATTAATGAGAAAGTTGATGCACATATCACCTGTGTTACAGCAGTAATTTGTCCGGCATCAAACCCGATGCAAATAGGAATACAATTTTATTGCTTTAATACGTACGTTATGTTTTTTAATCCTTGTCTACACTAATGTTTTACCGATTAAACCTATAAATTGAATGAGTCGTCAGAGGGCTTTATGAAAAAACTATTGCGGCATTTTCCTTTGTACAGGGTGGTCACGCTGATTGCCGGGCTGCCTATCGCCATTGCGTTAATACTTGCTACGTTCAACGTCCTCGACCTCAGACAGCGAGTCGAAACCGCCGAACACGATCAGGAAACGGTAAAACTGATCCTGCTGTACGATAACCTCGCCCACAACTTAGCCCTCGAACGCGGCCTGACTGCCGGTGTGCTGGGCTCCAAAGGCCAAGGGCCTCAGGTTGAACAGCTGAGAAAACAGCGCAGCGAAACCGATACGCACGTCAAAGCGCTGCAGAGTTTTTCTCCGGTGACCGTCAATCCCGTATTGGCCAACAAACTGAAAGCGGATGTGCAAAACCAGCTCGCTCAGTTGAATGATGTACGCCGTCAGGTCGACTCGTTAACGCCAACGGTTTCTCCTTTTGCCTACTACTCCAATCTGAACCAACTGGCGATCGATGACTCACAGATTCTGCTCTCGACCATTGATGATGCGAATGTCGCCGAATTGGGCAGCTCTCTCATTTCTGTGGTGATCATGAAAGAGCGTGCAGGTCAGGTACGTGGTGCCCTAAATGGTGCGTTTGCCCGAAAATCGTCCACACCGGCGCAGTACACCGCCGTGAATGGTTATATCGAATCGGGTAACTACGCAGAACGTATGGCCGCGATGACCATGCCAAAAGCGCTGAGCGACAAACTCAGCGAATTCAAAAACAGCGAAACCTGGAAAAACGTCGATAAGGTTCAGCAATCTTACCTGTCACAAAGTCAATCTCTGGATGCGTTAGAAGGTCCGGCTCCGGCTGAGTGGTTCGCGGCGGCAACCGAACGTATCAAATTGATTAACCAACTGCGCAACGGCATTCAACAACAGATGACCACCATGTCGGCCGAGCAGGCGACTCAGGCTATATGGAATCAGAACGTGATTTTAATTGCCAGCCTGATTGTGGCGGTCTTGTTGGTTTGGAGCCTGCTGACCAGCGTCATCACGCTACGCGAACGCGCGGGCAAACTGAATAAAACGCTGCATTCAATGGCATCGAAGCGCGATCTGAGTGTGTCGATTGCATCCGAAGGACGTGATGAGATTTCGCAGATTTCACAAAGCGTCAACGGCCTGACCAGTAACATTCGCAGCCTGCTGTCTGATGTGACGCAAACCAACGATCATAGCGCCGAACGCCTGAAGAAGATTGTCATGGGCGCACAAGACCTCGGTAAAAGCAGCGGTGCAACGACCGCAAAATGTGAAAACATTGCCGCGGCGATGACCGAGTTGTCGCAATCTAGTGTCGAAATCGCTCAGTCTTCAGAGCGTGCGCTGGAAGAGACACACCAAATGACTCAGCGCGTCGTCGAGTGCCAGGGTCAGAGCCAGTCCTCCTTTAAAGCGGTTGAGGCGCTGGTGGAGCAAATCGAACAAACGCAAACCTGCATGAGCGAGCTGGAAAAAGACGCCATGAGCGTGAGTAAGATTGTCGATACCATCAACGGCATTTCAGAACAAACCAACCTGCTGGCCCTGAACGCCGCGATTGAAGCGGCGCGTGCCGGTGAACACGGGCGCGGTTTTGCGGTGGTGTCGTCAGAAGTTCGTGATTTGGCGCAGCGCAGTAAAGAAGCCACTGAGCACATCAGCCAATTGCTAAGCAACATCACCAACAACACTGCGACAGCAGTGAACAACATGGAAAAAAGCCGTGATGCGACCCATGAAACTTTTGAGTCCGTCTCAACGGTGACAAACAGTGTTGCCGCTCTGGAAAGCGTGATCGAAGAAGTTAACGCTCACATCACCAGCATCGCTAACGCCACGATCGAGCAATCAAAAGCCAGCGAAGCCGTCGATAAAGACGTCGATATTCTGGCTGAAATTGCCCAACAAACCGGTGAACTGGCGCAGCAGATGAATAACATCGTCAGCAGCTATCACGGCGAAGTCGACCGCGTGAAACAGCAACTCGGCGCGTTCAAACTGAATTAATCAATGCGGCAACCAATAAAAAAGGTCATCACTGTGATGACCTTTTTTATTACTGTTCATAGAGGTTCAGAACGGCACTTCAATCTGCATAAACCAGTCTGCCTGATACACTTCGTGCCAGCGATAATCCAAACGAACGCGCGGCTCGCCCGCTTTCTTCTGGCCAAAACCCAAGCTCAGTTTCAAACCATGACTCATTAGCCACTCTTCGGTGCTCATCTGGTTTTCGCGCGCGGCCAAATCGGTCGGCATCCACACGCCCAGCCCCAAATAACTGTTTTCCAGTTGTTGAGTGAGAAACGGGTTCGTGTCATTACTATCTGCGGCAATCCAGCCATTCCAGTAGTTGACATCATTGGCGCCGGATTCGGTTTCGACATCGAAGTTCAACAAGTGCTCTGAGGTGTATTCCCAGCCATCGCGCAGAGAAATACACACACCAGCATTGTCTAATTGGGCGGCTTCGTAGGATTCATCGGTAGGGAGTGTTGCGGGCGTATAGAGATCGCATGCAGACGCTAAGGTCGGCAAAGAGAAAAGTGTCATCAGCAAAACGCACTTTTTCATGAATACGACTCCAGCCCAAAACGGGCAAACAATTAATAAACATCCAGTTTTCGCAGCAAATGTTCTACCGAAGGTGTGGTCATTGAAGACACATCCCCTTTCTCAGCCAGTCGCTGACGGATATCCGTACTGCGCACTTTGACTTTTTCCGGACAGGCCATCACTGACCAGCGCTGCAAAATCTCTTTGGATTTAAAAAACTTACCGAAGTTGAAAAGATTATCAGGTCCGACCACGAAAGTAATGTCAGCGTTTGGAAAAATTTCCTGTAAACGCTCTAAAACGGCGTAAGTGGTAACACTCTCACCCGGATTGATTAAATCTTGTTCTACAGTACAACGTTCTAGCTTATTTGAAGCCAAATCGCTAATAAAAGCATCAATAAGCTGGCATCGGATCTCATAATTTAGCATTTCCTTACCCCAGGCATGCGAAATGCTGGGTACGAGTAAAATGCGATCAAAATGTTCCAGTGAGTCGATTACGCTCTTGTGCCCCAACGTTGGTGGGTTAAAAGCGCTGCCAAAAACAGCAATTTTTTCCATCTTTTTCCCGATTAAGAGTGAAAACGGCATTCACGGTTTTCTAATTGAATGTTTGCGGTATGATACTACTAAATGTTTATTGCTTGCAGGAAAAGGAACTCTAATGGAACAAATTATCCGCGAAGAGATGCGAGTGCTACCAAGCATCGATCCAGAATTCGAAATTGAACGCCGTGTTGGCTTTATCAAACGCAAACTGACTGAATCTGGCTGTAAAGCGCTGGTACTGGGTATCAGTGGCGGTATTGATTCCACTACGTGTGGCCGTTTGGCGCAGCTGGCAGTCGACGCACTGAACCAAGAACACGCCACCGACCAATACAAATTCGTCGCCGTTCGCCTGCCTTACGGCGAGCAGAAAGACGAAGACGAAGCGCAACTGGCGCTTTCTTTCATTCAGCCAACATACTCGGTATCGGTGAACATCAAAGCGGGGGTTGATGGTCTGCATGCGGCATCACACGATGCATTGGCTGGCACTGGCCTTATCCCAAGTGAAGAAGCCAAAGTCGACTTCGTGAAAGGCAACGTGAAAGCGCGTGCGCGCATGGTGGCGCAATACGAAATCGCAGGCTACGTGGGTGGTTTGGTTCTGGGTACGGACCACTCGGCAGAAAACATCACTGGCTTCTACACCAAATTTGGTGACGGCGCGTGTGATATGGCGCCTCTGTTTGGCCTGAGCAAACGTCAGGTTCGCCAAGTTGCAGCAGCATTGGGCGCTCCGGATCTGCTGGTACACAAAACACCAACCGCCGATCTGGAAGAACTGGCACCACAAAAGGCGGACGAAGATGCATTGAATCTGACGTACGAACAGATCGACGATTTCCTCGAAGGCAAGCCCGTTGAGCAGTTCGTTATAGACCGTTTGGTGGGCATTTACAAAGCAACCCAGCACAAGCGTCAACCGATTCCAACCATCTACGACTGATCGGATTGCATACTTTTTGGTGCTTTATGCATCAATGCACCTAAGTTATTGTAAAGCCAAGCCTTCTGCGCTTGGCTTTTATTCACACGCCTTACGATGTAGCACAACATTCTCGCTACAAAAACACTCCCAAAACCATTACGTATCAAGGGAATAGCGTGACTATACTCCCATTACTTTCATTTCATTTTTGATAGCCAGATTTGTGTGAACCAAGCTTCATATTTTTTGTGAATAGCGTCGGAAAATATATTCATCTTTCACTTTATAAGGTTCACAAATATGTTGTACGTGGAATTCCTGTTCCTCTTGCTGATGTTATACATCGGCTCACGTTACGGCGGTATTGGCCTTGGCGTTGTATCGGGCATCGGCCTTACGATCGAAGTCTTTATTTTCAAGATGCCACCGACTTCACCACCAATCACCGTTATGCTCATCATTCTTGCGGTGGTGACCTGTGCTTCGATTCTTGAAGCGGCCGGCGGTTTGAAATACATGCTGCAGGTGGCTGAACGCCTGCTGCGTAAAAACCCTAAACGTGTCACCATCATTGCGCCACTGGTGACTTACTGTATGACTTTCCTGCTGGGTACCGGTCACGCGGTTTACTCCATCATGCCAATCATCGGCGACGTTGCGTTGAAAAACGGCATTCGTCCGGAACGTCCGATGGCGGCGGCTTCTGTGGCATCGCAAATCGCCATTACCGCGTCTCCGATTTCTGCGGCGGTGGTGTACTACTTGGCGGAACTGTCCAACATCAACCACAACATCACACTGCTGTCGATTCTGATGGTGTCTGTGCCAGCCACGCTGTTCGGTACCGTGCTGATGTCGCTTTACAGCCTGCGTCGCGGTAAAGAGCTGGAAGACGACAAAGAGTACCAAGCGCGCCTGCAAGATCCTGTGCTACGTGAAAAAATCTTCAGCACCACCGCAACGTCTTTGAATGAGCATCTGCCAGCTTCTGCGAAAAACTCAGTTCTGCTGTTCATTCTGTCGATCATCGTGATTGTACTGGTGGCGATGTTCCCTGAAGTGCGTCAAATCGGCGATGCCAAACCGATTAACATGGCAACCGTCATTCAGATGATGATGCTGTGTTTCGGCGGTATCATTCTGCTGGTCACCAAAGTGAATCCGAAAACGGTACCGGAAGGCGTGGTGTTCAAATCGGGTATGGTGGCAGCGATTGCGATCTTCGGTATCGCATGGATGTCAGACACTTACTTCCAATACGCGATGCCGCAGTTCCGCTCTGGCATCATCGACATGGTAAACGCCTACCCTTGGACGTTTGCGCTGGCGCTGTTCATCGTATCGGTAGTGGTGAACTCGCAAGCGGTGGTGGCGAAAATGATGCTGCCTGTGGGCTTGGCGCTGGGCTTAGAACCTGCCCTGCTGATTGGTCTGATGCCTGCGTTGTACGGTTACTTCTTCATTCCTAACTACCCGTCTGATATCGCAACCGTGAACTTCGATATCACTGGCACCACCAAGATCGGTAAGTGGTATTTCAACCACTCCTTTATGGCACCCGGCCTGGTTGGTGTGATTGGTGGCTGTTGTATGGGTTACGTCCTCGGTCAAATCGTGATTGGTTGATCACCCAAGCGAATGAAAAAGCGGGCTTCATGCCCGCTTTTTGTTTTGAACCACGGTTTATGTAGAACCCATCCGATTTGAACGGGTTCTTTCGCTATTTAAATTGGCTTTGCAATGCCCGGCTCACCGCCAATTTTCGCTCACCGATGTAGACGTACATTTTGCCGGTGAAGTCCTTTTTCACTTTATCCACCTTAGCGACATTGACAGCGACGGAGCGATGGATTTGCCAGAACTGTTCGGGGTTGAGCTGGGCCAGCAGATCCTTAAGCGATGAGCGCAGCAGATACTCTTCGATTCCACGCTCGCCCTGCTTGTAAACCGACAGGTATTTATCTTCCGCTTTGAGATAGAGCACATCTGCCGCAGCGATCAAATGAATCTCCTCGCCCTTGCTCGCTTTCAACCAAGTCAAATAACTGGGTTTAACGTTAAGCTGCGATAGCTGGGAAATCAGCTGCGTCATGTCCGGCGCGGTTTGCTCGGCGCTTTGTAATCGCTGCTGCAAACGTTCACAACATTGCTGCAGACGAGATTCGGTAACCGGTTTAAGCAGATAATCCGCCGCATTGGTGTCAAAGGCACGCAGCGCGTACTCATCAAAGGCCGTGACAAACACCACCAGCGGCGGCTTGATGAGTCCTTTGAGTTTATTCGCCAGTGCCATGCCATCAAGCTTGGGCATTCTGATGTCCAGAAATACGATGTCCGGCTGATGCTGATGAATGGCTTCGAGTGCCGTTTCCCCATTATCCACTGTGGCCACCACCGTGAGTTGTGGCCACAGATCCGCCAAAGACTGGTTGAGATGGCGGCGCAGCAGCGGTTCATCGTCTGCAATCAGCGCGGTCACATCAGGCCGCATAGTGCTCTCCTTGTGAGTGTTCCATCGCGTGTTCAGCGATTCGAATAGCGGCCGTCACGCCGCCCTTTGCGTTCTGAGTAATCGTGAAATTGGCATCATGACCAAACAAACCGTGAAGACGCTGACGCACATTCTCCAGCGCGATACCATTCCCTTTGGGAATATCGCTGAGCCCGGCGCCATTATCAGAGACCGTGAATACAATCGAGTCCTGCAGGCGTTCAATCGCCACGTTCACTTCTCCGCCCTCCGCTTTGGGTTCAATGCCATGCTCTATCGCATTTTCCACCAGCGGCTGCAACAGCATTGGCGGCAGGCAGAGCGAGTTCCACTGCTGACCAGCAGGTAAGCTGTAGCGCAGGCGGTCTCCCAAGCGAATCGCCTGAATTCCGAGATAAGCGTCAATCAATTCCAGTTCATCTTTGAGAGTCGAAACACCCTCGCGACGGCGCATTGAACTGCGCAATAAATCGGTCAGTTTTTCCAGCATACGCTGCGCTTTGTGCGGTTCGCTGGCAATCAGCGCATTCACATTCGCGAGCGTGTTAAACAGAAAATGCGGTTCAATCTGGCTTTGCAGCTGTTTGAGTTGACTCAGCAACAGTGCTTTCTCCTGTTCGCTCTGACGACGTTTCGCCACTTCGAGCGCATTTTCTGCCACCAGTTTTTGCTCATGGGCATAGAAATAGAAAAAACACAGCGCGGTAAACATAAAGCCCAGCATCACCACCGGTTTGAGCGCGGCAATACTGTCGAATCCCGGGTATTGATTCAACCACATGTACGCGTTGGCGGTGCCCAGCACCATTCCGCCAGCCAACGCAAGCAGATTGATATAGCGGGTAGAAAGCGATGGGAGCGCCGCCCCGAGCACCAGTGCACACATATACGCACTCAAACCGTAACCAAAGCTGATGATAAGATGGCCGCTGAGCGGGCTTGACCAGATAGCCTGAGTGCCGAGCGCAATCACAAAGCAAAACAGCGCGGTAAATGTCAGGCTCTTGCCATGACGTTTTAGCCAAAGAGTTGTGTCTGTCATGAGACGATTCCTTTATCAATGAGTGGATCCTAAACAGTTCAGGCGGGTTTGCCTACACGCTCCCTTTAATGCCGCAACGAAACGTGCGGCACATCCCTTTTCTGTGTTGTCGGGAATCAGATTAAAGCGATTTGAATACTCATTTGGCGCTTTGCGACGAACGGTCATACTCTGGCGTGAACGGTTATCTGTCAGCGTCATTGACGCAGAGAAATCGAATCAGCAACGTTCACATACTAAAAAACCAGCCTGAAGGCTGGTTTTCATCTTTTCAGCAGAGTGGTCTATGGCACACCATGGCCTTTCGACGCGACCCAAACTCGATACCACTGTTCGCGGCTGAGAGTCAGATCCAGTGCGTCAACAGCCGCTTGTACCCGCTCGATTTTACCCGAACCGATGATCGGCAAAGGCTTGGACGGCAGTGCACGAACCCAAGCGTAGATCACTTGATCAATGCTCTCTGCGCCTAACTCTTCACGCAGCTCTTCTAAAACAGCGCGCACACGTTGCGCCTGCTCAGAATCCCCTTTAAAGATAGCGCCGCCACCCAAACATGACCACGCCATCGGACGGGTACGCAGCATCTGCATTTGATCCAACGTTCCATCGTGCGCGACGTCGAAATTGAGGGGGTTAATTTCCACCTGGTTGGTTACCAGCGGTTTACCCAGACGCGACTGCAGCAATTCGAACTGCGCAGGTGAGAAGTTCGATACGCCGAAGTGTTTCACTTTGCCCACTTTGTGCAGCTCGGTAAACGCTTCAGCCACTTCGTCTGCATCCATCAACACATCCGGACGGTGAATCAGCAGCACATCAATTTCGTTCACACGCAGACGCTCCAGCGAGTTATTCACTGACTGGTAAATATGCGCCGCACTGGTGTCGTAATGGTTGATTTTGCGCTCTGGGAATTTCGCGCTGCACAGCTTGATGTCACACTTGGTGACGATCTGCAATTGCTCGCGCAGCGACGGTTCCAACGCCAACGCTTCACCGAACAGTTGTTCACACTCGTAGTTGCCATAAATATCAGCGTGATCAACCGTTGTGATCCCAAGCTCGAGGTGCTGTTTCAGGAAGGTCAAACGCTCTTGCGCCGTCATACCCCATTCGCCCAGACGCCAGTAACCTTGTACTAGCTCAGAAAATTCCGGGCCTTGAGAGGCAATCGTTACTTTCGCAACCATGGTTTTACTCCTTTTCTCTCTTTGGCGAACATCCTAAGCTTGTTTCCCTGCCACCTCAACGGATAGACTTGAGAAGTTCGAACTGGAGTACGAAGTTGTGAGTTTTGCTACACGTTTACAAGAATTGATCGGCGAAGAGAGCATTAGTGGCTTTGCTCGCCGGGTAGAAATGTCTGAAGGTCTGATCCGCAAATATCTCAAAGGCAGCGAACCCAGCCTGTCTAAAGCTAACCAGATAGCGATGCGTGCCAACTGCTCACTGGAGTGGCTGGCGACCGGTTGTGGTTATCTCTATCGTCAGGCCGAAGTGGTGGACATGGACGCTTACGCGCTGGCGCACAGGTATGTGACAGGTAACGTTTTATCGAGCAGTGATCAGGAGCAGCAGCGTCTGATTATCTCCGGATACCAGTATCTGCGGGCACATAAAAAAGCCGATGGCTATCTGGATGAAACCGCCATGGCGGCATTTTTGCAGCGTCATCCTAAGGAGCTGACACCGTCCGCGTAAAAGTCAGGGTAATATCTGAACCGTCAGTGAAAAGCTTGGCCTGCGCGTCCTGATGCCGCCAAATCAGAGTTTTGGGAAATGCCCGCGCATGTTGGTTGAGAAACACAACCAATGCTTTATCCGTTGCTTGCCAGCTTTGTATCTGCATCTGCTGCACCACATCAAAGGTGGCCTGATCCACTTGCGCATGTTGAAGTTGAAAGCCATCTTTGCGTAATCCAAGCTGCAACTGACTCCAGTTGTGCATACTGTAATCGGCATGCAGCACCATCTCATTGGAACGATCATGGTGAAACGCCACCTGAGCCCATACCGTTGTGGCGTAATAGGCAAAAGGTTCGCTGCACCACTTTTTTACCGACGGCATTTCACTGCACTCGATCCAATCACTGTGCTCAGCAAACGCTGCCTCATCCACATTCTTCCCCAGCAGATAAGGCGGCAGAAAATCCGGATGCGCCGCCGTTGATGTCAGGCTCCAACACGCCATCACCGCCACACTCATCCAGCGCCATTTGTTCATGAATCTCTCCTGTTTTCGGCCAGTGTGCCTTGATTGATTCACCAGTACAACCGCCTCGCCTCTACGCCTTTGAATGGCAAAACGTGAGTCACTTCAAGCTCTTGGGGCGTAGGCTCAGGAAGGATGTATCCTGACACCACAAGGAGTAATGTGGAGCGTGAATAATTCCAACAATATCCCGACTACTGGCATCGTATCTCTTTTCGTTGAATCGGGTATGGGTAGAAAGGGAAACGAAGCAAGGACCTGAAAGAGTATGAAACTCAGCACCCTGACACTGGCACTGCTCGCCGTGGCTCCTGCCGCCATGGCCTCGCCCAACCTGACGATTTCAACCACCACTAACAGCCGTGATTTTCCACTCAGCAGCGAAGAGCCTTTGGTGGTGCCGTTAACCAAAGATGACTACACACTACGCATCACCGGTGTCGACGGACAATGTCAGGCTCCGGCAGAACAGAGCATAAAGTTCAACACGCCGATTGGCCTCAATTGTGGCAGCGCGACCGAACTGCCACTTAAGATTCGTTTTACCGGTGAATACGCGTTCAGTTACGACGCCAACGCCCACACACTCACGTTTGTGCGCCAAGCCACGGCGTCGGCCAAAAAAGAGTTCAAGCGCCCGATCCCGAATGTGTCATGCGAAGTGTATCAGGGTGGCGATGTCACGCTGGCACTTGGCGATACCTTTGCCGATGGTACTCAACTCAAAGATGCCTTTACCCAACAAGTCGTTACCGTGCAGCAAGGCAAAGTCACGCTCACTCCGGCCAAATCCAGTGGTGGACTGGTCCTGCTAGAGCCAGTAAAAGCCAAAGCGCAACCTTTTACCTATCGCAACGCCAACATCTACTTTGTGATGGTTGACCGCTTTAAGAACGGCGATCCGAGCAACGATCACAGTTATGGCCGTAAAAGCGATGGCAAAGATGAAGTCGGCACCTTTCATGGCGGCGATTTAAAAGGCGTCATCGCTAAGCTCGATTACATCAAGAGCCTCGGCACTGACGCTATTTGGCTGTCACCGATTGTCGAACAGGTACGCGGTTTTGTCGGCGGTGGTGACAGCGGATCGTTTCCGTTCTACGCCTATCACGGCTACTGGACTCGCGATTTCACCAAAATCGATGAGAATTTTGGTGTCGATGACGATCTGAAAACTCTGGTTGCCGAAGCACACAAACGCGGCATGAAAGTGCTGTTGGATGCTGTGATTAACCACGCAGGCTATGCCACGCTGGCCGATTTGCAATTCGACGGTATTGATGTAGTCAATCCGGCCAACTTACTGAAAACCTGGGCTGATTGGGCACCTAAAGCTGGCGAGAACTGGCACAGTTTCCATCAAAATATCGATTACAAAAGCCCAAACTGGAAAGAATGGTGGGGTGGCGCTTGGGTGCGTGCCGGCTTACCGGGCTATCCACAACCCGGTTCCAGCGACATCACCATGACGCTGGCTGGCCTCCCCGATTTTCGCACTGAATCGACCGACTATGTCACGCCACCCAAATGGCTGTTGAATAATCCCGGGACTCGTGTGGTCGCCAAAGACAACTACACGGTTTCCGATTATCTGATCGAGTGGCAAAGCGATTGGGTCAAACGATTCGGCGTAGACGGTTACCGGGTTGATACCGTGAAGCATGTTGAGGGCGATGTATGGAAGCGCCTTAAACAGAAAGCGAGCGAGAGCCTCAATGAGTGGCGTGCGGCCAATGGTCAGCAAGGCGAACCGTTCTGGATGATGGGCGAAGTCTGGGGCCATCGCGCCTATCGCAGCCCCTATTTCGACGACGGTTTTGACGCTCTGATCAACTTCGATATTCAAAAACGCATGGATACCGGAGCAGCATGCCTGAGCCAGATGGCAATGGTGTATCGCGATTACGCGCAAACGCTGGCGAAATACCCGGATTTCAATCCCGTCAGCTATATGTCTTCACACGATACGGAGCTGTTCTTTGGCCGCTTTAAGTCGTTCGATATGCAGCGCAATGCGGCCAATGCCCTGTTGCTGACTCCGGGTGCGGTGCAAGTCTACTACGGTGATGAAGTCGGCCGGGAAGCCGGGCCATACGCCGATGATTTTCATCAGGGTACCCGCTCAGATATGGTGTGGGATCTCAATGCCGATCGCGAGGCTTTGCTTAAGCATTGGCAGACCGTGGGGCAATTCCGTCAGCGTCATCCGGCCATCGGTGCCGGCGAACATCATGTCATCGAACAAAAGAATGCTTACGTGTTCTCGCGTACGCTGGACGACGATAAAGTCGTGGTGGCCTTTGTAGGCCGCTAACTCAGCCATCCAAAGAAAAAATAAAGCGCACTCTGGGAGTGCGCTTTTTCTTAAGGGAAATAACAAGGGATCAGCAATCAGTCCAGACGCAGCGTCACACCTGAGTAAGCGCTGTAGCCTTTCAACATGACATGGTAAGTCGTGCCAGGAACCGCAGAGATCGAACATTGCTCACTGTTACCTGAACGATATGGACGACAATCCCAAGAACTGGTGGTTGGTTTGCTGCCTGCTTTCACGTACAGGTCTGCATCGCCCGTTCCTGAACCGATAGAAACGGTCGCTGTCGACGCGCTGCTTACGGTAAAGGTATAGAAAGTTTCAGAGCCCGCAGAACCAGAAAGCCCGGTCACAGGTTGGCCTTTCACCAGTTCATTGCCAGAATCGACAGAACAAGATGAGTTCACGCCCACAGTGGTAAAGGCTGCACTCACGTCGTTCACGTTGTAGCCCAGATCTTGCGCCGCTTTCACGACGCCACAAGCGCCTTCATCAAACGTGCTGTTTGGTGTCCAGTACAACTGGTTTGCCACCGCAAACACTTCAAAGCCTTTGCGAACATTCCAGCCCTGTTTGTTAGACAGCAGGTAGAACGCACGGTTGAACACACCGCTGGAGTGGTGCACGTCAATACCGCTGTAGTACTGAGAAGCGTGGTCGATAGAACTGCCATCTTTAGACGGAGTATCGAAGTAGCGCAGACCACCGGACGACTTAAAGATGTCGCTGCCGACCACCCAGTCTACCGAGCCGCGCATGTAGTATTCCGCCGCTTCACCCGCGATGTCAGAGTAAGCTTCGTTGATACCGCCAGACATACCTTCATACACCAGACCAGAGTTTTGCTCGGTAAAGCCGTGGCTGACTTCGTGCGCACTCACGTTGATATCCACCAGCGGGTAAAAGGTTGAATAGCCGTCACCAAACGTCATGGCAGAACCATCCCAGAAGGCGTTCTCGTAGTTATTACCGTAGTGCACACGCATGGTTAACTGAAACGTCAGCGGAGATGTGTTCAGCCAGTCGTTATACATATCGAATACCACTTTACCGAAGTAATGGGCATCGTTGAGCGGAGAATACGCACCGTTCACCGCTTTATAATCGTTGTAGTTGCTGCTGTTGTTACAGTCGTAGCTGTACGCCGTCGTGCCTGAGGTTTTGTTTTTCAGGTCAACGGTTTTGACCGCAGAACTCAACATGGTACAGGTTGAACCGGTTTTGCTGATGGCAAAGCCCGGGTAATTAGTACCGTATTGATACATGCCGGTTTTCTGGTTACCACCAGGGCCGGTACCCGTTGCATCAGCGTGTGCAAGACCATCCCACTGTTTCAACACTTCGCCGCTGTTGGCGTCAATGAAGTAGAAAGGACGTGCAGGCGTGTCCGACGCCACAAAGAAGTTCACCAGATAAACCAGTTGCGCTTGTTGATTGTCGTCCAAACGCACCATCAACACCGCAGATTGGTTTTCCATCGGCAGTTCCTGACCAGCAAAAGAGGCGTTGGCCGCACTAAAGTTGTCCGCCGCTTTGGCAATGGCCTGTTTCTCATCGAGCGCTGGCTGCACTGTCGCCACATCCGCTTCAATGCCTTGTGCCATCATGCCCTGTACTTTGGTTACCCCTTTGCTCGACTCTGTCGCAACCACGGCAGTATTGAACACTGGAACACCGTTATACATTTGCTGATAACGTACTTTTACTTTGCCGTTTGGCAGTTTAATGGTTTTGACTGCCTTATAACGGTTTGCCTGAGTGACGACGCTGCTTTTCTGCTCAGTCAGCGCTTGCTGAAACTGACCGCTGTCTTCAACCGCAACCCATTGCGCGGCAGAAACCGGGAAAGCCATCACTGAACCTACTGCGAGTAAGCCTTTAACTTGACGTTGTAGTTTTTTCATTTCTCAGTCCTAGAGAGTGTGAAAATAGTTAGATTGCCTTTTAACTGGCATCTGTTGACCTGCGACGAACGTCGCCCATTGAAAGTGGAACAAGAAAATCCAGCTCGCCACTCGGTCAAAAAAATAATTTTCACCCCATGTTCATTAAAGCTTACAGTGACTTAGCGGAATGAGGGCTCATTGATAAAAAAGACAGGAAAATCCTAGTTATCAATCAAAAGTTTATATTTAACTGATAAATATATGCACACAAAAGCATACACATATTTGTCAATAGATTTGGTCGCGACAGGCACAAAAAAAGGCAGCTTTCGCTGCCCTTCCCGATAAAAATATCGATAAAAAATCAGAACTTATAGCCGCCAGCAATCATGAAGACCCAAGGGTTGATTTTCACATCAGTTGAGTATGATGTGCCACCCGCTTTGTATTTCGCGGTGGTTTCGATGTTTGCATACCAGGCAGATGCGTTCAGGAACCAGTTGTCGTTGATTTTGTAATCCACGCCCAGGTTAGCCGCCAGACCCCAAGAGTCGTCCAGTTTCAGATCGCTCAGACCAGCGTTCTCACCCGTGCTGTTGAACTTCTCATCGAAGAACATGGTGTAGTTGATACCCGCACCTACGTATGGACGAAAATCAGATTGTGGCTCTGCAAAGTAATATTGCAGCATGAACGTTGGCGGTAGATGTTTAGTCTCACCGATTTTGCCAAGACCGCTCAGGTCCGTCGAAATATCGTGAGAGAAAGGTGATGCCGCCAGCACTTCAAAGCTGATGTTGTTGGTGATCATGTAGCCAAGAGTCAAGCCTAACTGAGTATTGCTGTTTACTTTCAGCTCTTCATCGCTACCAAGAATTTTGTCACTGCTGTCATTTGGGACTACCGCAGCCAGACCTGCACGAACAATAAAGTCACCTTCTTGGTGAGCCAGAACGTTCGCTGAAGCCAGCGCTGAAAGTACAGCAAGTCCGCAAAGTGTTTTTTTCATTATGTGATTTCCTTTTTCTAGGGCTAGAGTTTGTAGTTCTTGTTGCTGCGCACAGTAGCACATAAAGACCACACATTTTTGATGGAAATCAATTTGTAAAATTTATTGCGGCAAATAGTAGAAAAATGCAAACCCCATCACTTTTTATTGCAATTATCAAACATTTATCTAATGCAACTTTTGCGTGCGTCACAAGATGCCATTCGATTCTCACTTGACTTAGATCAATTCAGGTGAAGTTTGCGAATCGAAACTTTGGACGAGATCTACACTTATGATGATGGGTTAAACGGTGAAAACAGGAGGGCGTTATGAGCTTAATTCCGCGTGACTCTTGGTCAGATTTCTATCGTTTGTTCGACAATGCCTTTCCGGCACTTCGGCCTCGTTTCGATGCTGACACTTTCTCTCCACGTGTAGATGTGATTGAGAAAGAGACGGCATTTGAAATCATCGCCGATCTACCGGGAGTGGCAAAAGATGACATAGCCGTCACCTGCCGCAATGGTACGCTGACGATTGAAGCTTCAACCACGAAAAACGAAGAAACCAAAGAACAGGACAAAGTCATTCATAAAGAACGCTATCACGGAAAAATGGTGCGCAGCTTCTCTTTAGGCGACAACGTGGATCTGAAAGAGATCTACGCCGAATTTGAAGAAGGCGTTCTGGTGGTGGTTGTTCCCAAACTGGAAGGCAAACCTGAAGAGAGCCAACGTATCAACATCAATTAACGGGCTCTTGATCGGCGCGGCGCTGGCAACAACGCCGCGTTTTTATTGTGGATAATTTGCTGATCATTTGACCTTTTGCTAACACCGCCCCGCCAGATCCCGACCACAATGATCCCGTCAATACAAATCAGACTGGAGTAAGTATGAAGAAGATCATTCTGCTGCTTGCCGCCATGTTGTTTAGCAGCGTTGCTCTGTCTGGCATGCGCCTTGGTGCGCCGCAAACGAACCTGAGCACCGCCAGTTACCAGACACAAAAGCAAGCCGCCGAAGCGGGCGAAGCCATGATGGCCAATCTGCAAGCAATGCCCTCGCAAGAGCTGTTAAAAGTGCTGCCGATTTACGACGAAAATGTAGACAGCAAAAGCGTGCGAATCAGCCAGATTCGGCGCAGCGTCAAACCGGTCGCCGAGCCCAGTGGCCAGATTGAGTTTCAAAGTATTCTGACCGTTAACTACCGTTATCAGTATTACCCTCACGACGAGTAGTCGCTCCTGCCTGATGAGTTCCCCCGCTCATCAGGATTTTTATCCTCGCCATCGGTTTTATTCCGCTTTCTGTGCGCTTCATAACCCAGTCTTAACCCTTAATCCGCTAACCTTGGTTTAATTCCTTCGTTTGAGATGCATTGGACATGAACAACACCTCTGTTTTCGCCTTCGCTCTGGCGACCCTGCTTAGTCTGGTTTTCCCCAGCACCGCATTCAGTGAAACTGCGCCGCAACCCACCGAGTCGGTCAGTACGTGGAACACGGCCTACGGCGGCGTCGACAAAAGTTATGATACGCATTTGCTCACGCTGCGCGATGAGATTGCTCCGACCTTCCAGACGCTGACTTTTCACGACAGCGTGACGGGGCGCACGATGGACTACAATCTTTACATCCCTGAAGATTACGACAGCAATAAAAGTTACCCATTAGTGCTGTTTATGGCCGACGCCAGCACAACAGGCAAAGGTGCAGAAGCGCCGCTTAAACAGGGTTACGGCGGTATTATCTGGGCAACGCCGGAAAATCAGGCTAAGCATCCTAGTTTTGTGTTAGTGCCTGCCTTTGCAGGGCCAGACAACGCCACTAATGACGACTGGGAAATTTCGCAAGAAGTGCCAATGGCCCTGCGCCTGCTCAATCACATCACCTTCCAATACAACGTTGATAAAAGCCGTATTTACACCACCGGACAATCGATGGGTGGCATGGTCTCTTTTTATCTCAATGCGCACTATCCGAACCTGTTCGCCGCTTCGCTGTTTGTCGGCAGTCAATGGGATGTGAAGGCGTTGGCCCCCCTGGCTAATATGCACTTTTTCTACATTGTGTCTGCTGGCGATCAAAAAGCGTCGGCGGGAATGAAGGCCCTCGGCGACATGCTGAGCGACAAGGGCGTCTCCGTCGCCAGCACCGAGTTTTCCGCTCAGCTCCCACACCAAGAACAAGAGCAGAAGATTCAACAGTTACTTGCCAAAGGCGAAGCCATCAACTTTGTTCAGTTTACAAAAGGCACTGCACCACCGAAAGGCAATACCCACCCTGGGGCAGAGCACATGTATTCTTTTGATTATGCGTATCAGCTGGAAGGCGTCCGTGACTGGCTTTTTGCACAGCGTAACAGTGCCTATGCCGATGTGGAAAACATCTACCTGCACGACAACGCTACGCAGGCATTTACTGATTTTCTGACGCTGGCTGAACACAATAATAGTCTGGCTCAATACGAAGTCGGCAAGGCATATCAGCAAGGCAACGGGACGGATAAAAATATGGTCAACGCGTTGGAGTGGTACAAGCACTCAGCCACGCTTGGTTATGATCGCGCGATTCTGGATCTCGGCATTTTCTATCTGGAGGGAAAGGAAGTGCCACAGGATTATACGCTCGCTCATCAATACTTTGAGCAGGCATGGCAATATGGTCACATGAAAGCGCCCCGTTATCTCGGTTTAATGGCAGAACATGGCTTGGGAGAAAACGTCGACTACGCCAAAGCAATGAAAATGTACCGGGCCGCATCTGATGCTGGCGATATTACCGCAGCCGCTCTGATTGGTCATTTGTATGAGCAAGGTCTGGGCGTCCCCCAAAGCAACACCGATGCCCTTAACTGGTATCTCAAAGCCGCACCATCCCCCGAGCAAGCAGCGGCCAATGTTCACCCCCGCATTCAAGCGCTGCTTCGCTTGGGGTATTTCTATGAACATGGCATCGCAGTGACTCAGGATAAAACTCAGGCGCTGCGCTGGTATCAGGTGGCAGCCACAGACCTGAATGCCGAAGCAATGGCAGCAGTCACCCGCCTTTCCCACTGAGCAAGGAAATAAAAAAGCAGCTCGGAAGAGCCGCTTCAAGAAAGTTTGCCTTATATGCTGATGATCCGCATATAAGGCAGCAATATTATTATTTTGTTGGCGGTGTGCCTTCAGCATTTGAAACAACCGCATCCATTTGAATCAATGCGCCTGATAGGATCTTTTCAACACCAATCACGGTTCTTGCTGGAAGTTTGCCGTTGAAAAACGTCGTGTATACCTCATCAACCAGATGCAGGTCAGCGATATTGGTCAGTTGAATATTGACCTTCACCAAATCATCCATTTCATGACCAATGCTTTCAACGATGGACTTAATATGTGTGAGACACTGCTTCGCTTGCTCGCCAGTATTCCCGTCTACCAGTTTTCCTGTCTGTACATCCACAGGAAGCTGAGCTGAGATATGGTTGTAGTGAGAGAAAGCCACTGTTTGCGTTGAAAGCCCACTCACTGGTGCCAATTCGGTATTGTTCGCGCGAATCACAAGCCCGTGTCTGTCTTCCACTTCTTGTGGTGGAGTGCCGTCGCCATGAGAAATAACCGCATCAATTTGAACCAATGCATTCATTGGCAGGCCTGCCGCTTGGGTCACGGTACGCGCTGGAACATAAGCGACGCTGCGAGCGATGGACGAGTCAGGGAAGAACGTCATGTACACTTCATTCACTTGCTCAATGTCGGCAAGATCTCTCACCTGAATGCCCACTTTGACAATATCATCAAACGGTACATCAATACTTTCTAAAACTGTCTTTAGGTTACGCAAACACTGAGCCGTTTGCGCCTTGATTCCACCTTCAACCAACGCGCCTGTATTCGGATCAATGGGCAGTTGCGCAGAAAGGTTGTTGTAGTGCGAGAAAGCCACTGAATGAGTCGATGTCGCGCTCTGAGTCACGCGATTACTGTTTCTCGCCAGCTTAATCAACGCGCAGGGTTCTTGAGGCTGGGTACCTTCACCGTTAGAGATTAAAGCGTCAACCTGAATCAGTGCATCACTGTTAGGTAGTTCAGCCACTGCAGACACTGTTTTCGTTGGGAAGTATTGAGTAAAGAACGTCGCCATCACTTCGTTGACTGCGCCTGCATCGTCAATATTCTTAAGGAATACATTCACTTTAACCACATCATCCATCACGTGCTCAATGCTCTCTACGATAGATTTAATGTTTTCAAAACATTGCTTCGCTTGCGCTTTGATGTCCCCTACCACCAACTCACCACTTTGAGGATCAATCGGCAGTTGCGCCGAGATATTGTTGTAATGAGAGAAAGCAACACTTTGTGTAGAGACTGCATTGATTGGCGCTCGGTCTGTATTTCGAGATAGCTTGATGATCTTACCGCTCATGATGATAGGTATCCTTATAATAGGTTTGTAGGGGATTTTGATAGTGATTATTTAGGGCTTATCTTTCTAAGAGCGCTGATGGTAATTCAAGGCTATTTGCATGAGTGTGATGAAATTCAAAATTCAATTTCACTAGCAAGCTTAAACTCTTTGGATAATTAGTCATGGCAAGACTAATTATCCAAACAATCCAGAATAAACCTCACTATATTTATTCAATAAGCGTATTCATTCCCTGAAAATGAATATATAGCATTTAAAATATGCCGTTTATTTTAGGTTAGATATTCAAATGTGATGGCGGCTTCACAACATACTAAGGAAACGACCCGCGCCAGACCAAATCGAGTGCTTTGATACCCGCATTTAATGAATAGATTTTTGTTTGAAATATCGCAGATACAAAAATCCAACCCTGAGTCAGGTTTTTAAACAACCCATCTACATTTGCCTTAACAGCTTAACACCGTTATCCAAGATTTGATTGTTAGTGCAAGGTAGCGTTTTGGCATTTGACTTAGCTTCCCTTGCAGAAAACCTTTTTATCGAAGAGGTTCCGATTGATCACACATTCCGGTTGATTACTTTAACTCGCAAATGGGAAAAGTGTGTTAGTGTCTTTACTAAATTAGCATTTAAAATGATTATTTGAGACATTGTGAAAACTCTAGCTTAGTGATCAAATTTACTCATCTATTACAAAATAATCTTTTATCACTACTTACTAACCCCCTCCAACGAATCAATCACCACCAGATCGTAACCCATTGTTTAAATTGACTTTTAATTATCCATCCAATTATTAAATTTAATAATTATCGAATTAATGCGCCTAGCCTCACAATAAGTCACAAGTATTCTTCTGTTCCTAATTGACCTTAATCATACAAGGAAATAAACCCATGAAATCGACCTTACTGTTAGTTATTTCCGTCGCTGTCTTTGGTTGGGCCGCAATTAGTCCGGCTAACGCTATGACGTGGCAGGGTGCCTACAAGAGTGAAACAAAGGGCAAGTTTGTAAAGATCTGCAAATACAAAATTGCAGGGTCTAAAGATGAGGCTGCAGTCACTGTCAGCGCTTACGAAATATGCCCACGCGTCTACTCATTCAATCTATAAGAAGGAAATAAACACGTGAAAAATTAACCTTTACATTCATGGCTACGGTACTTGCCAGCGAGGCATGACCTACGAAACGAATATAACCACTGTAACTCGACTCCTTTCCCACTGGCGGAGAACACGAGGCTTGGGTCTTTCTCGTGACTTTGAAGATGCGTCACAACAGGATCCACGTAACAAGGTTTTGGACATTTCCGAGTTTAAGCATTGACGCTAACTCGTCATTTTCGGATGAAAATTTCTATGGGCTAACGCCCGCTTAAGTGGTGAGCAACGCTACCACGATACTTAATTATTACACCGTAAACGCAAAAACCAATTCAAACCAAAACCGCCAAGCGTTGCGAATCCGTCTTGAAGCGTTTGTTATATTAATTTTTCTCCAGCCAATAATTCAAACGTGATTCTGGATCTTCCATAGTGGATTTGCATGTTACCCCATACTTATCAATTAGAATTGCTGCATTGGAGTAATTACTGTCTGTTTCTTTTGCAAGCTGCTGGTAACTTAACTTAACACGAGACTTTGAAACCTCCTCGTTTGAAGAAATTACAGCGCTTTCGAAAGCTAATTCTCCCATTTCTCTTAGCTGAGAGCCGTCTGAGCCGCTAGCTTCGAGACCTTTTGACATAAATAAGTAATAAGCAGCGCATGTGGCGTAGTCAGATGATAAGTTTGCCAATGCCCTTTCTGAAGAATAACCATAAGATAAAGCGCTATAAAAGCTTAAAGCGACAACAAATAATTTTCGCATAGTTTCCCCATTAATATAACGAATGATATGGACTCCCTCTACCTGACACTTCACGTGCCATAGTTACTCATGACACGTTGATAATACGGAGGTGACTATGTCCACCATTCAAACTATTGGCATTGACCTCGCCAAGAATGTCTTCAGTATTCACGGCGTTGATGCATATGGCAAGTGTGTACTACGCAAAACAGTTAAAAGAAACAGACTGTTAGAGGTATTCGCCAACCTACCGCCCTGCTTAGTCGGTATGGAAGCTTGCTCTGGCGCTCATCATTGGGCGAGAGAACTGAGTAAACTTGGACATACACCTCGCATTATGGCTTCGAAGTTTGTTATCCCTTATCGGCAAAATGAAAAGAACGATGCCAATGATGCTGAAGCTATATGTGAAGCCGTCAGCCGTCCCAAGACGCGGTTTGTCGCTATTAAAAGTACAGAGCAACAAGCTGTGCTTACCCTGCATCGCATTCGACATGGTCTGATTAAAAACCGCACCGCCACCATTAATCAGTTACGTGGATTACTTTCTGAATTCGGTATTATTATTCCTCAAGGTCGATACCCACTCCAAAATACCATTTCCAGCATTCTTGAAGATGCTGAAAATGGGCTACCTATGCTGGCTCGCGAACTACTCTATGACTTAGTCAATCGTATCCACGATATCAACATTGAAGTACTGCGATACGACCGCAAAATTTATGCGCTCGTCAGTCAGATGAAAGAGGCTAAAAAGCTCATGACTATTCCTGGCGTGGGAGAACATAGTGCAACAGCCATTGTTGCTACGGTTTCTGATGGAAAACAATTTCGTTCCAGCCGTCAATTTGCTGCATGGGTTGGATTAGTGCCGAGACAATATACCACTGGCGGTCACGTCCAACTTGGGCGCATAAGCAAACGAGGCGACAAACACATCCGTACGTTACTTATTCATGGAGCACGTGCTGTTATAGCAAGATGCAAAGACAAAACGGATAGAAACAGTCTCTGGTTACAACAATTAGTTGAACGTCGCGGTTATAAGCGAGCAACCGTCGCTTTAGCCGCTAAAAACGCCCGAATTATCTGGGCGTTACTGACTTCGGGAAATGAGTATAAAGTTAACTATATCAATGGTTAACCCCACCGAGTCAACACAATTGCAATTGATGGCAATACGGTCAGACCGAGGTATCAAAGCCTGTTTAATTGGGAAGTAGAAAATACTGTCTAACGAATGAGGCTGGTACCAAGCGAATATCATCAAGGTAATGGCAATAAAGCCTGTCAAATACCGAATGTAGAGCTGCTGTCCGATCCACTGTTGTCAAAGAGAGCTATTGTTGACAAAAGAGGGAGTCCATGTAGCCCTGTTAAGGTGTGAACAACGCAATACCGATGCCACCGCATACCACCTTAAACACTAAACGCAACGCATAGTAAAAATGCCACGCGTTGCGAATCACTCTTAAACAGATTGTTATGTGATTACTGACAGTTCTCGCTACACTCTTGTACAACTGAACACGTGATGCTCATTAAACTCAATTTCATCACCCAGCTTCAAGCTCTTGAACGCGACGCTAATACTTGGGTCAAAACCACTAATTTTACCTTGGTATGTTTTCGCGGCTATCTCTTTAACAGATGTTACTGTAATTCTCTCAGAATCATATTGAAGAGTTACAGAGTCGCCTGTATTGATACCGGAATACTCGATCGGTTTCCCTGGAGTATGATCACTTATTACTGAATATGTAATCGCTGTTTCAAATCCTAATTCTTCTGCATTTTTCATAATATTTCCTCCAATCACATAACGCTGCGTTAAGTAGTGAGCAACGCGACCACCTAAACTAAACCATTGCGCCGTAAACACAAAACCCAACGATGGAATGAAAAATGCCATGCGTTGGGAATCTGTCTTAAACGCTTTGTTATGCGCTTATTTAGTACGCAAATGTCGGCGCGGCCCTTGGAATCTCAACCCACTGATTCTCACTTTTTTCATGAAAAACAGCGGCAATATCGATATCGACGGTTCCTTTTTTCGAAAACTTAACTCTTAACGGATGAGTCGGAGTTAGAGTAGACGTCATAGGACGAATTAAAATACCATTAGCATTACCATTTGGGGAAGTGAATGCATCTTTGTTGAAACCACCAACGAATGGTTGCCCGTTCGACATTTCCCAATGAATATCCTGCTCTGCGTTGGTTGTAACAAATACAAAGCTAGCATTAGGTTCCATAAGGTGCGATGCCTTAACGGCAATTTCAATTTGTGTCTCATCTACTTTAGTTTGTGTAAATGACAGATTTGAGAAGCCTTGGTGTTGAGGAGTAAAAGAAGCATTTCCCTGCGTAACACTTACAATCTGTGCAATCGCGGCCTCAAGCCCCACCGTATGCATATCAATAAAGAGGGTTTGCTTAAGTAGCGATGGCATATCAGAACCATCAATTCTAACTGGTATAACTCGAGTTTTTCCTTTAGATGCAGAGTACAAGGCATTTTGCCATTCTAATTTCACCATGCCACTAGCAAGGCTGTTTTTGGATACAAAGAAAAAAACAAACTCTGGTGCTTCAAGCCCCTGATTCATTTTATCAATGATCCCTTCACCAGGCTGGATTGACCAAGAATCATAGAACACTTCATCTTGACCAAAGATACTAGCAAGTTTTAAAGCAACTGCTTCTACCAAAGGCTTATCATTATGATTGTGACTAAGGAAAATTTTATGTCCCACTACGGTATCCTTCTAAAAGTGATTTATCTCTTACAGTCAGCATTTTACCTGAAAACCTAAGCAAGCGAAGTGCTCTAGCGCATAACGCCCGCTTAAGTGGTGAGCAACGCTACCACGACACTTAATTATTGCGCCGTAAACACAAAAGTTAAATCAAACCAAAACCGCCGAGCGTTGCGAATCCGTCTTAAAGCGTTTGTTATGCGAATTTTTTAGAGCAGATGTTTAAACCATTCATACATTGAAACAATAAGAAATACACATGACAAATAATAAGCAGGCAAGTATTTTATATACCTCATCTGTGACGTCCACTTTTTATCTGAGATAAGCAGCTTATATTTTAACGCTCCTTTTATATCTTCATTCAAACTACTCACATCAATTATCTCCTCGATTTCCTTTTTTTGACTCGGAAAGAATTTATAGCTGTCTAACTCTGTAGTTAGCTTATGAGAAAAAAGAATAAAGGCAATTGTAACAGCAAATAGCTTTACACTAAGAGATTGAACACCCCAACAACCCAGTATGGCCAAAAACAACCAAATACCTGAATTATTTAAATTCGTATGATACTTCTCAACTCTACGTACGTAACTTGAAATTTCTAACTCAGCTCTAAGTCTATCTGGATGTTTAACAGATTCTGGCATCTATATAACCTCAAAAAATAAAAACATATACCATACGCTCAATGCATAAGGGCTTAATTCGCATAACAGCTTATTAGTGCGCATGCGCGTTTACCTCATTGGACCAGTAAAAACGCGCACAGTTAACTATCTGTATACAATGAACTTATCTTCATTTTGCTAAATATACCATCTAGAAAAACGCGCATGCGCGTTTTCCAAACCTATTATCTCAAGTCGTCAACACATAACTGATTGATAAAAAATGAATTATATGAATTAGTACGTGTCTTAACGCGCAAAATTATTTCACTATTTTCCTTGATATTAGGAAATATCAAATAATACTGTATAAATAAACAGCTCTTTGGGGTGAGGTTATCATGAGTCTAAAAAGCCCATTTCTAATCGGTGTTCAAGAAACAATGCGCATGCGTGGTTACAGTATTAGAACAGAAAAAACTTATCTGTATTGGATCAAGGCATTCATTAACTTTCACCACAAGCGTCACCCCGAAACAATGGGAACGGAAGAAGTTACACAATTTTTAACCTTCCTTGCCAACCAACGGAATGTGGCAATCAACACTCAAAAAATTGCACTTAATGCATTGGCCTATTTGTATCAGAAGCATTTGCACCATGAGCTTGGGGATTTAGGTTTTTGCTATGCCACTAAACAGCGACATTTACCGACAGTGTTATCCCCATTGGAAATATCATCGATATTAAATCAACTCTATGGCCGCGACAGGCTAATCATTGAGCTGCTCTATGGTAGTGGACTGAGAGTTTCAGAATGTCTCCGGTTACGTGTCCAAGACATTGATATGGAGCGGGCTACACTGACCATTAGAGACGGAAAAGGGCGAAAAGATAGGCAAACCATCCTCAGTCATAAATGCGCCGAAAAGTTTCCAGCATATATTGAGAAAGCTACTAAGATCCAACAGTATGACAACCAACGAGGGATAGGCCCTTCACTGCCAAATGCATTAGAACGTAAATACCCTAACGCTTTTAGGCAGCGCGGATGGATGTTTATTTTCCCTTCTAAAACGACCTGCATCCACCCGTATACTGGAATAGTTTGCAGGCATCATCTGCATCAGAGTGTTATTCGTAAAGCGCTCGGGAATGCCGTGCGTAGTATTCAAATAAATAAACGCGTCACCTGCCACACGTTTAGGCATAGCTTCGCAACTCATCTACTTCAAGCCGGTCGTGATATAAGAAGTGTTCAAGAGTTACTTGGCCACAATGACGTGAGTACAATACAAATCTATACACATGTACTTGGCCAACATTTCGCGGGGACAACGAGTCCGTTAGACACACTGTAAAGTCGGAGTACTCTAGAAACTCTGTAGCATTACTAAAATTTGGTCAACTTATAGTTTGTAGACTTAATTATCAGCCGCCCCAATAATTCGCAATGGGGCAGAAATGAGTTTGGCGACGTCGCCCCTATTTGATTCAGAGCGACAAAGAAACAAGTTAAGCTATTAATCAATGAGACAGGTGTTACATCTTTAGGGGTTCGTAACATCACCTTTCTCTTCGTCATTCATATCCTCATCCATTTGAGCAGAATAACGCGTCATGGTTGCCATTTGCTTAACAAGCATTGTGCCTAATTGTGAGGTCAGCACCTCGAATGCCGCCGGTGAACAATCCCTGCCGCGCGCCAGTGTGTATGCCGTATCGATCTGCTCGGTTTGCTGCGGATAGTACAACTTGGCAACCCGGGCACACGCCGCTAAATCGGTGTACCAACTGCCGTGATGCTCGGCATTGAAGTAATAGGCTGTACGCAGGATCTTTTTGGCCAAGACTCGGTTTTGAACCTTAACTTCCCTACCCGCCACATGCTCAGAACTAAATGAGAGAAATGCCGCAAGATCATGGTTCAGCTCCAGCGCGATGTTGCGGCTGGGCTTAAGTGCCTCAAAGGTTTTTGCAACATCATCGCCGCTAATACAGCAACAGCAATGCTTTAACCAGAACTGCCAACGATATTTCTCTCTGGGATGAAGCACTTCTTCCAGACAGCCCGGGTCGAGATCGAGTTTGGAGATCTGAGAAAATCGACGTGGAAACTCGCATGAAATTTCGCGCAGTCTTTCACGTTGAGAAGCTTGGATTTGATGGTTGAAAATCAGTGAAATATCCAGGTCTGAACGCCCGATCTCCGCCACTCCGCGAGCGACGCTGCCATACAGATAAACGCTGTGTATCTCGCCCGGAAAAGCGTGGTTTAAGTTATCAAGCAAAGCATCAACAACGGGCAAAAATTCGCGCTGAATCTTGTCTGGTGAGCAGGTATCAAGAATCAAGCCTTGCTCGTCGAGGCCTGTATCGGCAGCGGCGCCGTCGCTTTGGTGAAAGCCACTCTGCGTTTTTTCTTGCATGCTTATTCCTTCATCACTGACACCACCTGCATGGCAAAGTCGTATCCATATCTCTTTATTTTTTGCCTATTCGTATAAACCGGGCGAATCACTTCAGTGTGCGTATTTATCCAACGCAGACGTTGCGCTACTATTGCTCAGAACAAAAGCAAATTAACGAATACGGCCACCGCCGCGAGCCCTTCACATTTTTCTTTTTGTGCCTTTGCTCGGGCGATTTCTGACACCGCGTTATTGAACACTGCCGTTTCGTTGTCTCGTCTGGACAGTCACTCATGCAATTATTTCAACACCTTAAGTGGTTTTTCCGCCAGCACCGCTTTACCTATGCGTTGGCGCTCTCGATGCTTTTTGCCGTCGCGATGCTCAACATGGCGGTGCCGTGGTTTATTGGTCACGCTATCGATAAGTTACTGGAAACCCGCGATTTTTCTCAAGCAGAATTTTACCTGTTTGCTCTGCTTGGAGTCAGTATTCTGGTCTACCTGCTTCGTTACGGCTGGCGCCGAGTGCTGTTCGGCACCTCTTATCAGCTTGGCAACATTCTGCGCGAGCAGTTCTATCATCGTCTGCTGAGACAAGGCCAAGCGTTCTACAACCAGCACTCCACTGGTGATTTGATGGCGCGTGCCACCAACGATATCGACGCAGTGGAAATGGCGGCCGGTGAAGGCATTTTGTCGGGTTTTGATGGCCTGATGACCTTCATCCTCGTGCTGGTGATGATGTTTGTGTTTATCGACTGGCAACTGGCTGTGCTGGCCATTCTGCCCTTCCCGTTTATGGGCTATGGCTTCTATAAACTGTCGAATCGCATTCATCACCAGTTTAAAGACACGTTAGATTCCTTCTCGACCCTGAATGAGCAGGCACAACAGTCGGTCGCTGGCATTCGCATGATCAAGTCCATGGGCCGTGAAGCGATTGAAGCAGACAAATTTGAGCGTATTGCTGAACAATCGGCGCAAAGTACTTACAAAGTTCAGCGTTCTGAAGCGTTATTCGATCCGATTATTCAGCTCAGCTTGGGTGCGGCACTGCTCATCGCCCTGCTTATGGGTGGCTGGCAGATCAGCAGCGGTAACCTCACCGTGGGTCAGCTCACCAGTTTTACCCTGTATCTGTCCGAGCTTATCTGGCCCATGTATGCCTTTGGTTGGCTGATGAACATTTTGCAGCGCGGCAACGCCGCGATCGGCCGTTTGGAAGAGCTGCTCAACCTGCCAGATTCCATTAACGATCAAGGCACCACTGAGCCAGCAGGCTATGCGCTGGCGATTGAGCACGTCAGCTTCCATTACCCGGAGACTGGGCAACCTTCACTGAGCAATATTTCCCTGCAACTGGGCGAAAACCGCGTGCTTGGTATTGCAGGAGCCACAGGAGCTGGTAAGTCGACCCTGCTGCACCTTTTGATGCGCTACTGGGAAGCAGAGCAAGGTTCGATTGAGGTCAGTGGTATTCCGATTCAATCCATTCCCCTGCCTGCTCTGCGCAACCTGTACGCGTATGTGCCGCAGGATGCATTTTTGTTCAGCATGAGCATCATGGAAAACATTCGTATCGGCCGCAGTGAAGCCAGCGATGAAGAAGTGCATCAGGCAGCAAAACTGGCAGCGATTCACGACGATATTTTACAGTTTCCGGAAGGCTACCAAACTCTGGTGGGTGAGCGCGGTGTGACACTTTCTGGTGGTCAGCGTCAACGTATTTCTATCGCTCGTGCGCTTATTAGCCAGGCACCCATTCTGGTGCTGGATGATGCGCTGTCGGCGGTCGATATCAAAACGGAAAAAGTGATCATTGAGCACCTGCAGCAGCGACGTGAGCAGACGCTGATCGTAGTCAGCCACCGTCTGTCCGCCATTGAACGCGCAGATGAAATTGTCGTGCTGGCGCATGGCGAAATGATTGAAAAAGGCACGCACCGCGAACTGATTCGCCAAGACGGCTGGTATGCGCGTATGGCGGCGTACCAACAAATGGAGCAGGCACTGGAGAACGATTTGCAATGAAAACTCAACCACAGAAAGCCAAAAGCTCCGGGTCATTGCAACTGCTGATGAGCTATGTGTTTGCCGAAAAGGCCCTGTTTGTCAAAACGCTGCTGCTGGTGATTCTGGCCACTGGATTTGATGTACTCGGCCCGATGCTGAGCAAAGTGTTTATCGACGAATTTGTGATGCAGGATCACTACCCACTGTGGCCAGTGGCGGGCGTGATCGGTCTGTTTGTGTTCTCGGTATTGGCGGGAACTTACCTCAAATACAAACAGACGCTGCGTTTTCTCGATATCGCACTCAATGCCGTGCTGGATATTCGTAAGCGCCTGTTCAAACATGTGCTGACGCTGCCCGTCGCTTTCTTCGACTACGCGCGCACTGGTCAGCTGGTCAGCCGAATCACCAACGATACCGAATCGATTAAAGATATTTACGTACAGTTCTTGTCGAATATCCTCGCCAACTTGATTCTGCTGATCGGCATTCTGACCGCGATGGCGATTCTGGACATTCAACTGATGTTGGTGGCCCTGCTGCTCATCCCGGCGGTCGTCACACTGATTTATCTCTATCAAAAGTTCAGTGTCAAAGCCGTCACCGAAAGCCGTCAGTTGCGTTCGGACATCAACTCGACGATGAATGAATCGATTTCCGGCATGACGGTGATTCAGGCCACCAATCAGCAGCACGCGAAATATGAGCAGTTTCAGGCCATCAACCGCGATTACTACGCCACGAGGCTGAAATCGGTCACGGTCGGATCTTTGCTGCTGCGTCCGGCCATCAACCTGCTGAGTATTCTTGTACTGGGCGGCGTAGTGTGGTTCTTTGGTCTTAAAGTAGTCGAGGGCGTGGCGGAAGTCGGCGTACTGTATGCCTATTTGAATTATCTGGGCCGTTTCACCGAACCGCTGGTTGAGATTACTCAGCGATTCAGCCTTTACCAGCAAGCCATTGTGGCAGGCGATCGCGTGCATGAACTGCTGCAAGAGCCTTCCGCCCATGAAGGTTCCGCTCGTTGGAGTGAAATCTCGCGCGGCGATCTTGCCATTGAACAACTGACGTTCAGCTATCAGAAAGATAAGCCGGTTCTGCACGATATTAATGTCCAAGTAAACGCGGGGCGTTTCTACGCCATTGTTGGTCATACCGGCAGCGGCAAATCGACGCTGCTGAATCTGTTGCTCAATTTTTATCAGCCACAATCCGGTAGCATTCGGATTGATGGCCACAAACTGAGTGATTACGACCAGCACACCTTGCGCCAGGGGATTGGTTTTATTCCTCAGGAGCCGTTTGTGTTGGCGACTACCGTGTTCGATAACATTGATATGGGGCGTAATCTGAGCCAGGAGGCAGTGGAACGCGCAGCCAAGCAGGCGCATCTGCACGAAGTGATCATCGCGATGAACGACGGTTATCAGACTGAACTTGGTGAAGGCGGTTTGCGCCTCTCGACGGGCCAGCGCCAGCAGTTGATCATTGCCCGCGCGTTAGCCGGTTCACCCAAAATTCTGTTGCTGGATGAAGCAACGGCCAACATCGACAGTGAAACAGAGCAGGTTGTGCAGCGAGCACTGAATGAATTGCAAGGCAAAGTCACCTTGATTGTGGTGGCACACCGCCTTTCCACCATTCATCACGCCGACAATATTCTGGTGCTGGATAAAGGCCACTTGATTGAACAAGGCAACCACCAGCAATTGATGACGATCGAACATGGTCGTTACCGCGCCATGTACCTGTTGCAGCAGCAGGAGCAAATGGTGGCGCAGGCAGAACAGACCGTGTGCTTATCGTCGTAACGCCCTGTGCAGCAATAAAAGCAGGTCATAAAAAAGGCCACCGAGTCTACGCTCAGCGGCCTTTTTCTATTTCAGACTCAGCCACCCTAAGCCCGAAGATGTTGGGTCGCCAACCGGCAACCTCATCATTATTTGTAGTAAGCTTCTACTGTGCCTTTCAGCGTCATCAGCAGCGGTTGACCACGGCGGTCCAGTGCTTTAGGCGCGGCGACTTTTACCCAGCCTTCGCTGATGCAGTATTCTTCAACGTCGGTACGCTCTTTGCCGTTCAAGCGAATGCCGATTTGGTGTTCAAAGCATTCAGCAACAAAATGCGGGCTACGAGGGTTACCTGCCAGGTGATCCGGAAGTGCTGGTTTTGCAGTCGTGTCGTTCATATTATTGACCCAGTGTCATTAAAAAGTGCGCCATTTTAGACAATGCGCCGCGCGGGCTCAAGAAAACAATCTGGGGTTGTTCATCTCGGCTTTGTTTCCCCGATGTAAATTATCCCTGATGATTATTGTGTGAAAGGCATTAACTGCGCATACTCAGTACTTTATTCCAATCGGATTCAGTGGGTAAGAATGGCTCATAGCGTGTTGAAAAGAGTGGCCATGTTCCTCGCGGCGTTTGCTCTTACTTTGGGTATTCTCGAAGTGACTACCTATTACCTACAGCAGGATGAACAGATTCGGTTCGCCAAAGAAGTGCTGGACGAAGCTGAGCAAGCGACTGAGCAGATATCTGATGCCCTTCACGTTGCCAATACCATCTTCCAACCCAGTTGCGATCACGCCACCATGACGGTGATTCGCCAGCTCGTTCACGAAAACTCCGAAATCTACGACATCGGTTTGATGGAGGGAGAATCCGTTCTATGCTCCGCGAACTGGGGCGTTTTTGACCCCGTGAATGTCGCCGATAAATTCCAGACAGCATTTAAAGGCTATCGTTTTTACACCCAAGTGGATCATCTTTTCCCCGTGGATGACAAGTACGATTTGACCCGTCTGAACCAATTCGTGACACTGACCGTACCCGATCAATACCAGCACTTGATGCAACGCATGCCAAAATTCCGTTTCAGTGTGGAATCAGCCACGGATGAGCATGTTTTTACCCAATACACACCTGGCAACGATTACGGCAACCCGTTTCCGCCATTGAGCATCAAAACGAAAACCTGCAGCGACCGGTTCAACTACTGCGTTCATACGCACAACGCCAAAGCCGGACTGGCGAACTACTCGGCGCATGTCCTGTTGGCTTTGCTCGCAATCGCACTGCTGTTCAGCTTTCTGCTCGCCTACTCTTTCTGGACGTTTATCAGTCGACACAATTCCATCGAACATCGTTTTCGCGAGGCGTTATCGCAGAAGAAACTCTATATGGAATATCAACCCGTTGTCACGGTGAAAGACAAACGTATCGCCGGAGTCGAAAGTCTGGTGCGCTGGGAAGACAACCATTATGGCCGAGTGTCACCGGAACTCTTTATCGGGATTGCCGAAAAGCTCTCCCTTTATCCGCAACTGGCCTATTTCGTTGCCGAGCGCTCTATCAGCGAAATGGCGCCGATTCTTCAAGAAAATCCTGACTTTTCTCTTGGGATCAACATCGCCGCGTTCGAACTGCAGGATCCCCAGTTTTTGCCGTTCCTAAGTAAGCTCACGCTTGAGCTGAGTATTCAACCCTCACAAATCAAAATAGAGATCACCGAACGAATTGACCTTCCTCTCAACGAATTAGCCGATTTTTCCAGAAGAGCGAAATCGATGGGCTTTATGGTCGTGTTAGATGATTTCGGTACGGGCGTCGCTAATTTAGTCTGGCTGACCGAAATGGATTTTGATTTCATCAAAGTCGATCGTGTGTTCGTCAATGCGCTTAATTACGACATGAAACGCAATATTGTCAGGCCAGTGATGGATCTCATCACCGGACTCAACAAACAAGTAGTTTTTGAAGGGGTTGAGACGGAACATGAGTTTAAGATCATTGAAGAAAACTGCCCGTGGGGTTACATCCAGGGCTGGTATTTTTACAAGTCGATGCCCAAAAGCGAACTGGATGCGGTTCTCGCTCGAGACAACGCATAGACACGCGCGGTGTTACTCGGCGCGCTTAAACACAATGTAGTGGGAAAATAGAAAACCGAGCACAAGGCTGGTTGCGGAGAAAGCGACCAGCGTCATCAGCGGGTAGAAGTTTGCCATATCGCTAATTTTCCCCATTAGTAACGCTAAAGCGCCGAGAAAAGCGGTATAGAGCAGATATTTTCTCGATGTCACAGACGATTTAAACGTGAATCTCGCATTCACAAAGAATGAAAATGTCACCGCAATCAAGAAGGCCGAAAAGTTCGCCACACTCTGTGAAACGCCCAACGAGTAGATCAGCGCAAATGAGAGCCAATGCACCACCGTGTTGACTAATCCAACACTGACATACTTAGTAAATCGTTTCTTAATAAGCTCTGACAAGGTTGTTCTGCTTCCCTGAATAAAGGCTACTTTCGTTTATAAAAGTCGTCGCGCAGTAAGTCAAACAATCACACTGCGAGATTTCCGCTGAATTAATACTGGCAGCCAACCAGGCACGCCTAAAAAGGGTTACAACTTTCGTTGTATATTTTTTTGTTTGTGACATCTATCCAGAATAATCCCTCACTTCTTCGTGGTGAATGCGTCAATATTCATCAAACCTCATGATATGCTCCCTGTCTCATAGGAAGTGTTTATAAATAACATAAGGCAATAGATTGATGAAAATTTCCACGCTCGCTACATTTGTTCTCGTCTCAACACTCATGGGCTGTGCAACAGCGCCTCGTACAGCGCAAGAGAAAACCGTCGAAGTTGACGGGAAAGTCCTCAAGTTTGCAGGCAGTTACCTAGAAGATAAAAACAAGCTGATCCTCACTGTTAATGGTGACCCTATCATGCAAGGACAGTTTCCGCCTTACACGCCAACCCAAAACTTCAGCTCTACCTACCAAGGATTAGCCCTGCGCAGCCACTGTTATTTCGGGTCTGTCTTAGGCGATCAAGGCGGTGCATTCGGCGTGGTTGCAGGCATCATTCAGTCGACTAAAAACAGCAGTGCAGACAAATGCGAGCTCTTCGTTAACGATAAACTTGTCGACCAACTTTATTTCTAATCACTATTCTGCTTCGGATAGATCAGCGCTAATGCAGTGAAACAACGTAGGGAAATAACATTCCCGACGCTGCCGCCGGAATAGACAATGGCCATCGAATATCGCTTCTCAATTCGATGGCCATCTTGTTTATTTCCCTTGATTAACGACTCACACCATTGTTTAATGCGCTGATTCGGTTGAATCATCAGCCTTCCTACAAAGCCACGGCACCTAAATTCTGCATTTGTCTCAATACCCAGTTCACACGTTGCTGGACGTAGTGTGTCATCGGATAAGGCTGAATGCGGTACGGATTCGGAAGAACAACGGCCAATTGCGCAGCTTGGTAACGCGTTAAGCGGTTTGCCGATACGCCAAAGTAGTGCTCGCTCGCGGCCTGAATGCCATAAATGCCCGGACCAAATTCCACCACATTGAGATACATTTCCATGATGCGCTCTTTACCCCAAATCAGCTCAAGCAACAGCGAGATATAGAGCTCATAGGCTTTGCGGATATAGGTGTGACTTGGAAACAGAAACACATTCTTCGCAGTTTGCTGAGTAATGGTGCTCGCACCGCGATCTGGCCCATTTTCGCCACGATTTCTTATTACCGATGCCAAAGCGTTCACGTCAACACCCCAATGCTCGGGAAAGCGTTGGTCTTCGGAGGCCATAACAGCCAGTGGTAACGAGGGAGAGGCGGATGCCAAAGGAATCCATTGATGCTGAGACTGTTGAGGGTATCCTTGCGGCGGGAACAGCGTACGCGACACTTGCCATCCCCAGAATGGCGGATTGACGTATTTCAGCACCAAAACCAAAACAACCGGCAACCCCAGCGCTAAAACGATAGCCGTCATCAACAGACGTTTAATCCGATGTCGGACTCCTCGCATAAACACTCTCACACCTCTGCTTTTGGTTTCGTTGATGACTCAAAAGAGACAAGTAAACGAGATTTGGAACAGAAAGTTGTCCGTTGTATGTAAAAGTGATGACAAATTTATTAGTTCAATGAGAGAGCATCACCAAACAAGAAGCAGCCTAATACATGGATAGTTGAGAACCGCCGCAACTACGTATTGCTACCAGCGCGAACGTCTATTTAGACAATTCAGCCATCGCTTCTGCCAATTCGGCGTTGGCTTCATCGAGTTTCTGCATTTTCTTTTCAATCTTGTCCGATTTTCCAGAAGCACGCGCTTCTTCAAGTTCTTGACGTCGTTGCTGCACTTCTCGTTGTTTCTCTTGGACTTTCGCCTGCCGCTCTTTTAACAGACCGTCTTCGGTACAATGCTCACGGACCTGGCTTAATGCTTCCTTTAAGCCATCAAGCTTGCGCTGATTACCATGCGCTTTTGCTGCATCGATTTCTTGTTGAATGGCCTGCTCTTTCGCCGCGCAGCCTTTTAGTGGCGGTGTATTAGCTAAAGCAACCGACACTGGCAGCAAAGCGAGCAAAGCAACACTGATAGATTTTTGGGTCATACAAACACCTCCTGATTATTGAGCGATGAAGTATGCCACGCAGTGCATTACCTAAGGTCTAGGCTATGTAAAATTTTGCTGTTTATTGGAGCAGTGAGAGTGTCCGACAGGGTTAAAAATTTGTCGAAGCGGAGGCGCTGGAGGACTGGTGAGAAGTGAGGTGCCTTCGTACAAAGACAGAAAAGGCACCCGGAGAAGTTTCGTTACCAAACGCGCTTACTTGGCGTGCGCTTTCACGTACTTCTTCACTTTCTTCATCGCCATTTGACGTTTCAATGGTGACAGATAATCGATAAATAGGTTGCCGGACAAATGGTCGATTTCATGCTGCATAACGATCGCAAGAAAGTCATCGGTTTCAATCTTGATAGGATTGCCGTTCCGGTCTAATGCTGTCACGACAACCGAAGTAAAACGCTCCACTTCCGCATAGTAATCAGGTACCGACAGACAGCCTTCTTCGCCCATCGCTTTGTTACTGCCACTGACAACTTCCGGGTTCACTAACACCAATGGCTCGTCACGATTTTCGGAAAGATCGATCACCACCACGGCCTCCTTACGTCCCACTTGTGTGGAAGCAAGACCAATACCATTGTCGGTCGCGTATAACGTATCCAACATATCATCAATCAGAGACTGAATAGCGTTAACGTCCTGAACCTTTTCTGCCTGAATATTCAAGCGAGGATCCGGAGCGGTGAGGATGTCTAAAACTGCCATATATACCTGTTCAAATGTCTTAATAATTTAACTAGCGTGTTGGAGCGCGATTATCGCAAAGTCTCGTGGAGGTGGCAAAACTAAAGCATCATTAGGCTAAGCGACGACTGACAAAAGTGCTCACATTCATTTTGAACCCGTTAAATTTTGTCGACGCTGTGGCTCTGCTTGATGTAAATAGCGCGTAAAGGTATCTCGCGGGCGTTCAAGATTGTTCTCAGCCAATACTCTTGAGGCCATGCCTCGGTGATTGCTTCCGTGCGTCAACAGATGCAGCAGGATCTCTTCCACGCTGAGTTGCCCTGAATCACCGTCGACAAACGTAAAGTGAACCACTCGTTGCAGCTCTTGTGCAGGGGCCGATTCCACGTATTGGATCAACCACGAGTCGTTGCTGTCCATTGTCTGGCGCAACTCATTTAACGTCGGCGTTTCGACTGTGTTGTCGGCGCTGTACTGTTCTGGCTCACCAAGAATGCGGCTGATGAACAAACTGTCCACCACCGTCGTGTGATTTAAGATGCGAATGAAGAACGTGGCATCGCTTTCGGGAAGCTGGGAAAACTGCTTTTCCCCCAGCATCAATAACTCACTGTTTGCCCATTTTTTATATTGAAACGCTTTACCCAACTGCATTGTCTTTCCTTAACGATGTCATTGTTAAATCGTGCCAGAGCGAATCTTAAAGCCATCGCATCTGGTCATGTTGTCAGTCAATATTCTGAAATTCTAATACGGAAAAAAGGTACTCACATCCGATACCAACAGTGATTGCAGCTCTTGCAATCCCTCTTCCAATCGAGCCTCGTTACTGATCGACATGAGAGACAATCTGACGTGTGGCGACGTTTTGTTGTTGGTGCAAAAGTAGCTGCCGCTGGTCACGATCACGCCACGATTCTTTGCTTCCATCGCAAATCGGTCCGGTTGCCAATATTCAGGCAGTGGCAGCCAGATGTGATAGCCCGATGCGCTGCAGTCAATCGAAGTCAAAATTTCTCTCGCCCGCTTTTGTCTCTCGTTGGCGATTTCACGTTGTTGGTCAGCCAAACGGAACGCTTCTCCCGACTCGATTAAGAGCGTCGCCGCGATAAAGTTGATGGGCGACGCCAGCCAGATATGAGTTCGAATGTTGGCATTGAGAGCCGCGACCTGGCTCTCGGGCGCTTTTAAATAGCCACAGCGCATGGCCGGGCTGATCGCCTTTGACAACGCCGAAATATGAAACGTGTAATCCGGCGCAAAGTTGGCGATAGGAGCAATCGGCTCATCATCGAGAAAACAGTAAATATCATCTTCCACCAGCCAAACTTTCTTATCGTTGATGACCTCGGCAATTTCCCTCTTGCGCGATTCCGGCATCGAAATGCCGGTCGGATTCTGGTGGCTGGGAATGGCAATCACCATCGCCGCTTTGTGCTCGTCAATCGCTGAAGCAAGAGCGTTAGGACAGAGACCATGCTGATCCATCTCTACCCCCACTATCTGGCGGCCAGAGGTGTTGATGATGGCTAAGATTCCAGGGTAAGTCAGGCGTTCCACCAATATGGTGTCACCCGGCTTGGTTAAGGTATCGACGAGTAAAGACAACGCATGCTGAGCCCCGTTAGTCAGCAACATGTTGTCGCGATTCGCCCCTTCCAAGCCATATTTTTGTGCCCACTTCACGCCAGCATCGCGGTGCGCGTCGTGCCCGGAATGTTCCGTGTAGCCAATCACCGCCGTCGTCAGTAACTCCGCAGATTGGCGATAGGCATTTTTGAGTGCAGGTAAATTACGGTACAGGCAAGGTTGAAGGATAGAAAAGTTGTAACTTTGCTCTTCATCCGGGGCTTGGATGGCTTTATCAAGATCAGAGTGTGCCCGAACAAAGGTTCCACGGCCAACAAACGACTCAAGGCACCCTTTTTCATTCAATAACTTATAAGCCTTGGCGACGGTTACCGGCGTTGTACCCAGCTCTTCCGCGAGCAAGCGATGAGTGGGCAGCTTGGAACTGGGTGGAAATTCACCGCTTTCAATTTTCTGTTCTATGACTTCTGCAATGCGAATGAATTTGCTCGTGCTCACGCCCGTTTTCCCTCGGAGTAACCCATCGTTGCCGGATGATAACATATGTCTTTTTGGTTTTATTACTTTTTGAATACATCAAATTTATCATTGACATATATCAATATGATCAATAGCCTAATTAAGGCAACCAAATGACATAGCTCAATTTGATTGCTTACAACGTTCAGTGAGGAGAGAAAGATGGAAAAGATGCAAGTAAGGGAAGGCGTTAACGTCGCATTTATCGGTTTGGGTGTAATGGGCTTTCCTATGGCGGGTCACCTTTCACAAGCGGGCTATTGCACCAACGTATTTAATCGCACAGAGAATAAAGCTAGGCAGTGGACTCAGCAGTTTTCCGGCGAATTCTTCTCAACACCCAAAGCTGCTGCTACCGAATGCGACATTGTCTTTTTGTGTGTGGGAAATGATGACGATGTAAGAAGTGTCGTCTACGGCGACAACGGCGTGCTGGCTGGCATGGAGCCAGGTTCAGTATTGGTTGACCATACCACCACCTCAGCTGAACTCGCCGAAGAGCTAGCCAACGCTTGCCAAGAAAAAGGCATCGCGTTTATCGATGCACCGGTATCAGGTGGGCAGGCCGGCGCGGAAAACGGTGCACTGACGATTATGTGTGGCGGCGAGCCCGCCGTGTTTGAACGCATCGCTCCCGTGATGAAAAGTTACGGCAAGCAGGCCGCTCTGATGGGTAAACACGGTCAGGGTCAACGCAGTAAGATGGTCAATCAAATCTGCATCGCGGGCGTATTGAAAGGGCTAAGCGAGGGTTTATTGCTGGCTCAGAAGGCTGGTTTGGACGTCGGCCAGTTGGTTGAAGTTCTCAAACATGGCGCCGCAGGCTCTTGGCAAATGGAAAACCGCGCCATCACCATGTCACAGGGGAAATTTGATTTTGGTTTCGCTATCGACTGGATGCACAAGGACCTCAATATTTGTTTAAGTGAAGCCAAGCAGATGGGTATCGACCTGCCACTCACCCAACAAGTTGATAGTGAGTATCAAACTCTTCAACAGCAAGGGTTTGGCCGCATGGACACTTCTGCGCTATTTAAGATTTACCAGCGATAACCATACAAAGGAGTGCGAAGTATGGAAATCTTCGGCAACGACATTACCCTTGTCATCTTGATCGCGTTAATGGCCTCGGCCTTTGCGGCTGGCTTTATTGATTCTGTTGCCGGAGGAGGCGGACTGATCTTAGTGCCCTCCTTCATTCTTGCCGGTTTGCCCCCTCAGTTGGCACTCGGCCAAGAAAAAATTGTCAGTACACTCGGCACGATTGCCGCCATCAGAAATTTTGTTCGTAATAAGAGAGTCATTTGGACCGCCGTAGCCACAGGTATTCCGGCTGGTCTCATCGGTGCATACGCAGGCGCGCAGGCGATTCTCTATTTTGACCCGGATACGATTGGTAGAATCATCCTCTTTATGCTGCCTTTCGGCATCGCTTTGTCGTTCATTCCGAAAAAGAGTCGCCATGAGCCAAATAGCGCCCCCATCAACAAAGGTGTCATTCTCTTTGGCGTACCAAGTGCGGTATTTGTGATTGGTTTTTATGATGGATTCTTCGGCCCAGGAACCGGCAGCTTTTTGATTTTGGCCCTGCATTACCTGTTGAAATTCGATTTAGTGGCCTCATCCGCAACATCGAAGATGTTTAACTTTGCATCCAACATTGGTGCGCTGATCGCCTTTATGCTGGCTGGAAACGTGTTGTATATGCTCGCAATCCCGTTAGTGGTCATGAACTTGTTGGGGAACCATGTCGGCAGTGCATCCGCCATGAAATATGGCGCAAAACTGATTCAACGCACCATTTCACTCTCACTCAGTTTATTGATGCTGTCATTAGGCTATAAGTTTCTTGTCTGAAGTGGGCGAATTCAGTGCTTAAAAAGGCCTCAATCATTTGAGGCCTTATTGCTTTGCAGTGATTGTTGCCTTAGTTCCACGTTCATCAATTTCGCCAGCAAACGGGCAACCCGTTCACGCATATCACGCCTTTCCACAATCATATCCAATGCACCATGTTCCAGAAGAAATTCACTGCGTTGAAAATCGTCTGGGAGCTTTTCACGCACCGTTTGCTCTATCACGCGCCGCCCGGCAAAGCCGATAATCGCTTTCGGTTCACCGATGTTGATGTCGCCGAGCATGGCTAGACTGGCGGAAACACCGCCAAAGGTTTGGTCAGTGAGCACCGAGATATAAGGCAAACCGGCGCGAGCCAACTGGTCGAGTGCGGCGCTGGTTTTGGCCATTTGCATCAAAGACATCAGCGACTCTTGCATACGCGCGCCACCACACGCGGAAAAGCACACTAAACCACATCGATGTTCGATCGAGGCCTCGACCGCTTTAACAAATCGAGCTCCGACCACCACCCCCATCGAACCAGCCATAAACGAAAACTCAAACGCGCAAGCCACGACGGGCAATCCCATTAGTTTTCCTTGCATGACAACTAACGCATCGCTTTCCCCTGTCTGTTTTTGCGCCAGAGATAGCCGCTCCTTGTATGTTTTCACATCTTTGAAGTGCAAGAGGTCCTGGGAGTGAAGTTCACTGCCGATCTCAACTCTGTCTTCTTGATCCAAAAAGCGCTCCAAACGAATACGTGCAGGCATTCTCATGTGATGCTCGCACTTGGGGCAGACCCACAAATTCTGCTCAAGTGCCGTACGATACAACACCTGCTCACAGGCAGCGCACTTGAGCCAAACACCTTCCGGAATCGTCGCTTTACGGGTATTTAAAATGTTCTTTTTATCAAATAGCTTTTCCAACCAACTCATGGACGACCTTACTTCACCTTTCAACCGTTGCTTAGGATTGTATGCACCTATATTTGGTAATAAAGTGGCGATTATTGGTTTTATAATCCAACAAAATGGGATTATTGAAGTGCTAGATAAGATCGAACAACAATGGCTGACCAGCTTTCACTGCGTTTACGAGAACAATAGCTTTAAAAGAGCGGCGGAACTGCTGATGCTTCCTACCTCGAACGTCAGCCGTCATATTTCGCTGCTAGAAAGTCGGTTAAATATCCGTCTGTTCGACAGAACGACACGCCGCATTGCACCGACACAGGCCGGAGAACAGCTTTACGCTCAAACACAACCCTTGTTAAGTAAGCTGAACGATGCGTTAGAAGAGGTAACCCAGCATTCCAACGAAGTGATGGGGCAATTGCGAGTCCTAATGCCTGACTCACCGGAACTGGCTCATGCTGTCGTGGCCTTTTGTCGCCAGCACCCTTCCATTTCACTGTGCTGCGATACCAGCGTGAGCCCGAAGGAGGATTTGTTGGACGGTTTCGATGTTGTTCTGAGTTTTCAGCGCGGCAAACTCAACGACCACAATTGGATTGCAAAAGAAATCAAACGCTGGCCAAGTGCTGTGGTGGCGTCACCAGAGCTTCTTAACGCCTACCCCACACCTTTTCATATTACCGATTTGAGTCAACTGCCCTGCATCAGCAGCTTGTCGGCGCTCAAGGGAGAACCTTGGGTGTTCAAGCGCTCAAATGCCGAAGTCATCACGCAAAAAGTGCAATCGGCGTTCAAAGTAAACAGCGGCAATCTCGCGAAATCCGGAGCCATTGCTGGCTTAGGGTTTGCAATCCTACCTATCGCATTCTGCCACGGTGAAATTCAAACCGGATTGCTCAACATCGTTAAACTGGAATACCAACCAGAAGACTTGGTGCTCTATGCTTTCTACGCCTCACGCAAACACCTAGCCAAGAAAATTCCTATGTTTATTGAGCATTTACAGCAATGCGCCAAGGAAGACGAGGGTTAAAACGTCGTCTATCGATCCCTCAAAACATATCTACAAGCGTGTTTGATTACCATACTCTGTCTAAGTCTTTCGCATACAAAGAAATAGCACGCTGGTATTGTTTAATGGCGTCGCTATTCGTGGTTGAAACCAATAGTTCAAGCAACAAAGACGTTGCTTCTTTATGACGGCCTAAATTGTAAAGACACATCGCATAGAAAGGCTGAACTTCGACAGAGTCAGGATACTCGCTGATCGTTTGTTCGAAATAGCTTAACGCCTCTGAATAGTTACCGAGGCTTCGATATGTACTCGCGAGACCAAATAATGCGTCAAACCGCTCTACCGATGAAAGATGGCCAACCAGAGATGATAAATAATGACCTATCGCTTCCTGCTCTTTACCTTCATTGTCATACGACCACGCAATTTGCAGATGTGCTTTAGCCGCGTATCGCTCATCGTTTAATAACGTAGCTAACAACGCTCTGGATTCTTGATACTTAGCCTCTTTTCTCAACTCAATCGCTTGTGTGATGATATTTTCCATATACTCCTCTGAGCTTACTGTCACGTTAAAGGAAGAGAGTACTGCCGCCAAAGCAGGCTTTACCGCCTTAATCACCTGAACAAGTTTGCAATCAAAATGCGATGCACTGAACGTCCAAATTTAACGGACAGGTAAGCAAGTTTTTACTTCTTGCGACTTTTTAAAGCCGATTCAAGCATCAACGCAAATGAGTAAAATGGGTGACGTGCTGAATTGGCTCCATGTAACTCATGCTCAAGTTTGTCCGTATACTTTTGAATGACTTCTTCTGGAGAGGCTGCAGTGATCGGATCAACATCAAGTTCAAACCCTTGGGAAAGCAATATCTCTTTCTCTTTTTGATAACTGTTTGACGCCGTGTCCAAATAGGTGAAATTGCGCTCTAGTCTACTGCCCTGATAGAAGATTTGATACTGATGGACAGGCATAAATTGACTCCTAACTCAAAACACAACGGCATTGAATAGCCCTTTCAGCACAAATAGAAAAGCCCCGTCTTCCAAGCTACGAGTGTATTCACATAACTTTGTTAGACAGAAGGTATTACAAAGAGAGTTGTAGGCAACTAGCGCGAGCAGTAGACTTGCGCTAGCTAAAACGCCTGATTGAGGCGCGCTAAACATGAACCTTTGATGATGCTAACGCATAATCGATATTTAATTTGATGGAGATAGATAATGAACGGCAGTTGGTCCAACTTCTTTCCGTACTTCGCAGGAGCTTTAAAGATTGTTGTATTAGGTATTGGAGGCTACTTAGCGATTAAGTGGCATTTCGATGAAGAAGCGAGAGTGAGGGAAGAAAAAGGCGTGGCATTTGATAGATCAAGCTACATGAAAAAGATGGTAATGATACTCGCCTTTCTGGTCACTGTAGTGGTTCTTGTGATTTATGCGACTAACTGGTATCTCGACTAACAGGCTTTATTAGTGCGGTCTGGCCAACGTTCCTTAATCTAGTTCAGTCTACGCTTATTAATGTTCATCCAACCAAGGGGATGATGAACATTAATAAGCAATTCAATCAACAGCAAATCATTGGCATTTCAAAAGAAGCGGAAACCGGTATTCCAGCCCGTATCCAATTCAGACTGCGTCCATCAAGTCGATGGTTATGCATTTCTTATTGATACTAGGAGCCAGCGCAGCTCAATTCCAACTGACTGAATCATGTTCAGTCCATTCGGGTAATAAAGGTTTTCTCGTCGTCCACAAAAGCCACAAAGCCGCAGTGATAGATAAACACCCGGCCACGCCCCTCAACGAGGCAGGCAAGCTGTGGGTTCAAATCTTCTTCGTTATTTGGCCTTTGAAACGTGCCGGTATCGGTGATTACGCCGTCGAGTTTAGGCAAATATCCGTAAGTGCGCTTGGCTTGATCAATCAGGCTCAATTCGCTGGTGGTAGAGAAGCAAGAGGGAATAGCACCAGCGTCTTCGATGAATAGCGTTTTCAGTTCTTCAAAGGCTGTAATCACCAGCCAGTCGATGTCGTTAACATGATGGATAAACATGGAGTTTCTCGGAAATTCTGATGCGGCGATGTTATCACTATCAGGCGAATACGTCGTAGAGATTTAGTGACCAAAGTCAGCAATACTGTGCCATACCCGGACATTTACTCGCCAACTTCAAACATGTTTCTGTCTTGAACATACACAGTTGGCTCTTCGTAACTTAAAAGTGCACCATTCGGTGTCACTAACTTCAATTGCTTAGCTTGAATTCCAAATTCACTGACCAAATTTATCTAATACTCAGGATGTGAGTAGCCTATAGAAAAAGAAGGAACTGTCAGTGATCACCTGTTACGTTAGATACGTTATTGACCCTAAGAAAATCCCTGAATTTGAACACTATGCCCGTATGTGGATTCCACTCGTTGAACAGTTTGGTGGTATACATCATGGGTATTTTTTACCGTCGGAAGGAGCGAATAACATTGCAATGGCGTTGTTTTCATTTCCATCTTTATCTGACTATGAAAAATACCGTCATGACTCGGTATCAGACGAAAATTGTAAAGCTGCATTCAAGTATGCAGAGGAAACTGATTGCGTAATGAGTTATGAGCGTAGCTTTTTCCGTCCGATTCTTACTGAGTGACTCTTGTGTCAGCAGCGATAAGTGTTTGACATTAGTGTACCTATCATCGAGTCAGCTAGCCCTGAGCTGACTCATTTCTTCTGTTATAAATTGGCTTATTTTTGGTAATGCTAAAAGTGGCTACAACACTGGTGGCTATTCAAATAATAATGCCTTGCTTCAGTCACAGTTTTTTCAACAATCCCCCTATATAGTAACTTGCATACAATTAATACTCTGCTCCGATGTACGCTGTTTAAGTACGCGCTACAACAAGTTTATAAAACGTTCCCATGGAGGTCTCTATGTCCCAGGTTTATGATAGACATATCAGTAATTTGACCAAAGACACTTACGCTTTGATATTGGCAGGTGGTCGAGGGAGTCGTTTATTTGAACTTACCGATGTCCGAGCAAAACCTGCTGTATATTTTGGTGGTAAGTTTCGTATTATCGATTTTCCACTATCAAACTGTTTCAATTCAGGTATTCACCGCGTAGGTATCGCTACACAATACAAGTCGCACTCGTTGATCCGTCACATTAGCCGCGGTTGGGGAAGTTTTAGGGCTCAACAATTTGTTGAAATTTTACCTGCTTCACAACGAACGGGCGATGATTGGTATGCTGGTACAGCAGATGCGGTATATCAAAATATTGATATAATTCGTTCACATAAACCCAAGTACATTCTAATTCTGTCTGGTGACCATGTATATCGTATGGACTATGGCTCTCTGCTAGCGGAGCATGTGGCAAATAACGCCGATATGACAGTCTGTTGCCTGGAAGTTGATACTGAGGAAGCCGCAGGTAGCTTTGGTGTTCTGACCGTAGATTCCAACAACAAAATAGTCGCTTTTGATGAGAAACCAGCCCAACCCAATCCAATTCCTAACAAACCAAATAAGTGTTTGGCTTCAATGGGCAATTATTTATTCAATGTTGATTTTCTTTTTAACCAGTTATTAAAAGATGTGGATGTCCAAGGGTCCACCCGCGATTTTGGCCACGATATCATTCCTTCAATCATTAATGACAGTAATGTTTTTGCGTACTCTTTCAAAGATCCAGACAGTGAAAATCAGCCCTACTGGCGTGACGTGGGTACACTAGACTCATTTTGGGAAGCCAATATGGAACTTGTGACACCTAAACCACAACTTGACCTTTATGATAAAGATTGGCCGATTTGGACATATCAAGAACAGCTTCCACCTGCTAAATTCATTTTTGATAACGATGAACGCCGTGGTATGGCCGTAGATTCAACGGTTTCTGGAGGGTGCATTATTTCTGGTTCTACTATTAGAAAGTCATTGTTGTATTCAAGTGTCCATGCCCACTCATACAGTCTTATTGAAGAGTCAGTATTGTTGCCTGGCAGTGAAGTTGGTGAACACGCTAAACTGAAGCGAGTTATCCTTGATAGTTATTGTTGTATCCCAGCCGGTTTGAGCATTGGTTATGATAGGGAACAGGATGAAGCCAATGGTTTTCGTGTTACAAAAAAAGGAGTCACTCTAGTAACGAAAACTATGCTGGAAAATCTTGCGAAATAAACGTACTGAATAATTTTTTTCGAAATACGAGTCAACGACATCGCATGGCGAGAAATATAGCACGCGAGTACAATTAGTCTTATACCCAAATTATGGTCTTATCTTCACCACTCGGAGATAAGACCACGTTCCACCTAAATACATCCATCCGAGGCTAACAACGTTTTCATCAACAAAAATCACCGTACACCAAAAATGCCACGCGGCATGAGTCCCGCTTGAACGCTTTGTATGTTTAAATTTATAACTTTAATTTTTATTACAAGCTGGGTATTCGCCATACTCTAAACAGTAATCTAGGATTACTTTTCGTTCTGCAAACTTCGCTAACGCTCTCTTTTGACTATCATTTCCAGATGGGCAATAAATTGAAATATATAGGTTTCTTGGAATTTCATTTACAGGTGTATTTTGAAGGAACTTATCCGAAAATGTCCATCCTCCACTGTGACCAGCTTTTCTTTCAAACGCAGATTTAACAAATGCTCTCAGTCTAACTTTTAGCTTCTGAGTAGTTTCACCCACATAAACTATATTTTTTTCTAACTCATTTGGTTTACCTGTAGGTGGAACATCAAATTGGCCGATTATATAAGTCCCTTGACAACCGATCTGTTCATGAGTCTCAAACTTATGAAAACTAAACCATTCTGAAAAATCTATATTATCTATCATAACTATTCTACTGAAACATAACGAATGATATGGACTCCCTCTACCTGACACTTCACGTGCCATAGTTACTCATGACACGTTGATAATACGGAGGTGACTATGTCCACCATTCAAACTATTGGCATTGACCTCGCCAAGAATGTCTTCAGTATTCACGGCGTTGATGCATATGGCAAGTGTGTACTACGCAAAACAGTTAAAAGAAACAGACTGTTAGAGGTATTCGCCAACCTACCGCCCTGCTTAGTCGGTATGGAAGCTTGCTCTGGCGCTCATCATTGGGCGAGAGAACTGAGTAAACTTGGACATACACCTCGCATTATGGCTTCGAAGTTTGTTATCCCTTATCGGCAAAATGAAAAGAACGATGCCAATGATGCTGAAGCTATATGTGAAGCCGTCAGCCGTCCCAAGACGCGGTTTGTCGCTATTAAAAGTACAGAGCAACAAGCTGTGCTTACCCTGCATCGCATTCGACATGGTCTGATTAAAAACCGCACCGCCACCATTAATCAGTTACGTGGATTACTTTCTGAATTCGGTATTATTATTCCTCAAGGTCGATACCCACTCCAAAATACCATTTCCAGCATTCTTGAAGATGCTGAAAATGGGCTACCTATGCTGGCTCGCGAACTACTCTATGACTTAGTCAATCGTATCCACGATATCAACATTGAAGTACTGCGATACGACCGCAAAATTTATGCGCTCGTCAGTCAGATGAAAGAGGCTAAAAAGCTCATGACTATTCCTGGCGTGGGAGAACATAGTGCAACAGCCATTGTTGCTACGGTTTCTGATGGAAAACAATTTCGTTCCAGCCGTCAATTTGCTGCATGGGTTGGATTAGTGCCGAGACAATATACCACTGGCGGTCACGTCCAACTTGGGCGCATAAGCAAACGAGGCGACAAACACATCCGTACGTTACTTATTCATGGAGCACGTGCTGTTATAGCAAGATGCAAAGACAAAACGGATAGAAACAGTCTCTGGTTACAACAATTAGTTGAACGTCGCGGTTATAAGCGAGCAACCGTCGCTTTAGCCGCTAAAAACGCCCGAATTATCTGGGCGTTACTGACTTCGGGAAATGAGTATAAAGTTAACTATATCAATGGTTAACCCCACCGAGTCAACACAATTGCAATTGATGGCAATACGGTCAGACCGAGGTATCAAAGCCTGTTTAATTGGGAAGTAGAAAATACTGTCTAACGAATGAGGCTGGTACCAAGCGAATATCATCAAGGTAATGGCAATAAAGCCTGTCAAATACCGAATGTAGAGCTGCTGTCCGATCCACTGTTGTCAAAGAGAGCTATTGTTGACAAAAGAGGGAGTCCATGTAGCCCAATTAAGGGGTGACCAACGCCTTCACCCAAACCTAAAGCATTGTGCCATAAACACTAAATTTGAAGTAGAAGCAAAAATGCCAAGCGTTGTGAATCCCTCTTAAATTGCTTGTTATGTGCCTATCGCTTTGACGTAAGTTTCTTTATGCTTCTCTAGTTCAGCCTTGATTTCTTTCTCTTTGAGACGCAACTCCTTCTCTTTTAGCATCTTACGCCACTTAAAATACAGAGCTTTAACTGCTTCAAAATCATCATCTTCGATATCTGCAATGGGAAAAAACTTAAATGCTAATTCGCATGTAGCTATATACTGCTTTCCATTGGATAAAAAGCCCATTTTTTCGTCAGCGACTCCACCAATGAAATATAAAGCATATGACTCTAGACCATTAACTAGTTCGTTAATGTATTCTTCTATTTCAACCATTTTTTTGGTTGACTCAGCATTAATGTTGCTGGTATCTAATTTAAAGCCATTTTCTGTACGCTCAAATAATATATCTTGAAGGTAAGAAACTTCATTTCGAGTACAGAATTTTCTAATTTTAACGCTTGCTTGTATGCACGTTTCAGCGAAGCGGCGATTTTCAGAAACAGCTAGTTCGATTGCAGCCCTGCGAGAGTTTGTCCTCGCAATAGATTTTGTCGTTTGAATATCCTCCTTGGCAACCGTGATTTGTTTCCGCAACAATCGAACTTGCGACAATCCTAATACCGCTACAATTGAAACCACAATCCCAGCAAAGTAGTATGCAATTTCTAACCACTCCTTCATACTAGATTGGACTTCCACAGCTCCAGACACTGACATTATTACTCCTCATTAAATTTGTTATTCTCGTACATATATTTGGCACATAACATTTTATTCGTGCGCATGCGCGTTTACCTCGTTGGACCAGTGAAAACGCGCACAGTTAACTATTTGTATGTAATGAACTTATCAGCATTTTGCTAAATTCACCATCTGGAAAAACGCGCATGCGCGTTTCCCAAACCTATTATCTAACCCTTAGTTTTATAATTGCATGATTTTAAAAATATTTTTTCATGTTGAAATGTGAAAACGCGCACGATGTTGGGATAAAAATCGTCATGATTTCAATATAACTGTATGTCTGTCCAGATTTTAGACATTTCAAAGAATTGCAAAATTTGAGTGAAATGAATGAAAACTTGTAGGCGATAAAGTCTGCGTTTGACTACGTCATAGACAGCGAGTTAGCTCGTTTTGGGGCAAAAGTGAGATAATAGTTCTTAGGGCTTTTTTGGGAGTTCGTTGAAGGGTGGCTTTCTCTTTTTGGGCTAAATTGGGGCTTTTCTGGGGACTAAATGGGGCTAAATTTTCCATTTAACTGTTTGTGCATACATGTTGGTAGGAAAGAAAAAGCGCCCCTTTCGGAGCGCGTTCTATTTTATTCCCAATCAAGGATAACTTTACCGGAAGCCCCGCTACGCATAGCGTCGAAGCCTTTTTGGAAGTCATCTACTTTGAAGTGGTGTGTGATGATTGGCGTTAGATCTAGGCCAGATTGAATCAGGCTTGCCATCTTGTACCAAGTCTCAAACATTTCGCGGCCGTAGATGCCTTTGATCACCAAGCCTTTGAAGATCACTTGGTTCCAGTCGATTGCCATGTCTGATGGTGGAATACCCAACAGGGCGATGCGGCCACCGTGGTTCATGGTTTTTAACATGGAGCTGAACGCGCTTGGTACACCAGACATTTCCAAGCCAACGTCGAAACCTTCCGTCATGCCCAGTTCAGCCATCACGTCTTCCAGCTTTTGCTCAGCAACGTTCACTGCGCGGGTTACGCCCATTTTACGCGCCAGATCCAAACGGTATTCGTTCACATCGGTGATCACCACGTGACGTGCGCCAACGTGCTTCGCTACCGCTGCCGCCATAATGCCGATTGGGCCTGCGCCAGTGATCAGCACGTCTTCACCCACTAGATCAAACGACAGAGCAGTGTGTACTGCGTTGCCGAACGGGTCGAAGATGGATGCAAGATCGTCTGAGATGCCTTCTGGGATCTTGAACGCGTTGAATGCTGGAATCACCAAGTATTCGGCAAATGCGCCAGTGCGGTTTACGCCTACACCGATGGTGTTGCGGCACAGGTGAGTACGACCGCCACGACAGTTACGGCAGTGGCCACACGTGATGTGGCCTTCGCCAGAAACGCGGTCGCCGATGTTAAAACCGCGAACTTCCTGACCAATCGCAACCACTTCACCTACGTATTCGTGGCCGACAACCATAGGCACTGGAATGGTTTTTTGTGACCAGTCGTCCCAGTTGTAGATGTGTACGTCAGTGCCGCAGATCGCGGTTTTCTTAATCTTAATCAGCAGATCGTTGTGGCCCATTTCTGGTTTATCCACTTCGGTCATCCAGATGCCTTGTTCAGGCTTTAGCTTAGATAGCGCTTTGATTTTCATACTATTCACCAAGTATTGCCCCGCTCAGTGCGAGGCAAAAAATTCCATGTTCTTCGTTATCACTATTGGCAGTGAAAACTTAGATGATGCCCATGTCTTTACCGACTTCGATAAAGGCATCAATTGCTTTATCCAGTTGCTCGCGCGAGTGTGCTGCAGACATTTGAGTACGGATACGAGCCTGACCTTTTGGTACCACTGGGAACGAGAAGCCAATCACGTAGATGCCTTTCGCCAGTGCGCGCTCAGCAAATTCCGCTGCGACTTTCGCATCACCCAGCATGATTGGGATGATGGCGTGGTCAGCACCCGCCATCGTAAAGCCCGCATTCGTCATGCGCGCGCGGAAGTGCGCCGCGTTGTCCCATAAGTGTTTACGCAGGTCGCCGCTTTCTTGCAGCAAATCCAGAACGCGAATCGATGCAGACACAATCGCCGGAGCCACTGAGTTCGAGAACAGGTATGGACGAGAACGCTGACGCAGCCAGTCGATCACTTCTTTCTTACCAGAAGTGTAACCGCCTGAAGCGCCGCCCATGGCTTTGCCCAGCGTACCGGTAATGATGTCGATGCGGTCAATCACGTTGTGGTATTCGTGCGTACCACGACCGTTTTCGCCCATAAAGCCAACCGCGTGAGAGTCATCAACCATCACCAGCGCGTTGTATTTGTCTGCCAGGTCACAGATAGCCGGTAGGTTTGCAACCACGCCATCCATTGAGAACACGCCGTCAGTGACGATCAACTTGTGACGAGCACCTGCGGCATCAGCGGCAATCAGCTGTTCTTCCAGCTCTTGCATGTTGTTGTTGCTGTAACGGAAACGCATCGCTTTACACAGGCGAACACCGTCGATGATCGACGCATGGTTCAGCGCGTCAGAAATGATAGCGTCTTCTTTGTCCAACAGAGTTTCGAACAGGCCAGCATTGGCATCGAAACATGAGGTGTAAAGAATGGTGTCTTCTTTACCCAGGAATTCAGACAGCTTCTGCTCCAGTGTTTTGTGCGTGTCTTGTGTACCACAGATGAAACGCACTGACGCCATACCAAAACCGTGAGAGTCCATGCCCTCTTTCGCCGCTTCAATCAGCGATGGGTGGTTAGCCAGCCCCAGATAGTTGTTGGCACAGAAGTTCAGGACTTCTTCGCCAGACGCGATGTGCACCGCCGCTTGCTGCTGAGAGGTGATCACTCGTTCGGCTTTATAAAGACCCTCAGCTTTCACTTCCTCAAGCTGATCGCGAATCTGTTGGTAAAAAGCAGAAGACATTGCATTTTCCTTCTTGTTTTTTCTTTGCCTTGCGGCATGTAGGGTCAGTGAACGGATCCTTCAGGTTGATCCATTTACACTGTAAAAATTCAACTCTTCTAAGTGTAATCCAAGCTCAGAAAAGGGATTATCCCGCTTTGTGGAAAAGCATTAGTGATTTGAAATCACAAATAAGATTTATTATTCCTCTATCGCCGAAAAAAGGGACGAAAAAAGCGCCTATCAAAGGCGCTTTGGTTTGATATTGAAACGATTTAGAAGAAGCCGAGTGGATTCACATCGTAGCTCACCAACAGGTTTTTGGTGTTCTGGTAATGATCCAGCATCATTTTATGGGTTTCACGACCGATACCGGACTTCTTGTAGCCACCGAACGCCGCATGCGCCGGATACGCGTGGTAACAGTTGATCCATACGCGGCCTGCTTCGATGTTGCGTCCCATGCGATACGCGAGGTTGGTATCGCGTGTCCACACCCCGGCGCCCAAACCATATTCAGTATCGTTGGCAATGGCCAGCGCTTCCGCTTCATCTTTAAAGGTGGTGATCGCAATCACCGGACCAAAGATTTCTTCCTGGAACACGCGCATTTTGTTGTGACCGGCCAGCATAGTTGGCTGAATGTAGTAACCCTGGCTGATTTCGCCTTGTTGCTGCGCAACTTCACCGCCACACAAGACTTGCGCCCCTTCCTGACGGCCAATTTCGAGGTAGCTCAGGATCTTATCAAACTGCTCTTGTGATGCCTGCGCGCCCACTTGGGTATCGCTGTCTAACGGGTTCCCTTGTTTGATGGTTTTCGCACGCTCCACCAGCTTAGCGATGAACTTGTCGTAAATCGATTCGTGGATCAGCACGCGCGACGGACAAGTACACACTTCGCCCTGATTGAAGAAGGCCAGCAACGTCCCTTCCAGACATTTTTCCAGATACGCATCTTCGTGATCGAACACATCGGCGAAGTAGATATTCGGTGATTTACCGCCCAGCTCCACAGTGGATGGAATTAAGCTCTCAGCGGCGCATTTCAGAATGTGGTGTCCGACATCGGTTGAACCCGTGAACGCCAGTTTGGCGATGCGATTACTGGTCGCCAGCGCCTGCCCAGCTTCCGCGCCATAACCGTTGACCACGTTCACCACGCCCGATGGCAGCAGGTCACCAATGGTTTCCATCAGCACCAGAATTGACGTCGGCGTTTGTTCTGCTGGTTTGAGCACCACACAACAACCAGCTGCAATCGCAGGCGCGAGTTTCCACGCGGCCATCAGCATCGGGAAGTTCCATGGAATGATCTGTCCGACCACACCAATCGGTTCCGGGAAATGATAAGCGGCAGTGTTGGCATCAATTTCTGCCGCGCTGCCTTCCTGAGCGCGAATACAGCCTGCAAAATAACGAAAGTGATCGACCACTAAGGGCAAGTCTGCCGCGAGCGTCTCACGAATTGGTTTGCCATTTTCCCACGTTTCAACAAAAGCCAATTTCTCGAGATTCGCTTCCACGCGGTCGGCTATTTTCAGCAGAATATTGGCGCGCTCCGCCACGCTGGTTTTGCCCCACTGTGCCCGTACTTCATGTGCTGCATCCAACGCCAGATTGATATCTTCAGCGCCCGAACGTGCTACCTGACAGTACACCTGGCCATTCACCGGCGAAATGTTGTCAAAATATTCTCCGTTTACTGGTTTCACCCACTGGCCACCAATGTAGTTATCGTAATGGCTTTTGAAATTGAAAATCGCGTTGTTGGTTCCTGGTTGCGCATAAATCATCGTTCGATCCTTCTCACTTTCTCATTCACGTTAGTTTGTTGTTCGGGTGTCGCGTTTTCCTTTTAATTCCGTCCCTTAGAAGACCGTTTAAAACAGACAAGCGGCGCACCTTCTGAAGTACGTAACGCAAATCACAAGCCAGAGTGCGAATTCTTGTTGTTAAGGAAATGTAAAACTATGATTAACAAAATGATTAAAAGATCAGTGCTTCAACGGAATGGATGTTCGGGAGCTGCCCCCGATGTTCCAGTGTCCCAAAATGACACACTGCCACTGTGACAACATGGAACAGTTATGCAAATTCAATCAGTTAATCAAGATTGGCTCACCACTTCCTGGCATCGCAGCCAAGAGGCCGGGCTGACACAGCGAACTCGGCCGGAACATATTCGTCTGCCGAACTATGAGCTGAAAGAACGTAAATGGCGCGCCACATCGCTGCTTTCTGCTGTCGAAAAATACGCGCTGCCGCTGTTCAATCAAATGTGTGGTCACAGTGACAGTCGTTTGATTCTGACCGATAGCGAAGGCGTGATCCTCGCCACCTGGGGTCAGCAACATTTTAGCGAGAGACTGACGGAAATCGCGCTGGAATCCGGTGCCTGCTGGCAGGAAAAGCTCAAAGGCACGAACGCAATTGGTACTGCGATTGTCGAAGCGCGACCCGTGACCATCATCGGCAATCAGCACTATATTCGTCAGCACCATTTCATCAGTTGTTCCGCTTGTCCGCTGTTTAATCATCAAGGCGAACTACTCGGTATTCTCGATATCACCAGTGAGCAACAGCAGCACGATCTCTCTACTCAGGTACTGGTGCAAAACATGGTGCAGTTGGTGGAAAACCATCTGCTGTGTGATATTCCGCAAGGCTCGACTCGTATTGATCTCGCCTACGACCGTTCGCTGCTCAACAGTGGCTGGCAAGGCATCGTGATTGCCGATGAAGGCGGAAAAGTGCTGGCACACAACCACATTGCCGCGCAGCTATTAGCGCAAAATTCGGTGGTGGGCCACTCGATTGAAGAGCTGTTTGATACCCGCGTGGCGGGTTTTGTGTTTGAAAAGCATGAACTCAAAGCCAAACCGCGCACAACACGGGCCTACTCCGCTTCCTGTGACCTGCATTTTGGTGATACCCATGTTGAGCAGGCGTGGCAACAAGCCAATAAACTGATCGACAAAGACATTACTCTGTTGATCCTCGGTGAGACCGGGGTCGGCAAAGGAGAATTTGTTAAAGCGCTGCACAAACGCAGTTCGCGCCACAGCAAGGCGCTGGTCAGCGTCAACTGCGGCGCGCTACCCAAAGACTTAATTGAATCGGAACTGTTTGGTTATGTCGCGGGCGCCTTTACCGGCGCCAACAGCAAAGGCTATCAGGGTAAGATTCGCCAAGCCGATCAGGGCATTCTGTTTCTGGATGAAATTGCCGACATGCCGTTGGAGGCGCAATCGCGTCTGCTGCATGTGTTGCAAGACAAGCTGGTCGTCCCGGTTGGATCCAACCAGAGCTATAACGTCGACATTCAGATCATCGCCGCCACCCACAAAGATCTCGAACAGGCGGTGGCTGAGGGTCGTTTTCGTCAGGATTTGTATTACCGACTCAACGGATTGGTGTTGCAACTGCCCGCTCTGCGTGAACGTCAAGATAAAGCGGCACTGATTGAGCATATCCACCACAAATATCGCATTGGCGCACAAGCACTCTGCCCTCACCTGATGACACTGCTGTGCAGCTACCATTGGCCGGGTAACATTCGTGAATTGGATAATTTAATGAAGGTTGCGTCATTACTGTCCAGTGACGAGCCGGAATTGCGTCTGGAACACGTGCCCGGGCATATCACCAAATCCCTCACCAGTACCGCGCTTCCCCCCGCAAATAGCGCAGCGATGGATCTCAAATCAACGGTTGAAGATACTCTGCTGCAAGCGTATCAAGCCAACCAAGGCAACATCAGTCGGACATCCAAGATGCTGGGAATCAGCCGCAATACCCTGTATCGCAAGCTTAAATCGCTCGGCATTTTGAAATAATCCGATGGATAGTTAAAAGTGATGATTTTGACCCTCAGGCTCACTGATTCCAATGAGCCTGTCTTTTTAAAAGAAGACAACATTTTCGCGTGAATACGCGCTTTCTTGAACGCAATATTTATGATTTCAATTCACTAATCGAGCAAAATAAAATTTAGTTTTATCAATTAGATACTAATATGCGGATGATTTATTGGTTTGATGAATACCATTTTTTGGCACAGCGCACAGATTGAGATATTAAAAACGATAGTCGGACACTTATCCGCCACAAATCTGCCAAAATGTCGCACTTTCTTACACTAACCGAACGATTACCTATAAAATCGACGGTTCGATGTTTGCCACTCTGTCCTGTTGCACAAGGAGTTCGTGGCAGCACTATAGAGCATCCGAAACATGAATTTTTGGAAAATTGAAGAAGTAGAAAGACCATGTTAAATACCAAACTCATTGGCCTACTTCCCGACTTAGCGACATTTATTTTGGTGGTAAATGAAGGCAGCTTTACAGCCGCTGCCCACAAACTTGGGGTTACCCCCTCTGCACTGAGTAAATTGATCACTCGCCTGGAACTGGCCCTTTCCGTCAAACTTTTCGAACGTACCACCCGTAAACTGATCATCACTCAGGCGGGGCAAAAGGTTTACGATCAGTGCCTGGTGATGGTGAATGCTGCTCAGCAGGCGGTTGAGCTTTCCGGCTCCGATCACACAGAGCCGTCCGGTGCGCTCACAGTCGCTGCGCCAGAGGCGTTTCTGAACTCGGTGTTGCAGCCCTTTGTAGTGCCATTTCTCAAAAAATACCCGCAAATCCAGCTCAAGCTGCGCGCCGCCGATGGTGAAATTGATCTGTTCAAACACAATATCGATGTGGCATTTAAGCTAACGGACAAACCGGATGAAAATCTGGTGCTGCGCGAACTGTGTAAAACCAATCTGGTATTGTGCGCCAGCCCGGACTACCTTGAGGAACGAGGTGTTCCGACTCATCCCACGCAGCTGACTGAGCACGATTGCCTGTATCTGGCCGAAACCGACAAAGATCACCTGTGGGACTTTTTGAAAGACGATGAATTTCACACTGTTTCGGTGAGCGGACGTTACGCCGTCAACCATTCGCAAATGCGCTTGAATGGAGTGAAAAATGGTTTGGGTATCGGTATCTTTCATGACTTCGTGGTACAAGATGCGCTGGCAGAAGGCAAAGTGGTTCAACTGCTCAAAGACTGGACCATTAAAAGCAACTATCATGGCGCGATTGCCATGCAGTACGCGCAGACCAAATACATGCCCGCTCGCCTGCGTGTGTTCATCGACTACGTCATGAAGCACCTCAGCCCGAAACTGAACGAGAAAGGATAAGTCATGCTGAAAAGGATTCACCACACCGCCGTTATCTGTTCCGACTATGCTCGCTCAAAAGCTTTCTATACGGAAGTTCTGGGGCTGAAGATTGTTGCAGAGAATTACCGCGCGGCACGTGATTCCTACAAGCTGGATCTGGCGCTGCCCGATGGTTCTCAAATTGAACTGTTCTCCTTTCCCGATGCACCGGCTCGCCCGAGTTACCCGGAAGCACAAGGCCTGCGCCATCTGGCGTTTGCGGTAGATGATGTTGCAAAGGTAAAGCAGCAGTTGGAACATCAAGGGATCTCGGTTGAGCCAGTGCGCATCGATGAGTACACCGGACGCGCGTACACCTTCTTTCAGGACCCGGATGGCCTGCCGCTCGAACTGTATCAGGCATAACGGCACAAAAAAGCCAGAGTTCATACTCTGGCTTTTTTATTTCATTACGGCATCAAGGCCTATTGCAGGGCATTGCGCAGCGTTGCAACCCGGCTAAAGAGCAGCCAATCACACAGCAAAGCCACAACAATCGTTGCACCCGCCAGCGGGAATGCCACACCAATCACGACCAGCGTTACCAAACCCACTTTCCAGATACCTGCTTGTGCAAAACGCGGCGGTACCCCCAGTCTGCCTTTGCCGACTGGACGGCGAATCCACCACATCGCGATGCCACTCAGCGCAATCAGAATAAACGACAGGCAAAACGCGACGTTAAGGTATTTATTCAACGAACTTAAATCGCCCTGATGCAGAGAAACTCCAGCGGCCATGGCTTTGGCGAATGGTGTGTAATCCTGCCAGGTCACATCCATCAGCAGTTCACCCGAATATTGGTCAAAGTGCGATGTGCGATCGTTACGCGGATCGGTGATGTCTCCCGCCATGGTATTAGCCGCGACCGTATACACGCCCGTTGCGTTTTTCGGGAAGTAGACGCGGTAATGTTCAAAGCCCAGCGCCTGCGCTTTGACAATGATGCTATCGATATCTACGGTATTCGACGCCATCATGTGCGCTTCTTCCATCCCCATTTTGGAGTGGTCGTGCGCTTTTTCCGGTTCCGCCGACTGAGGCATCGGTGTCTGCTCCAGGTTCCAAGGCATCTCTTCTTCAGAGCCATGATTCAGGCTGGCGTGAGTAACCGGCGTTGAGGTCGGTTTCTGTCCCCAGGTGTAATAGGCTGGAAACGTGTTCCATGCCTGCACCAGCGTTTTCCCCCAAAATCCGGTCCACGACAGACCAGAGATCAGAAAGAACAGCAACACAATCGACAGCACACCACCCAGGTTGGCATGCAGATCACGCATGACAATACGCGTGCCGCTGCCAAAACGGATTTTCAGGAAACCAGCTTTGCTCGCGTTGTCGCGCGGCCACCACAGATACAGGCCACTCACCAGCAGCAAAATACCCAGGCTGGCGGCAATTTCCAGCAAGTAATCGCCAGTGTCACCAATGAGTAGTGTCGCGTGAATGGAGTTTGCCAGCTGATACCAGCTTTGTGAGCGGTCAATCGTGCCCAGCACCTTACCAGTGTAAGGGTTTACCGTCGCAAACAGCTCCAGACCATCGGCCATCTGAATAGAGAATCTGTTCGCGATCTCCGGCGATGCTGACGGGATGAACTGGGTCACCACGGCATGCGGAAAGGCTTCTTGCACCGCCATCAGCTGTTGAGAAACAGCCACACTGTGGTGCTGCGGTATGACTTGCAGTTGTTCACTGTAGCGCGCTTGCTCAATCTCATCATCGAACAACATCACCAAGCCCGTCAGAGAAAGAACGAGCATAAACGGTATGACGAACAGGCCAGCATAGAAGTGCCAGCGCCAGGTGAGAAAGTAGAGTGATTTTCCGCGCGCAGCAGAATCGGGTTGAGGCGTTGAAGCTTGTCCCAACATGAGTTTTCCTTTTTATAAACGCAAAAACACCCTCTTCAATAGGTATTGAAAGGGCGTCAGACGTATGACTTGACTGATTTACTTATAAGTATTGTAAGAATGACATTTAGACAATGATCGGCTCAGGTGGGCCGCGAGGAACTTGTCTTTCAAATCGTACACTTAGAGCCAAAAAAGTGTAGTTGTCTGAAATGACAGAGCTCTGTGTGGTGTTGGGTCGTGTAGTTGGAAGCTTGTCGGCGTGAAAGTTCGAGAAGTGGGCAAACGGACACGGCTTACCATGTTGAGTTTGTGGCTTACCATCGGAGACTTTGACCAGTTCAAAACCATTGATGGTACACAGTGTTGCCCAGACGCCCGCGTTACTGCCGTGCGCATTAATCACAGGCATCAACGACACCAGTACCCAACTCAGGATACTGGCACGTAGCATGATTCTGTGAAAAAGCCGTAAGCGGGTCATATCAATTCTCTAATCTAATTGCCCGCCACTATATCGGCTCATCAATAAAATAACAGTGCTGATACTCAGAAAATTAACAAAACCTGCGATTTTATAAGGATATTTTCTCAACCGAACAGGCGTTTCCAGATGCTTGGATTACGCTTTTCGTGATACTCCTTGCGCAGGCTATCCACTTGCTGAAGTGAACTTTTCGCCGCGTCAAACTCGTCGTGCTCCAGCTCGTTCTCGATCTTGTCCAGCGCGACGGTGAGTTTGTTAAAACCTTCCAGGTAAATGTCCTGTTTCTCTGGCGGGTATTCACCCAGTTTGGCTTGGGCCACCAGTTTGGTCAGCTCCTGAATCGGTGCCTGCATCTCTGCTGTCGTCTGCGCTTCAGCCGCATGTTTAAACTCCACTTTCATCTGCTTCATGATCTGTTTGAGATCAGAATCAGCAGCAAACACCTGAGTCGCCAACAGCAGGCCTGCGGTTAAAATAATGGCTTTTTTCATTGTATTTATTCTCTTCCTTTTGATGGACGGGACAGTTTACGCCATCCCTCCGATGATGTTGATGCGAAAATGGTTTCAAATGTTGAGCCATGTGAAACCGTGCCCAGCCTTCACCTGCATCAATCAGCGCGCATACCACGCTTGATACTCTTCCACAGGCTGACGGCCACGGATTTGCAGGAACGCTAAGAACTGCTCAGCAGTATGGGTAATGACGTTGTCTGACTCGACGCCGACGTTGTCCAGCAGCTCACTTGCCAGCGTTAAGTTGCCGACATCCTGACAGAAGTGCGCATCGCTTCCGGTGGTGATCCAGGCGCCAGCCGCTTTAGCAACTTCCGCTATCTGGTAACAGCGGTCGACACTACCCACCCGGCTGTGCCCTTTCAGGGTGCTGTTGTTGATTTCAATCGCGACGTTGTGCTCTTTCGCGCAGTGAATCACGCTGTCAAAGTCGAAATCGAAGTGCGGGTTACCCAAATGGCCAAGCGCGTCGATACGGCCACTTTTAATCACATTGATCAGGGCTTCGGTATGGTCTTTTTTGTCCGAGGGACGAAATACAGGCTCATGAAAGCTGGCAATCACCCAATCAAGATGTTGGTCGACGGATGGATGAATATCGATTTCGCCCTGAGAATTGAGAATGTTGGATTCCACACCACGAATGATGGCAACCCCTTCAAGAAAACGAGGCAGGATACGTTGGTTGGCAAAGAACCAATAATGTGGCGCACCAGGCATGGATTCCGCGTGATCCGTGGTACAGAACATCGATAAACCGCGTTCTGACGCCGCCTTGGCATTTTCGATTAACGTGCTGTAAGCGTGACCACTGGCATAAGTGTGAGTGTGTGTATCAACCGCAAGTTTCATTTCGATATTCCCTCCCTCCGTAATCGCTGCAGTTTATCAGCCACACCGTACGGATACCAACAAAGAGGGAGAGATGCGCAAATTTTCCATCAAACCATTGAACCGATAAATATCAGACCAGAGCATGCATGTAATCGATCAATAACCACACTAAGCTTTTTGTTCGCACAATAATTTGATCAGCGGCAATGCCTTTTCCCAACCATCATTGAACATACTGACAAAATCGGAATGGGTTGTGATGGTGACTTGCAGGATCACGCTGCCCGCCTGGGGAATGATGCGATAACTTTCCGTCGAACCAATCCATTTTCTCGCCATGTCGCTGTCAATGTCCTGCACATGCTCTGGGGTGAAAATCGCGACATGATGATACGCCAGTGATTTACCCGGCTCGACAGTATCGAGCACCGCACGAGTGCCACCCAGTTGTGGATCGAAAAACTTCATGTCAGTACCTTCGCGCCATTCACCACTGAACTGAGAATGTGGCGAAAACGCGGTCGCCCACTGGGTGTAGAGTTCCAGCTCCGTTAGCATTTTCCACACCATGTCGGGATCGGACTGAATTTCGACTTGGTAATTCAGGGTCAACATACGGCTTTCCTTTTGTCTGTCATTCATTCGACGGTACTGATGAGCGCAGTTACGCACCCGGTTGCACCATGTGAGGCATGATTACAGTTATAGATGACACTTGATGTAAATTGCCGATTTTTTACCCAACGTTTCAAAGATTTGTGAGCCAACAACGGAAAGCAAAATAGAACGCACGCAATGTGCTGATTTTTTTGCAAGTTAACTAAGTTGAACAATACTTATACAATCGTTTGGCTAGGGATTGGTTTATGACGAAGCATCATTACCCTTTAAGCATACAGATCAGCACGTTATTTCTGATCCTCATTACTATTATCGGCGCGGTATTGGTGTCCGTCAGTTATCAGCACGCTCAGCAATTGTTGATCAGCAGCGCCAAGGAAATCAGTTACGAAAACAGCGATAAACTGGAGGCGACATTCAGCGAGAACGTATCGCCCATTCTGACAACGCTGGACTTCATGGCCTACAACAAATTTATCGAACAGAACACGCCAATAATGCAGGAAAATCGCTGGCTCAGCTCTGCTCGTCTTTTTTTTGAAAACAATCCCCACGTTGTCTCGCTGTATTACGGTACCGATGACGGTGACTTCACCATCATTCGCCCCATGTTCACGCCTCAGGCACGCGAACGGTTTAATGCCCCCGATACTGCTGTGATGTTTATTCGCAATACTCAGATCAATGGCAATGGGGAAATGATTTTCCTTGATGCTGATCTGAACATCATTCAGTCGGTTAAAAATACCGACAACCAATACGACCCGCGCGCGCGCCCCTGGTATAAAACCGCGGAGCAGGACGGCGCCATTCGCCTCACCGAACCCTATTTTTTCTATTTCTATAAAGCCTATGGCGTGACGCTCGCTCGCCGCTCCGGCAGTGGCAAGCAGGTAGTCGCCGCTGACTTCACGCTGGACTCGTTATCGAGTCAGATTGCCAAAATCGGCTACTCTCCGAACACCAAGCTGGCGCTGTTCGATCATCAGTTTAACTTGCTCGCCGGCTATCAATCAGACCTCAATCCGCGCACCGACGAAGCCAACGTCAAGGACGAGTTGAGTAACAGCGTTTTCGCCCCCGTAGCGAACCGCATCAGCAGCCAAATGCTCTATGAGACCACCACTTATGACCGAACAAAATGGTCAGTCACGTTGACGCCTGTCGCGCTCAACAAACATGTGCATCTGCTTCTGGCTGAAGCGACCCCCACCGACGATCTGCTCGCAACCCTGATTGGCATGCGCAACAAGCAAGTGATCGTAGCCGTTATTCTGCTTGCCTTCAGTTTGGTGCTGGTGTGGTTTATCTCGGGTCGTTTGGCACGCCCGCTCTCGACACTGGTGGTCCAGACCGACAACATCGCCCGGTTTGATTTCCAGAAAACCCGTTATCCGAAAAGCATGATCAAAGAGGTCGCCGACCTCACCCACTCCATCGAACTGATGGAACATACCCTGCATGATTTATTGGGTTTACTGCGCGATACCGCTTCGAATCAGGATTTCGAGGTACTCGCGAAAACTATTACGCATCAAAGTTATCTGGTGACACGGGCAGAAACCATTCTGCTTTATACCTATTCCAATGAGCAGCAGGCGTTTTCCATCGTCGCCAACCACGCCATCATCCCGTTCAAAATTGACCTCAATGTTTTGGTTCAGGATACCCCCTGGCTGCTGGCGGAATTGCGTAAAGGGGAAATCGTTCATCTGACGCGCGACGACAATATTCTACGTAAGCACAAAGAGCAGCTCTACAACAGCGACATTTACCTGTTTCCGCTGCTCAACCGCGCCAAACAGTTGGTGGGTGTACTCAACCTCGGCTATGAACGCACGACCACCAAAGCACAGCTCGACAAACACGCCTTCCTGCGCGAAGTGCTGAGCTTTGCTGAAATCGCCAAAGACAACATCGACAAAATGCAGCAACAAAAAGACATGCTCAATGCCTTTATTGCTCTGATTGCATCCGCCATCGATACCAAGTCGCCGTATACAGGCGGCCACTGTCAGCGCGTGCCGGAACTGACCAAAATGCTCACCGAAGCCGCGGCGAAAGATGACCACTACTTCCCCCGTTTCAAAATGAACAACGAACAGTGGGAAGAATTAATGCTGGCGGCGTGGATGCACGACTGCGGTAAAGTCACCACACCGGAATACGTGGTCGACAAAGCGACCAAGCTAGAAACCATTTATGACCGTATTCATGAAATTCGAATGCGCTTTGAAGTGCTGAAATCGCAGGCAGAAAGTAATTACTGGCAGGCACTCGCCAACGGTGGCGACGCAAATGAACTGCAAGCGCATCTGGCAGCCACGCATAAGGCGCTGGATGAAGAATTTGCCTTTGTCGCACAATGCAACATCGGCGGCGAATTCATGAGTGATGAAGACATTGAACGCCTGAGCCAGATTGCCCAGCGCCAATGGAAACGGACTCTGGATGACCAATTGGGTATTTCGTGGCTGGAAAGCCGTCGCTGCGGTGATAAACCTGAACTGCCAGTGATGGAAAATCTGCTCGCCGATAAACCAGTGCACCGTATCCCGTGGGAGAAAGGTAAGCGTCCGCAGGATGCCTGGTCGGAAGAATTCATTCTCAAACCGGGAGAATTGCAATACAACCGCGGCGAACTCTACAACCTGGGCGTACGCCGTGGCACCCTGACCGACGAAGAACGCTTCATCATCAATGACCATATTGTGCAGACGATTGTGATGCTGCAGCGTCTGCCCTATCCGGAGCATCTGAAAAACGTGCCGGATATTGCCGGAGGTCACCATGAACGCATGGATGGCAAAGGTTACCCACGTGGCTTGAACGAAGAAGATCTGTCGATTCCGGCGCGTGTGATGGCGATTGCCGACGTGTTTGAAGCACTGACATCAAACGATCGCCCATACAAAAAAGCTAAAACGCTGTCTGAATCAATCAACATCATGACCAGCATGGCCACCTCAGGCCACATCGACCCTAAACTCTACGTCCTCTTCCTCGAAAAAGGCATACACAACGACTACGCCGCGCGCTTCCTTGACGAAGAACAGCGCAACGACGTTGACGTTGCCGAGCACATCAAAACCGTCAAAGCGTACATGAAAGCGCAGTTCTGACTAGAGCAATAACTCCATATGCAACGAAAGCGGCCAAATGCGGCCGCTTCTTTTAAAATTAATGACTTAACAAAAAAACGAGTCAATATTTAATCGATTGCGTTATCAATAGTTGATGTGTGTCAAATTGTCGTAGACAATACGCACCCGGGCGAGATCTCAAATCTGCTAGCAATTGTGATCTGGCTATCGGTTTTGTCTATATGAATGATAGGCAATGCCTTCTTTCTATTTGTGTATTGCGCTGCTAGGGTTGGCGCATGCTAACTACCTCGTTTTTAAGGGAAAGATGATGGTAATACCTGAAAACAGCAGCATCGTGATTTTTGGTGCTTCGGGAGACTTGACTTACCGCAAGTTGATTCCTGCTCTGTATCACTTGTATGCGAGCAAACAACTGCCAGAGTCCTTTGCTATTTTGGGCGTGAGCCGAACTGAATACAGCGATGAATCATACCGCGAGAAGTTAAAGCGCTCACTTCAGGAACTGGAAAAGACAGAACCTGCGATTCTTGAAGCCTTCTGTGAACACCTTCACTATCAAGCAATCAATACATCCGACATGGATGACTACGCGAAGCTGACCACTCGCCTTGATCAACTTGCTGACAAGTACGATCAAACTGAACGCAATACACTTTTCTACCTTGCGACCCCTCCAAGCCTTTACGGCGTAATTCCTGCGTGCCTTGCTGCTCAAGGTCTGAACGACGAGAAGAATGGCTGGAAACGTCTGATCATCGAAAAACCGTTTGGTTACGATCTGAAATCGGCGCAAGAGCTGGATATCGAAATCCACAACCATTTCAAAGAGCACCAGATTTACCGTATCGACCACTACCTGGGTAAAGAAACGGTACAAAACCTGTTGGTGTTCCGCTTTGCGAACGGCATGTTCGAACCTCTGTGGAACCGCAACTTCATCGATTACGTTGAAATCACTGGCGCAGAATTCCTTGGTGTCGAAGAACGTGGTGGTTACTACGACGGTTCAGGCGCGGTACGCGACATGTTCCAGAACCACCTGCTGCAAGTGCTGGCAATGGTCGGTATGGAACCACCAGCGGCCATCAACGCCAACTCTATCCGTAACGAAGTGAACAAAGTTCTGCAGAGCCTACAGCCACTGTCTGATGAAGATCTGCGTAAGAACCTGGTTCTGGGTCAGTACACAGAATCCGAAGTTCGTGGTCAGTTCCTGCCGGGTTACCGCGACGAAAACGGTGTAGCGAAAGATTCACGTACCGAAACGTACGTGGCACTGAAGATGTTCATCAATAACTGGCGCTGGAACGGTGTACCATTCTACGTACGTAGTGGTAAACGCCTGCCAACGCGCGTAACCGAAGTGGTTATTCACTTCAAACGTACTCCGCACCCGGTATTTGGTCAGAATGCCCCGGAAAACAAACTGATTATCCGCATTCAGCCGGATGAAGGTATCCTGATGAGCTTTGGCCTGAAAGAGCCGGGCGCAGGTTTCAAGGCAAAAGAAGTGTCGATGAATTTCCACTACGCTTCGCTGGAAGAAACCAAAATGCTGACCGCTTACGAGCGTCTGCTGCTGGATGCCCTCAACGGCGATGCAACACTGTTTGCCCGTACCGATGCGGTGGAAGCGTGTTGGAAGTTCGTTCAGCCGATTCTGGACTTCAAACAAGATCCGCAATCACTGTACGGCTATGCCTGTGGTACCTGGGGACCAAAAGAGTCTGACGAGCTGCTGAAAAACGACGGCCGCGACTGGCGCTTTCCTTGTAAAAACCTGACCAACACGGACTACTGCGAACTATGATCAATCATAAGATTTTTCCAACTGCCGATGCTGTTGTTGAATCCTTAGCGAACGACATGAAAGCGTACAGCGAGCTGGATCGCCCTGTGCACATCTCACTGTCAGGCGGCAGCACCCCAAAAATGCTGTTCAAGCTACTGGCTTCTGACGCTTACGCCACGACTATCCAGTGGAAGAACCTGCACTTCTGGTGGGGCGACGAGCGTTGCGTGGCACCGGACGATGCAGAAAGCAACTACGGCGAAGCGAACGCGCTGCTGTTCAGCCAAATCGACATTCCGGCTGGCAATATTCACCGCATCCTGGGTGAAAACGAACCACAAGCCGAAGCGCAGCGCTTTGCGCAAGAAATGGCAGACGTGATTCCGTCAGAAAACGGCACACCAGTATTTGACTGGATTCTGCTGGGTGTTGGCGCAGACGGCCACACCGCTTCCCTGTTCCCGGGCAAGACCAACTACGACGACGAGAACCTGTCTGTGGTTGCCAGCCATCCGGAATCCGGCCAGCTTCGCGTATCGAAAACCGCGAAAGTACTGGAAGCAGCAAAACGCATCAGTTATCTCGTTCTAGGCGCAGGTAAGGCCGAGATCGTTTACGAAATTCACACAACTCCGGCTGAAGATCTGCCTTACCCGGCAGCGAAAATCCAGTCAGCAACTGGTGAGACGGAGTGGTATTTAGATTTAGACGCAGCAACGAAAATTGCGTGAAGGAGAGAAATAAAATGAAAGGTGATATCGGTGTAATTGGCCTGGCAGTAATGGGCCAGAACCTAATCCTGAACATGAACGACCACGGTTTCAAAGTGGTAGCGCACAACCGTACTGCGGCAAAAGTTGACGAATTCCTGGAAGGCCCGGCAAAAGGCACCAACATCGTTGGCGCATACACGCTGCAAGAGCTGGTTGATAAACTGGAAGCACCACGCAAAGTGATGCTGATGGTTCGTGCTGGTGCGGTGGTTGACGCGTTCATCGATCAACTGGTTCCTCTGCTGGATAAAGGCGACATCATCATCGACGGTGGTAACACAAACTACCCAGACACTAACCGCCGCGTTGCAGCACTGCGCGAAAAAGGCATTCACTTCATCGGTACTGGCGTATCAGGCGGTGAAGAAGGCGCTCGTTTCGGACCATCTATCATGCCAGGTGGCGCACCAGAAGCTTGGGCAGCAGTGAAACCTATCTTCCAAGCGATCTCTGCAAAAACTGACGCTGGCGAGCCTTGCTGTGACTGGGTTGGCAACGACGGTGCTGGCCACTTCGTGAAAATGGTTCACAACGGTATCGAATACGGCGACATGCAGCTGATCACTGAAGCTTACCAATTCATGAAAGATGGCCTGGGCATGACTGCTGACGAAATGCAGGCAGTGTTCGCTGACTGGAACGAAACTGAGCTGAACAGCTACCTGGTAGAAATCACGGCTGACATCCTTGGCTACAAAGATGAAGACGGTGAAGCACTGGTTGAGAAGATCCTGGATACTGCAGGCCAGAAAGGTACCGGTAAATGGACAGGTATCAACGCTCTGGATCTGGGTATTCCACTGACTCTGATCTCTGAGTCTGTATTTGCGCGCTGCCTGTCTGCACTGAAAGACCAACGTGTTGAAGCAGAAAAACTGTTTGGCAAAACCATCACTCCGGTTGAAGGTGACAAACAAGAGTGGGTTGATGCACTTCGTCAAGCGCTGCTGGCATCAAAAATCATCTCTTACGCACAAGGCTTTATGCTGATGCGTGAAGCGTCAAACGAAAACGGCTGGGATCTGAACTACGGTAACGTAGCGCTGATGTGGCGCGGTGGTTGTATCATCCGTTCTGCATTCCTGGGCAACATCCGTGATGCATACGAAGCGAACCCAGATCTGGCATTCCTGGGCTCTGATGATTACTTCAAAGGCATCCTGACGGGTAGTCTGGCAGCATGGCGCAAAGTGGCAGCGAAATCTCTGGAAGCCGGTATTCCAATGCCATGTACCACATCTGCCCTGACCTTCCTGGACGGTTACACCACGGCTCGTCTGCCAGCAAACCTGCTGCAGGCACAACGTGATTACTTCGGCGCGCACACGTACGAGCGTACTGACCGTGCACGTGGTGAATTCTTCCACACCAACTGGACTGGTACAGGCGGTGACACTGCGTCGACTACCTACGACGTATAAGACGTAACCAGGGCAATATCAGCCCTGAGCCTACGCCTAAAATTTGAGCATCAAGGAGGATGTTAACATTGTTAACATCCTCTATTTTTTGCTCAGCTTTCCTACTGAGAGAACTAACGATGACATTCATGAAAGACTATGTTTTCGTTCCAGTGGAGTTGGAACACGAAGCGGGTAAGGAAAATGAACAACCGTCAGAGCAAGAAGAAAAACGTCTTGCTCTGGTGCAACAAGCGCAGCAACAAGGCGGTTGTTAACAAAACCCGAACGTAAAAAAAGCACCCTCAGGGTGCTTTTTTATTGGCCACAACGTTCAGCCACTCAGTGTTTTGGCTTATGCCCTTTGCCCGGGTTGTTGTTGCCTTTGAAACTGCGGTTTTCCGGCTTATCGGATTTCGGCTTTTTCGCCTCACAGTCGCCTGTGCCAATCTTGATGCCTTTGGTCGCCACTTCCAGACAATCGGTTGAGATATCCAGTTGATTACCAGCAACGTTCACTTTTGCTTGTGCTGCGCCACACAGCATCATCAGTGCCAGGCAGGTTCCAATACGTTTCATTCTTTTTCCTTATCAGACAGACTCGGAACGCATTTAACCTTGCTATCATTTTCGGCTCAATATGCCGCCTGAACACTGACAATAAAATCACTTTCCGCATACCGCCCGCTAAAAGTAGCGGATAAAAAAAGAGCACCGCAGGGTGCCCTTTAAACCAATGATGCGCTGATAACGCAAGTCGCTTAGTGGACTTTAAACTGCCCGACCACGTGGGACAGCCCGTTTGAAGTGTCACCCAGCTCTCGGCTGATAAGGTCAGTATCCGACGCGTTCTGGTTCAGTTGTCCAATCAGACTCTGAATCGCTGCCATGTTACGGCTGATTTCGCCCGTCACCTGACTTTGCTGCTCAGCAGACGTCGCCATCAGCGTGTTGAGGTCGTTGATCTCCACCACCGATGTGGTCACCGTGTTGAGTGACTCCATCACTTTGTGGGTACTGTCCGATGTCGCTTCACAGCTGCGACGAGTCGATTCCATCTTGTTCACCACATTGTCGCTGGTCTGACGCAGTTTCGACAGCATATCGTTGATCTGCGCCGTGCTTTGCTGCGTGCGGGCTGCCAATGCGCGAACTTCGTCAGCGACCACCGCAAAGCCTCGGCCCTGCTCACCTGCACGTGCCGCTTCGATGGCCGCATTGAGTGCCAGCAGGTTGGTCTGCTCAGCGATGTCGCCAATTACCTGCAATACGGTGCTGATTTGCTTGGTGTCTTCGCTCATGGTGCCGATGGTGTAAGACATTTCCGCTACGTCCGATTCCAGCTCAGTCACGCTGTTCACCGCATCGTTGACGGTGTGTTTCGATTCGTCTGCGTAGGTGTTGGTGCGCTCGGTGAGCTTGGCAGCGTCTGCCGCACTCTGCGCGATGGAAGCCGCCGTCGCACTCATCTCTTCAATCGCCGCAATCACCTGCTCAGTTTCAACAGTATGCGACTGCAACATGTGAACGTTTGAAGCAGACTGACTGGACAACTGATTCACCGCACCATCAATTTGTGATGATGAACTGGAAACCTGAATGAACATGCCTTGCAGCTGCTCAATGAAGCGGTTGATCGACGAAGAGATCTGACCGATTTCATCTTTCGAGGTGACGTCAAGACGCTGAGTCAAATCACCATTGCCCTGCGACAGATCTGCAACCAGATCTTTCAAACGCAGTAACGGTTTAAACGCGAAATGCAGCATCAACACACTCAGAGCAATGATAATCGCCGCACTGATCAGCAGCGCCAGCGTGATCATCCAGTTGAGACTGTTGGTGTTCGCTTGAATCTTATCCAGATCAATATAACCCGTCAGTGTCCAGTTCTGGTCACCCACTTTCACCTGACGAGAGATGGGGATCAGGTTGGTGCCGGTTTTGTTGGAGAAAATGGTGACGTTGTTGCTGGATGTCAGTTCCAGGTAGCTCCCTTCGAGCGCGTAATTCTTCAGTACGCTGGTCAGCTCATTCAGATCGAGTACAAAGAAGTTCACCGAATCATCGACCTTCTTCACCGAAATGGTAAGCATCGGGTGGCCATCTTCCATTTCTACCGGACTGATGGTTGGCTCCATGCTTTGCGTTTCTGCCAGATCGATGTACTTCTGCGCTTTGGCTTCATCCATCGAACCTGTGTCATCAAATGCATAACCACTCACAATCTTAATGATGCGGTAAAAGCCGGAATTCTCTTTGGTATCCACGATATCCATCATACTAAAGTTCAAGCTGCTCGCGAGCGAGAGCTTAGAGCCCAGTTCAGTATTCAGTTTGTGGTCTACTAAATCGATATTGTGCGTAATGTTCTTAGTGTCGGACTCGTAAATGTAGCCACTGATAAAGTGGTTAACACTCAGATACGAAACCAGAATGGTGACCGTTATAAGCGAAACGATTAAAAGTATAAGTTTGTTTTTAAAGGAAAAGTTTTGCATGACACTTTACATCCATCAAAGTGATCTTAGTCCATTGATATCCCACACATTGCAGTGCATCTGAAATGTAATGAAAATGTTTCTTATATTCATGTAAACAACATGCTATGCGACCTTTGTTTTTCATGCAAATACTAAAGTCGAATATTCTGCCACTTGTTGTGCTTAAAATAGTCGAACAGATGATCAATTAGGCTACGGACCGCAGGAGCAAGATGTTTACGTGACGGATAGAGTGCATAAATATCCATCGTAGTCGGCTGCCATTGAGGTAGAACCTGCACAAGTTCGCCCCGCTCCAGCGCACTGGTGACCAGATAGGTGGGCTGCATACTCACTCCCATATCCAGCATGGCCGCACTGAGCAGCGTGGTGGCTTCGTTGGCGGTCAGCGCGCAGTGCACTTCCACCGCCGCTTGTTCACTGCCGCGGGTAAGATTCCACACATGACGGTCAAAGTTCTTGTAACCCAAGCAGCGATGCTGCGCTAAGTCTGATGGAGTATGAATCTCGCCTGCCTGCTGAAGATACCTCGGCGATGCCACCAGCATTGACTCACAACGCCCTATCCGGCGGCCGATGAGCGACGGATCCGGATTGGCCGCAATACGAATTGCCAAATCTATGCGTTCCGTTACCAGATCTGCGGCTCTGTCCTGCACATCAATGTCGATCTCCACCTGCGGGTGCTCAGCCAGAAACGAATTAACGGCCGGGATCAACTGAGAAAAGCCAAACGACATACTGGTCGCGAGGCGTATTTTGCCACGCAATTCATCGCGGTTGAGCAAGCGGTGTTGCAGCCCTTCTGCCTGCTCCACCCAGAGCTCGACCTCGCTCAGACACTGCTCTCCCGCCGTTGTGAGCGACACTTTGCGCGTGGTGCGGTTCAGCAGGCGCACATTGAGCCAGCTCTCCATCGCATCAATGTAACGCGTCACCATCGGCCGTGACATCTCCAACCGATCGGCGGTCGCGGTAAAACTGTTGGTCGTCGCGACATCAATAAACACTTTGGCTGCAATCAGTCTGTCCATAATTGGCTCGATTTAAGAAACAATGATGCTAATTATTCGCTATATATCCGAACAAGTCCAATGCGTAAACTGCGTCCATCAACTCAACGAAGTGAACAGGACAACCTAATGAAAACCACACTTGCATTAAGCACAACCCTACTTGTTTCTGGCGGCGCGCTGGCGGCACAACCTTTGACGCTGGATATCTACAATGCCGATGGCAACAGCTTCCATGTCAACTCAACTCTGGTTTATGGTGAAACCGAAGCGATGGTGATCGACACTGGCTTTACCAAAGCCGACGCACTGCGCATCGCGGCCAAAGTGGCCGATTCTGGTAAGAAACTGACCACCATTTTCATTAGCCAGGCGGATCCGGATTACTACTTCGGTGCTGAAGTGCTGCATGAACTGTATCCGGACGCAAAAGTGCTGACTACGCCTGCGGTGCGCGCCACGATTGAAGAGAATCTGGCTGGCAAACTGGCGTTCTGGGCGCCGAAAATGGGCAGCAACGCGCCGGTGAAACCGGTATTGCCGACTGCGTACAACGGTCACACACTGAACATTGATGGCCGCACCATTGAAATCCGCGGCAACGAAGGCGAACTGAATCATCGTCCATACTTGTGGATTCCGGCAAATCAGGCGATTCTGGGCAACGTTGCAGTATACGGTAACGTGCATTTATGGATGGCCGACGCGCAAAGCGATGCAGAGCGTCAGGCATGGACCCAGCAGTTGTCTGATATGGCAGCGCTGAAACCGAAAATGGTCATTCCGGGCCACATGATGCCGGGCACAAAAACCGACAGCAGCGCGATCAAATTCTCACAACAGTATCTGGCTGATTTCACGAATGCGAAAGCGCACAGCAAAAATAGTCAGCAGCTGATCGACGCCATGCAACAACGTTATCCGACCGCAGGTCTGCCGATGGCACTGGAAATCGGCGCGAAAGTACACACAGGAGAGATGCAATGGTAACGGCCCACTATATTTTCGACCCGATGTGCGGCTGGTGTTACGGCGCCACCGCACTGATGCAGGCTCTGGCCGCTCACCCTGAGGTGAATTTGGTGATGCATCCGGGTGGCATGATGACCCGCAGCGCGCTGAGTGATGATTTTCGCCAGCACATTCTGGAAGCGGACCAACGCATCGCGGGCCTTACCCGCCAACCGTTTGGTGATGCGTATATCGCCAGAGTGCGCAGCGGCGAAACCATCATGCTCGATTCTTATCTCACGGCTCAGGCTATTCTGGCTGCGCAGCTGACAGGTCAGTCGCCGTTCGAGATGCTGAAACGCATTCAGGCAGGCCACTACGTCCACGGCTTAGCCGTCGCGGAACGTGACGTGCTTGATGCCCTCGCAGCTGAAATGGGCATTGACGCCGAAAGCTGGCAGCAGGCAATGCAAGAGGCAAAAGCTTCGCTCATGCCAGAAATCGAACGCACCCAGATGCTGATGTCGCAATGGGGCTTGGGCGGTTTCCCGTCACTGGTGTTGGAACAAAACGGTCAGTTCAAATCCGTTCCGGTCAGCCACTACTATGGCCGGGAACGTGACTGGGATGCCCTGTGGCAATCCATCACTGCCAATTCGTAACCCTTCTTTCACAACGCACCGCTCTCGGTGCGTTTTTTTGCTTCTGCCTCTCCGCCTGCTCACAATCTCACCAACGCCTGACTTTTTTCGAGTCATATCACTTTTTCTGTTGAATCTGAATCGGCTTCGCCTTAATTTATGGACGTCTAAACATCTTTACGTTTAAACATCTAATAAAAATAATGAGGTTCTTACTATGTCAAATCATGCTGTCAGTGTTCTCGATGGGGGAATGGGTCGAGAGTTGGAAAAACGTGGCGCGCCGTTCCGCCAGCCTGAGTGGTCAGCACTGGCAATGATCGAAGCACCAGAAATCGTACGGGACGTTCACCGTGCGTTTATTCAGAGCGGTGCCGAAGTGATCACCACCAACAGTTATGCTCTGATTCCGTTCCATATTGGCGAAACCCGTTTTCATCAGGAAGCCCAGCTTCTTGCACACCGCGCGGGCGATGTCGCGTGTCAAGCCGTGCAACTGGAAGGCAAAGCGACTCGCGTTGCAGGTTCAATTCCGCCTCTGTTTGGTTCATACCGTGCCGATCTGTTCGATGCCACGCGTGTTGAAGAAATTGCCACGCCGCTGATTAACGGGTTGGCGCCGCATGTTGATTTCTGGCTGACGGAAACTCAAAGCCTGATTGCCGAATCGGTGGCCGTGAAAGCCCTGTTGGATGAGCTGGATACACAACACAAACCGCTGTGGGTATCGTTCACCCTCGAAGATGCAGAGCCCACTGATGTGCCGCGCCTGCGCTCGGGCGAAACCGTTGCCGATGCCATTCACGCCATGATCACACTGAACGTCAGCGCGATTTTATTCAACTGCTGCCAGCCGGAAGTGATTGAAGAAGCCCTCACTATCGCGGCCAGTATTCTCAAAAAAACCGGCGCACAGCAGATTCAGCTGGGCGCTTACGCCAACGCGTTTCCCCCTCAACCGAAAGATGCCACTGCCAACGATGGCCTCGACGAACTGCGCGCCGATCTCACCCCTCCAGCTTATCTGCTGTGGGCTGAAAAATGGCAACAGCAAGGCGCCAGTCTGATTGGCGGCTGCTGTGGCATTGGCCCTGAGCACATCGCGACGCTGAGCCAACACTTCAGCCACGCTGGGTGATGGCATGCAGAACACACAAAAAATTGGCCTGACGGCGCTGACCGCTCTGGTGTTTAGCTCCATGGTTGGCGCAGGCATTTTCAGCCTGCCGCAAAACATGGCCGAAGTGGCGGGCGTCGATGCGATTCTCACTGGCTGGCTCATCACTGGCGTGGGTATTCTGCTGCTGGCGGGCTGCTTTCTTCATCTGTCGCGCCTGAGACCGGATCTCGATGGTGGTATCTACACCTACGCGCGCACTGGCTTTGGCGATATCGCGGGCTTTCTTTCTGCCTGGGGTTACTGGCTGTGCGCCACCATTGGTGTGGTCGGCTATTTGGTGGTGGCCTTTGCCGCCGTCGGCGCGTTTGTGGATACACCCGATTCGGTATTATTCGGCGACGGCAATACGCTCCCGGCGTTCATCGGTGAATCCATCATTTTGTGGTCAGTACATTACCTGGTGCTGCGCGGCGTGAAACAAGCGGCGTTCATCAACCTGCTTGCCACATTAGCCAAAAGCCTGCCGCTGATTGCGTTTATCGTTCTGGCTTACCTGGCTTTTGAGCCAGAGACCTTCAACTTCGATCGCTCTGGCAGCACGCTCGGCACCCCGTTTATGGAACAAGTGAAAAGCACCATGCTGATCACGCTGTGGGTTTTCACGGGCATTGAAGGCGCGATCGTGTTGTCGATTCGAGCCAAGCGCCGTGAAGACATCGGCAAAGCGACCTATCTCGGAGTGGTATTCGCGCTGGTGTTGTACGTGGCGATTACGTTGCTCTCTCTGGGTGTGATGAGCCGCGGTGACGTGGCAGCGCTGAGTAATCCGTCGATGTCTGGCCTGATGGCGCACATGAGTGGCAGTGTCGGTCAATGGGTCATTAGCCTCGGGCTGATTGTGTCGGTGCTGGCCTCGTATTTGAGCTGGATTCTTTACTCCGCCGAAGTGCCGTGTACCACTGCGCAACATGGCGCATTTCCGCGCTTTTTTGCTCAGCAGAATGAGCAAGGCACATCGACCGCTTCTCTCACTCTGACCAGCCTGACGGTGCAACTCTGTTTGGCGCTGATTTTGTGGACGGGCGAGAGCTACAACACCTTGGTGTTGGTCTCTACCTCAATGATTCTGGTGCCGTACTTTTTGGTGGGCGCATATCTGGTGAAAGTCGCCTTTGAGCAGCGCTGTCGCTGGCCAATCAAAGCCATCGGTCTGGGCGCCAGTGTGTATGGTTTGTGGCTGATCTATGCCGCGGGGCTGAATAGCCTGGCGCTGTCGACCTTACTCTACATACCGGGATTGATGGTGTTTTTCTACAGCCGCCACAAGCATCGCCAACTGGCACTGCAACCTTAACCCTGCTCTTTCGTTTGCTCTGCCCTTTGCTTGTTGAAGGGCAGACGCGCACTGCTTTTTGCATCGTCATTCAGCTCCTGCGCCAGTTGCTTCCATCCGCTCACTTCATCACGGAAATAGCGCACTTGCTTCGGTGTCGCTAAACGCACAATCTGCACCACGTATTTGTCGCTGATGCTGTCGTTATACTTTTGCTTCGCTTTCAGCACCGGACTGTAGTACTGCTCCGGCTCAAACAACAAGGCTTGCAGATGAGTGCTGAACCTTGACTCCTCATGGCGCTCATCAAGCAGGGTTCTGAGCTCATTGCGCAGACTGGCCTGAAACGCCATCCAATCGTTGGTGGTCACCTGCACCTCATTGGCCCACTGCTTCACCAGTGTTTGCTGCACTGGAGTCAAATCGCCCAGCCATTGCTCCATCCGTTCGGAGATGCGTTCGACGTAACGGCCGCGGATCTGAGGCTCACTGAGCCCCTGATATTTATCGGCGAATTTCTGATGGCGCTTGGCCACACCCTGCAAAAACTCCTCAGCCTGCGCGTCACTGAGGTTATTGGCTAGCTGATAAACGTCGGGAAGAAACTTACTCAGCAGACGCTGATAATGGTCATTGATCAACGCTTGCTGCTGCTTGAGATCCTGCTCGGTAAAGCTCGCCGGGTCGAGTGCTAGCCACTGATCGAGCTGCTCAATGTAAGCGGGCAGCTCGGCACTCTGGTGCCACTGGCTGAGCAGCATGATGCGATCGCTCAACCTATCTTCCTGCTCGTCGGTCAAATCAACGTAATCTTCCAGATAGTCAATAACGATCCAGTCGATATTGTGATAAACAAATTTAGTGCCGCACCCCACCAGCACCAGCGTGCTGAGCAAAAGCGCTATCCATTTCGCCATGACGTTTTATCCCTGTTGCTCTGTGAGTAAACATAGTCATTGAAAGCTTGTTGCGCGACCTTAACTCACCAATATGACCGTCAGGCGAATACGTTCAAACTGGCGTGAATTTTTTTCTCAATCAACGTGATGAGTTCACCGTTGAGCTCATTGAGTGCCGGTTCGACGTTTTTCGCCAGCGGTAGAATGATTTGAAAATCGTAGTGAATATCAAACCCCAGCGGCCTGACCACCACCCCTGCCCGTTTGGCATCACATGCAGAAACCGTATTAACAATCGACAGCCCGGTGCCGTTCGCCACCAGCCGAATCGCCATTTCGCTCAATGACACCGTCCAGATTTTCTTGGGCGTGACTTGCTGGTCAGTTAGGTGCTGAGTAATCAGATTGCGGCTCTGCTCCGCAGGCTCGCCACAAATCAGCGTTTCGTTCTCGAAATCGCTGATCTCAATCACCGACTTCGCCGCCAGCGGATGGTCAGCCGGGATCAAACAGACGCCCGGCAACGAATGCTGAAAGCTCTGATAACGGGGATCCAGCCGAGTGTCCGTCGTGATGCCAAAGTCAAAGCGCTGCGCCACCATATCTTCCGGAATCTGATTGGAGCGGTACGAATAGAGGCTGATTTCCAGATCCGGAAACTGCTGGGCCAGTTGTGCGGCAGCCTCCGGAACCAGACTCATGGCAAACGAAGGCATGCTCACCACGCGCAGTTGGCCTGTCGCCTGTTCTCTCAGCCGATCGGCAAACTGTCGCAGGTGATTAAGACCTAAGTAGACCCGGTCAACTTCGTCATAGAACAGAGTGCCACGCCTTGTCGGGAGCAGGCGATTATTGTGACGTTCAAACAATTCAAAGCCCAGGCGAGCTTCCAACTGCTTGATTAAGCGGCTGATAGCGGGCTGAGAAATCAACATCTTATCCGCCGCTTCCGTCGCACTGCTGGTCTTCATGATCCACATAAAGGCTTCAATCTGACTGTCCGTAAAACCCCGATGAGCCATAACTTTTCCTTATCGTCCAATAATCACAAGTCATTAGAAAGCGTAAAGGCAGCCAGTATACAGTTAAAAACAACAAAAATGTCACATTTGAACCCATATGCATAACATTTGGCTATGGGTAACACTTAGCAAAGGACGAGGCGATGATCGAAGAAATCTCCATCAATAATGAGCTGTTTACTGCCTGGCGACGCGACATTCACCAACACCCGGAACTCGGGTTTGAAGAACACCGCACCGCCCAAGTTGTCGCCGACAAACTGACCGAATGGGGTTTCGACGAAGTCCATACGGGGATCGCCACCACGGGCGTTGTGGGTGTGCTGCGAGGCCGCACCGCATCAACTCGCACCATCGGCCTGCGCGCCGATATGGATGCGTTGCAGATGACCGAGAATAACGACTTCGGCCATGCCTCTTGTCATCAGGGGAAAATGCATGGCTGCGGCCACGATGGGCACACCGCGATGCTGCTGGCGGCAGCCTGGTATCTGGCCCGCCACCGCAATTTCGCTGGCACCATTCACTTTATTTTTCAACCCGCCGAAGAAGGTTTAGGCGGAGCGAAAGTGATGATTGATGACGGCTTGTTTGAACGCTTTCCGTGTGACCGTGTTTACGGCATGCACAACATGCCGGGCATTCCCCAAGGCCATTTCTGGTTGCGTGAAGGGGCGCTGCTGGCAGGCTCCGATCGCTTCACCATTGAGATTCAGGGTAAAGGCGGCCACGCGGCCCTGCCGCAGCATGCCGTCGATCCGATGCTGGTTGTCAGCGCCATCATCAGCGGCGCACAAAGCATCATCAGCCGCAACACCTCGCCGCTCGACTCTGCGGTGCTGTCGTTTACCGATCTGCATGCGGGTTCCGGCACGTTCAACGTAATTCCAGGCAACGCGACCATGATGGGCTGTATTCGTACCTTTGATAACAGCGTACGCGAGCACGCTATCGAACGTCTGGAACAGCTGGTTGAGAGCACCGCGCGCGCTTATGGTGCCAGCGCGTCGGTAACCTTCCGTCCCGGCAGCTACCCAGCAACCATTAACGACGCTGATGCTACCCGCCTTGCCACCGAAGTCGCACGGCAAGTAGTAGGCGACGCGAACGTTAACCCCGACTGCCTGCCGCTGTCTGGCAGCGAGGATTTCTCATTCATGCTGCAAGCCGTACCGGGTTGCTACCTGCTGCTCGGCAATGGGTTGGAAGGCGAAACCGGTGGCATCTGCGTGCACAACCCTCACTACGATTTTAACGATGAAATCATTCCGGCTGGGGCGTCGTTTTTCGTGCGCCTGATCGAACGCGAATTGCCGACACAGTAATCCAGATTTATCCCAAGGAGAATTTTTCATGGAAGAAAGCAAAACCCTGACCTCCGGCAACAACTCCGGACTCATGCATCGCATTGCGAATATGGCGAATGCCTTACCGCATCCTTTCATCATGTTTTTCGCCCTGTTTGTCGCAACGTTACTGCTCTCGGCTGTGATGAGCGTATGGGCGGATCCGATTCATCACCCGGTGACCAATGAGCTGATTCAGGTACGTTCGCTGCTGAGCTGGGACGGCCTCAAGTTTATGGTTACCAAAGCGGTGACGAACTTTACCGGCTTTCGTCCGCTCGGCTTAGTGTTGATGATGGTGCTGGCGCTTGGTTTGATCCAAAAAACCGGTCTGGCTGACGCAACCATTAAGCGCATGCTGAGCAATGTCTCACCGCGCTTAATTACGCCTGCGGTCGTGATGACATCGATCATCGGTAACCTGGTTTCAGATGCCGCAGTGTTCCTCATTCCGCCGCTTGCGGCCATCATGTACAAAACCGTCGGTCGCAATCCGATTGCCGGTATTGTGGTGGCCTTTATCGCCATTTTCGCCGGATTCAGTGCCAACTTCTTTATCGCAGGGACTGACCTGCTGCTCTCCGGGATCTCTACCGAAGTGGTGCAGAGTGTGCGTCCCGGCTATGAAGTCAGTGTGTTGGCAAACTGGTTCTTTATGTGTGTATCCGTGCCGTTTATTACTTTGATCATCACAGTGATGAACGATAAATACACCGAGCCGATGCTGGCGCGTTTTCATGTGCAGGAGACTGGAAACAAAGACGCGCAGCATACCCAACTGACAGACATTGAACGCCGTGCACTGCGCAAAACCGGTCTGGTCGCATTGGGCTATGTCGCTGCGGTAGCGCTGCTGATTTTGCCGGAAACGTCGGGGCTGAGAAACCCGCAAGGTGGCCTGCTGCCTTCCCCGTTTATGAGCGGCTTGGTGCCGATCATCATGATCTTTTTCTGTTTGTGCGGCATCGTCTACGGGGTTTCGGTAGGCAAGATCAAATCGTCTGGTGACGTGCCGCGCTTAATGGAAGAAGCAATGCGCGAGATGTGTGGCTTTATAGTCATCGTTTTTATGGTGGCGCAGTTTATTGCGATTTTTAACTGGTCCAACTTAGCGATTGTCGGCGCGGTCAACGGCGCGGACTGGCTGCTGCACATGAATCTGCCTTCTACTCTGGTGCTGGTTGGTTTCATTCTGTTGGCGGCGGTGGTTAACCTGTTTATTTACAGCGGCTCTGCGCAATGGGCATTGATGGCGCCTATCTTCCTGCCGATGCTGATGTTGCTCGGCCTGGAGCCGGAAGCGATTCAGGCGGCTTACCGCATCGCAGATTCGTCTACCAACGTGATCTCGCCGATCAACCCGTATCTGCCACTGATTCTGGCAGTGATACAAAACTACAATAAGTCGTTCTCGCTGGGGCACCTGCTGACCACAGCCATGCCTTATTCACTGGCAATTCTGTTGGGTTGGAGCGCGCTTTACTTCGTCTGGTACGGTCTGGGCTTACCTTTTGGTTTGTAACCTTTGCTTATCGCTCACAAAACGCCTTGTATCCTTCCGGTTTTGTGAGCATTTTTCTTCCTCACCCTCGCGATGGCGAGCATAAAAAAGCCAGCTTTCGCTGGCTTTTTTCGTTAGGAGAGATTCCACAGTCTGGCGACGTTCTCGGCCAAATCGGCGAGGTTAAAGTCGGACTCTTTAAGCGCATCTTCCAGTGTCATGGCACGCGGCACGGCAGAAAACACCGCATCGATACCACATTGATACACCGCCTGGTAGTTGTCTCCGGTACAGCCGGAAAGCGCGATCACCGGAATATCAAACCGCTTGGCGACCTGTGCCACGCCCATCGGCGTTTTGCCGTGGACCGTTTGGCTGTCAATCCGGCCTTCACCCGTAATGACCAGATCCGCGCCCTGCACCAGCTCGGCCAGTCTGACTGTTTCAAGCACGATGTCGATACCCGGTTTGAGTACCGCTTGCGTGTAACCCAATAACGCAGCGCCCATACCACCCGCCGCGCCCGCGCCCGCCGTATCAATCACGCTTTTGCCGGTGGCGTGTTGGGTGAGCAAACCGAAGTTTTTGAGTGCGTCATCCAGCAATTCAACATCCGCCGGCGTTGCGCCTTTCTGTGGACCAAAAATAGCGGATGCGCCTTTCGGGCCACACAACGGGTTGTTCACATCGCTGGCGACCAGAATTTCACACTCGCTCAGCCTTGGATCGAGCGCGTCAATATCAATCTGCGCCAGCTCGGTCAGGCCTCCGCCCGTCAGCGCAATACTGTCGCCATCACGGTTGAGAAAGCGGGCGCCCAGCGCAGCCAGCATGCCGACACCAGCGTCATTGGTCGAGCTGCCGCCCAAGCCAATGATCAGCCGTTTCACACCTTGATCCAGCGCGTGACGAATCAGTTCGCCCGTGCCAAAACTGGTGGTCAGTTTCGGGTCACGTTGCGCCAGAGGCACATGGTGCAACCCACTCGCCGCCGCCATTTCAATCACCGCGGTCTGGCTATCGCCCAACATTCCGTAGAAAGCATCCACTGGCTTGTTTTGCGGTCCTTTCACTTTGAGATGCACCAGATAACCTTCGGTGGCATCCACCAGCGACTGAACCGTTCCTTCACCGCCATCAGCCACAGGTACTGAGACAAATTCTGCGTCCTGCCACACTCGTGCGAGTCCGGCATGGATGGCGTCACTGACCTGCTTCGCCGTTAAACTTTCTTTAAACGAATCTGGGGCGATAACCACTTTCATATCACTCTCCTAAATTAAATTACAGCAGGACCAGGCTCAGGATATACACGACAACCATTGCCGTAATGCCCTGTACCAGTGTTGCCATGGTTTGTGCGCGGTACGCAAGGCCGACGCTCATACGGCTGAACTGCGACACCACCCAGAAGAAACTGTCGTTGGCGTGCGATACTGTCATCGCGCCGGCACCAATTGCCATCACGGTGAGCACGCGACCCATTTCGGAATCCAGACCCAGTTGGCTCAGCATTGGCGCAACCAGTGCAGAAGTGGTCACCAGTGCCACCGTCGAAGAACCTTGCGCCGATTTCAGTGCCGCCGCGACGATAAATGGCATAAAGATGCCCACACCCAGTGCCGATAGCGTGGTACCGAGGTAGTCGCCCAGTGGCGTCGCTTTCAATACCGCACCAAATGCGCCGCCCGCACCAGTGATGAGAAGAATCGGAGCCGCGGCGGTAATACCCTGGCTGATGCGTTCACCAAATTCGGCTACTTTGTTGTCGGATTTGAGCAAGCTCACCGACAAGAATAGACCAATCAGCAGTGCCGTCAGTGGCTGGCCAAGGAAGCTCAACACGTCAAAGAGTACGCCGTCACCGAGCGGATGACTTGGGAATTTGGCCACAGAGCCAAGACAGATCAGCAGAATCGGCACGAAAATCGGTGCAAAAGCCTGAGTGGCGCTTGGTAGCTTGCCATAAGAGGCTTTCAGCGCTTTCCAGTCTTGTTTCAGGTGTTCTTCATGATCGATACCATCCGGCTCTACGTCCTTGAAACGGTTCGCCCACAGCATACCGGCAATCGCCGCAACCGCCGCTACGAACACGCCAACCGCAATCACCAGACCCAGATTGGATTCCAGCCCCAGGTTACCTGCCGCTGCGATAGGTCCCGGAGTCGGTGGAACAAAGGTATGGGTGGCGTAAAGACCCGTCGCCAGCGCCACACTCATCGCTACGCTGGAGGTGCGCAGGCGTTTGGCCAGCGACTCTTTGAGCGAGTTGAGGATAACGAAGCCAGAGTCACAGAACACCGGAATCGATACGATGTAACCAATGATGCTCATGGTCAGAGTTGGGGAACGCTCACCCAGCAGCTTAATCACGGTGTCTGCCATGGTGATGGCCGCGCCGCTTTTCTCCAGAATGATGCCGATGATAGTACCCAGCACAATCACCAGGCCGATGTAGCCCAGAATGCCGCCAAAGCCTGATGCGATGGTTTTCGCGATGCTCTCTGCTGGCAGTCCATAGGCAAACGCAGCCAGAAATGCGGCCACGATCAGTGCTAAAAAGGGATGTAACTTAAATTTGGTGGTAGCGAGCACTATAAAAGCGATCACCGCCAGCAGAATGAGGATTAGACTCATACCAAAAACTCCATGTCATTTTTATCAGTGTCAGGCCTCAAAGCGGGCCTGTGTAGGGTGAGTCTATTATCCGGAGTTTATGGCGCGATTCCTTTAGGCAACTGGCCAAATAACTTTGGTGAATAACTGTAACATTTTGTGCATACGCACAAATTATCACTCATTTTGAGATCTGACACGCAATATATAATTCGACCAATCCAACGAAACTCTGGGTCGAGATCCCGGTGATCTCGGCGATTTTATCCAGTCGATAACGCAGCGTATTGCGGTGGATATACAGGGCATTGGCGCACTCGGACAGATTCCCTCCCTGCTCAAATAACACTTGTAGTGTTTTCATCAGCTGACCGGACCGATCACGCTGCTTGAGCTTCACGACCGCTTCACACAATTGTTCACCCTGCCAGTAGTCACGTAGTGGCGACATCAGTACTGGCAGTCGCAATTCCTCAAACAGATGCTTATGTTGCTTAGGCTGCTTCTCCTTTCCTATTCGCAGCACCTGCTTGGCACTTTGATAGGAAAGGTGCAGTTCACTCGGGTCGGGAAAGAGCTGGCCCAGCGCGATGTCATAACCATCGATATGATGCTCCGTCAGGCGGGCAATCAGTTTATCGATGCGCAGGCTCTCCTCATCACTGGTCCAGTGTTCAGGATGTTTGACTGGCTTTAACACCACGATTTCGTTCATGGACACCACCGCGACCAAGTTGTCACGTTCCGGATGCTCCAGCAGATCGACGACCTGACGCACGCTGTCGACATTTTTGGCGGATGTTTGCTGGCGAAACTCAATCACCACCGCCACTCTCGGCTTTGTGACATCGAGCGAAAGGCGCGTCGCCCACGCCTGCAATTCATCGTGTGACAGCGGATGACTGATCCAGGCCGAAATGAACTCTTCGCGGTGGCGGCGATCCCATTGCAACTGCTCAATCAGTTCAGCCTGGTCGATGATCATTTCCGCACTCATTTTAACCAGATTGGCGAACTCGCGAATCTCGTCCGGTTCTCCGGTTACGCCAACCACCCCCACCACCTGCTGACCTTGCATCAGCAGCATATTGATGCCCGGTTTAACGCCCTTCAGCGACTGGCAGCTTTGCGAGTTGATCTCAATCGAATCACCATGCTTCAACGCCAGAATGGCGCCGTCGTGCACATGGCCGATACGTCTGCGGTCGCCGCTGCCGATGATGATGCCGGCATGATTCATCACGTTGATGTTGTAGCCGATGATCGACATCGTGCGGTCAACGATCTGCTGCGCCAGGTTTGCATCTAACATGATGTTCTGTCCTAATGTTCAAAGGGGTTAACGGTGAGCTTATATACGCAATTGTCACCAGCGTCTTTCTCAATCGCTGTTTTTGTGAGTAAGCACAACTCAGCCGCTTTCAAACTTGTCATCTGTTAAGGAGAACCCGATGAAACCACAAGTCGTGCTGTACAAATCGCTTCCACCCGCCGAGCTTGCTAAGTTACAGAGTCACTTTGATGTGATTGAGTTTGACGGTGTTAATGACGGCAACCGCGCCGAATTTATCCAAGCACTGACACGCGCTGAAGGTACTATCGGTACGGGTGTGATGATGAGCGCTGATTTACTCGACCGCGCACCAAAGCTCAAAGCGATGGCCACCATTTCGGTTGGCATCGACCAGTTTGACGTCGACTACCTGAGTCAGCGCGGCATTCCGCTGATCCATACGCCGGGCGTGCTCAATGAAACCGTCGCCGATACCGTAATTTTGCTGGCGCTGGGCGCGACGCGACGAGCGGGTGAACTGTCTGCGATCGTGAAACAGGGACGCTGGACCCAGAATCTGACCGAAGCACACTTTGGCGTCGATTTTCATGGCAAAACGCTGGGTATTATTGGCATGGGCCGCATCGGGTATGCGGTTGCCAAACGTGCTCACTATGGCTTTGGCATGCCGATTTGCTATCACAATCGTTCCGTCAATGTGGAAGCCGAACAGGATTTCAGCGCCCAGCGGATGGATCTTGAAGATCTGTTACAAATCGCCGACTTTATCGTTGTGTTAGTGCCGCTGAGCCCGGAAACCGAACATCTTATCGGCGACAACGAATTTAATCTGATGAAACCGAGCGCGGTGTTTATCAATGCCGCACGCGGCAAGGTGGTCGATGAGCCCGCATTGATTCGGGCGCTACAAACTGGCGCCATTCGCGCGGCCGGGCTGGATGTTTTCCAGACTGAACCACTGCCTGCGACCTCACCGCTCACCCAGCTCGACAACGTGTTTTTACTGCCTCATATCGGTTCGGCAACCCACGAAACCCGCCTGAGTATGGTGCAGTGCGCCGTCGATGGCTTGATTGCCGCCATGCAGGGTGACTATTCCGACGCGTGCGCCAACCGAAAGCAGCTCGAACAGACCATCGTCTAACCCACACGGCGCACCGCAAGGTGCGCCTGTTTAGTGCGTCATCACCACCTCAGAAAAATCAACCCAGCCGTTGGAAAGCAATTCGGTGATGGTGACCGACTTGGCGACAGACAAGTTTTGCTGAACATGAAAACGCGGCAGATAGAGCCCTTTTTTGATCAGCTTCTTCTCCAAAGATTGGTAGGCTTTAACACGCTTAGATTCGGATAACGGATAGATGCTCGCCAGCTCTTGCTGAAGCCACTGCATCTGCGCATCGGTCAAACAGACTTGCACGTTGGTGCTCGCCAGCAACCAACCGAGCCAGGACATGTCGACATCATCACTAAAGACTTCGCCGGACAGAATAATATCGGCCTGTGACAGATTCGGTTTTCGGCAAAATTCAGGAAACGGTAACACCAGGACCTGACACAGAATCCCAAGCTCACTGAGTAAATCCGCAAGGTGGTGTGCGTATTCGATGTGCTGTCCCAACTCGTAGGTGAGCAGCTGTAGCGGCTTTGGCGGTTTATCCAGTTGCGCCGCGAGTTGTCTTGCCAAACCAAGATTGGCCTGCAATGGCTCTGACGGTGTGGATAACATTCCGTTTGCTTTGGCAACGTTGTCAGCAAACGAAGCGGGGACACCTAACGCATCAATGATGGCCATCAGTTTCTTACGGCGATTCAGACTGCTGAGCCACACTGAACGATTGGCATTAAGCAACACATACTCGCAGCCCGCTTCCCATTGTGCTTTCTGCTCGTATTCACCCTCATGGTTATCCAGCTCCAGCAACGGATGGAAAAGATGACTGTTGGGCGCAAAATCTTTGGCTTTGTCGCCGATATTCCACACTTCGATGCCATCGACCCACGGGCGATAGCCGTGATAGTAACGCGACACTTTCATCAGCGTGCGCCATTCGGTTTGCTCTACCAGTTCAAAAGGACCGCTGCCGATAACATTGGCCCCTCGCCCTTCACTTCCCTCCGTCCACAATGCAATTCCCATCGCTCCGGTGCAGAGCAGCTTGGGCAGAATATGGCGGGCATGAGAGCTGATGATTTCGAGGCGATAGCGGTCATGCACTTCAATGCCGTCAATCAATTGATACAGCAATCGGTAATGCTCAGACGTAGTAACCAGACGTTCGAAATGCTGTCGCACCGATTCGGCCGTCAAGGGTTCGCCATTGTGAAAACACAGCCCTTTGCGCAGCGTGATCGCCATGCCGCGCTCGGTGGTTTGAAAGATCTGAGCCAAATCGCCGCGATAGCAACGCGCTTGCTCATCAAACCGCAGCAAATTGGCATACAGATAGCTGGCCAGATGCTGCTCAGTGCGACGCGTGATCCCAACCGGGTCAAGGTCGTGCGTACCACGATAAAAGGGGATTTGTAGAATATCTTCGTCGTGACTGCCTGTTTGATAACGGGCGATGTAGGCGGCAATAAAAGCTTCACGTTGCTGTGGTGCAATCAGGCTGACAGCGAGATCTACTTTGCCTTCTTCAATCCAGCGACGCGCTTTGTTTTCGAGCATGGGTCTGGGATCTTTGAGTAAGGTCGCTGACGGAAAATTGCCGCGTCCGACCGACGGTTGCCAGCGAATCACGCCGTTATCCACCAGCTTTTTCACCACCAGTTGCGCGTTGCGTTTGGTGCAACCCAGTTCGTGCGTGAACGTGTCCAGAGAGAGCGGCGTCGGTGCATTAATCACCAGACGATCACGCAGCAAGGTTAATGCCTTCCAGTAATGCATAAAGACGAAATCCTTTTTCTATTCTTCTATTTTTCTTCATCTTTTTATTTCGATAATGAATAAACGTCTTCGTGAAAAAAGGAACCTAAAATGAACACGTTAACGGATTATCGAACTTCCATCTGGAAAAGTTCCAGCTTTGTCATTCTATTCTCAAGCGCTTTTTTTGTCGCATTAGGAAGCAAAATATACGACTTAGCTCTCCCATTGTTGGTCTATGATCTGACCCAATCCTCTGAGATGATGGGTTGGATGCGCGCCGTCGAATTTCTGCCTAACCTGCTGCTGGCGCTGTTTATCGGTGTGTGGGTTGATCGCTTTGATAAAAAACAGTGGTCGCAGGCGATGCTGCTTGGCCAGATCGTCACCATTCTTATCTCCTACTCAGCGGTAAACTGGATGACAGAGCCGCTGTATGTGCTGTTTCCGTGCGCGTTTTTGATGATGGCGTTTAACTACGGCTACCATAATGCGCGCATGGCGATGCTCAAACTGGCGCTGCCGCAAGAGCAACAAAATACCGCCACCGCGCGCATGAGCGCGCTCTACAGCCTGATGGAAACGGTCGGCCCCGTGCTCTCCGGCGCGTTACTGCTGCTGTCTCAGTTGCATCAGATTTTTCTCGGGCTTGCTCTGCTCTGGTTGCTGGCCTACTGGCAGCTCAATCGTTTGACGCTTGAAACGCCCCAAGTGAGCGACCATCCTCCGCTGTGGCAGGCACTACGCGAAGGTTGGCAGGTTCTTTACAATGAAAAGAACATGTGGCTGATCACGCTGGCGGTGATGGTGATCAACACCACTGGCTCAATCTTCTGGATTCAGTCGATCTACTTTGCCAAAGCAGAATTGTCGCTAAGCGCCATCGAAGTCGGCTATATGGTCGCCGCTTCGGGCATTGGTGGGGTACTGAGCGCATTTGTGGCCGACAAAGTTCGCCGTCAAATCGGCCTGGGGAAACTGCTCATCCTCAGCATTGCGCTCGAATCGGTCGGGTTTGTTCTGCCAGTGCTGAGCCCGACGCCGATGATGTTGATCGTGGCCTTTTTCTGGGTCTCGGCGGTGGGGCTGTTCAGTAACATCTGTATCTGGAGCTATCGTCAGGAAGCGTTTTCGCAGCAGCATCTCGGCCGCATTGCCGGCCTGACGGGTTCACTGTTCAAGCTGTTGATGCCGTTTGGCTTAGCGGCTTCCGGCTACTTAGTCACGCGTTATGGCTCGGCGGAACTGTTTAGCGTCTGCTTTGCCGTGCAATTTGTGGTAGCGATTTTCCTGCTTTTCAGTAGAGTGAGAGCGATACCGTAACGGAATACCTCACAGATGGAGAATGATGGATGAAGCTCTCTTATCGCCCCGCCACTGATGCCGATTACCTGTTCGCTTTTGAGTTGAAAAAGGCCACTGAACAAGATTTAGTCACACGTAATTTTGGCTGGGACGAAGAGCTGCAATGGGAGCTTCATCGTCAGGAATGGAAATCCGGTTTGCCGACGATCATCTGCATCGATGACCAACCCGTCGGCACTTACATGCTGCATGATAAAAATGACACTCTCTACTTTTCCCGCTTTTTCATTCTGCCCGACTATCAGGGACAGGGGGTTGGCGGCCAAGTATTAAAATCGGTGACGGAGTTTTCTGACAGAACAAATCTCCCCTGTGTTTTATGCTATCTGCAAGGCAATCGCGCCGCTAATCTTTATCAACGCTTTGGCTTTCGTACTTATCGCGAAGATACCCAATTCGTCTATATGAAATATCGCCCTGGAACCCATCTCTGATATTTTCCTTCATTTCTCGCTATCTCTTTGTCATTTCATCACTTATTTATCCATCGCCTTCAATTGGAAGCGGTTTCATTGCCCGAAATCAATGTGCCATAGGGATGAGTTTTTTATAGTCGTTGAGCGTTTTTCAGGGGGAACGCATTACCAACAACAATAATATTCATCAGAAGAGACTTACCATGATTCGCTATTACAAAAATAAAACCGTGGGGTTCCAGCTACGTGCTGTCATGGCGATATGCCTGCTGATTGCGTTCAGCAGCATCGCCGCTCTGGTTTATCACAACGCGTCACGCATTCTGCTCGACGCCACACTCAAGGAACAGCAGTCCAAAGTCGATGCGATGGCGAAAACCATCGCCGGCCAGTTTGACGCTTATCTGGAAACCGCGCAGGTTCTGGAGTCCACTTTCCAGCACGGCTACCTCAATGGCACCTCAATGCAAAGCAGCAGCGTTGAGTTTCAGGGGCATGAGGTCAACGACATCGTGCAGAACGGCGTCAGCCTGATCAACAACAATACGGTGGTGGATAGCTTTACCCGCGACACCGGCGCCGTGGCGACGATTTTTGCTTCTGCCAATGGTGACTGGCTGCGGGTTGCCACATCACTCAAAGACCACTCCGGTAACCGGGTGATCGGCACATTGCTGGGCCGTGACCATCCGGGCTATCAAAAGCTGATGAGTGGTCAGCCTTACTACGCGCAGGTGACGCTGTTCGGTCAACGCTACATCACTTACTACGCCCCGATTAAAAACCATAACGGCGAACTGATTGCTATCTCCTTCATCGGTTTACCAGTCGAGAAAGCGGCGCAAGACATCTTTGACACCCTCAAAGCTGTCGCCTGGGGTAACACCGGCTATACCGTAGTGGTCGACAACAGCGAAGACCATCGTGGCCAGTACCTGCTGCATCCAACCATGGCAAATGGTTCCAATTCCATCATCAACACCACCGACGCACAGGGAAACAAGCCGTTTTCCGCGATTTTCCAGCAAGCCAGCGGCCTGATTCTTTACCCGAGCCAGACGCAAAACGGCATCAGCGAAAAATACATGGTGTACGCCGAGATCCCTGGATGGGACTGGAAACTATTGGGCGGTACCTATACCGCGGAAGTGACCAAAGCAAGCCGCGATTTGCTCAAGCTGATCGTGCTTATCTCGGCACTGGTTGCGGCGGCCACCTTTGCGGTCGTGACGCTGTACATCATTCGCACCACCAAACCGCTCACGGTGTTAACCGGATACATGGAGCGTCTGAGCCAGGGTGAAGTCAGCCTCAGCGTTGCCAAAGGGGATGCGCAATCGGCCAATGAAATTGTGCGCCTGACCAACGGTGTGGCCGACATGGCAACGCAACTCCATGTGCTGGTGAGCGATATTCGAGGCACCAGCGATAAGGTGCACAGCCAGTCCGGCAGCGTGCTGAGCGATGCTCGCCACAACCTGCGCCAAGCAGATGCACAGCAACAACAAGTTGAGCAGGTGGTCACCGCGATTGAAGAGATGGCAACGTCGGCACAAGCCGTCGCGCAGCAGGTTGAAGCGATTGCCGGCAACGTACGCGAAGCGGATCTCAACACCCAAAGTGGTTTGTCTGTGGTGGAAATGGTGTGCATTGATGTCGCCCAGCTCAACGATCAGCTCGATCAATCGGCGGCGGCGATCAATCAGGTCAGCGATGACAGCGCCAGCATTCATGCGGTGACCAAAATGATCGATGAAATTGCCGAGCAAACCAACCTGTTGGCGCTCAACGCCGCCATTGAAGCCGCGCGCGCCGGGGAACAAGGCCGAGGTTTTGCGGTCGTGGCAGACGAAGTCCGCACTCTTGCGCACCGAACGCAAGTGTCGGTCAAAGATGTGGTTACCATCATTGATAAGCTGAAAGATTCCACCAGCAACGCGGTGTCACTGATGAAGATGAGCCAGCACAACGCCAACCAGGTATTGGACAAAGCTCAGGAAGCCGGTACCTCGCTGGAGTCTATCGCCGATCAGATTCGCGATATCGCTGGGCAGTCGGATGCGATTGCTGCGACCGCCGAGCAGCAAGCGCAAGTGTCTCAGGAAGTGGCCGCTAGCGCAGCGCAAATTAGCCAACTCAACAGCGAAAGCCGCGATACCACCGCGCAGACCTCACACAGCGCCGATGAGCTTTCTCAACTGGCGAGTCATCTCAAACAACAGGTCGATTTCTTCCATTGATCGCCTGATAAAAGAGCCGCAATGCGGCTCTTTTTTATTCCTCGGTAACGGGTCGTTTACACCGATACATTGCGGGCGATCATCAGCACTTCATCGGCTGAATAAAGGTTGCTGATGGTGGTTTCCACCTCTGCTCCCAGCGTCTCGCGGTAGAGCTGCTGCGCGAAGTTATCCGCGCGGGTGGTCACCAGAATGTGTTTCAGCGTTGAGCCCTGCTTGCTCAATTGCGCTTTGACCAGAGGCAGCGAAGCGGCGATCAATTCCCGTCCAATGCCCTTGCCCTGATGCTCGGGCGCAACCGCCAACTGCTCCAGTTCCAGCACGGCTTCCGGCCGGAATCCACTTTTCTGAACCCAGATGATATAACCGACAATCTCGTTGGCCTGCTGCGCGACAAAACAGAGATAACGGGGCGCAGCATTGAAATTACACTGCAGCCACTGCTGCGAATGGCGCTGCCTGGGAAACGCGGACTGGTGAACCAAAGCAGCGGCAGGAATATCCTCTGCAAGCATAAAACGAACGGTCATAACATTCTCCGAAATCAGACGCAGCGCCACTTTAGCATCTCCTTTCCTTTAATTCTGAGTGACAACCCGACTAAACTTTGAAGCGACTCACCAATCGATCCAACTGCGTGCATTGCTGGTTGAGGGTTGCACACGAGGATTTGGTTTCGTGCACCATATCAACCATACGCGAAGCGTTGTCAGCCATATGCTGAATACTGCCGTTCAGTTCTGAACTGACCGTCGTTTGCTGGGTTGCAGAGGCTGCGATCTGAGTATTCATATCATTCATGTGCGCGATGGAAGCGGAGATCTGCTGCAACGAAGCATTCGCTTGTTCCACTTCCTCCATTGCCTTTTCCCGATGCGCTGAGCTGTCTGCCATCACTTTTACCGCCTGTGACGCGCCGGATTGCAGACTTTCAATCATCTGTTGAATCTGCCCGGTGCTTTGTTGCGTGCGGCTTGCCAGGCTGCGCACTTCATCGGCTACCACCGCAAAACCTCGGCCCTGCTCGCCAGCCCGCGCGGCTTCAATCGCAGCGTTAAGTGCCAGCAGGTTCGTTTGCTCTGCAATACCGCGAATCACATCCAACACGGAGGCGATACTGAGCACTTCCTGATCCAGTTGATGAATAGTTTCTGTCGCGCACAACATCTGTTCCGACAGTTGATTAATGGAAGTCACCGTCGCACTCGCGGTTTGTTGCGCACTCGATACATCCTGATGTGCTTCGTGGCTCGACTGTGCAGCCTGGCAGGCGCTGTCGGTCACCGACTGACTGGTCGCCTGCATTTCGTGCACGGCGGCGGCGACTAAATCATTCTCCTGCTGCTGCGCCAGCGAAAACGCACTGACCTGATCCGCAGAGTGAACAATCACCTGCATTTCCCGCCGCAGTGCATTGCTCAGCTTGGTCACTTCTTGCATCGTATGGTGAATCTGAGAGACGAACTGGTTGAACGCTTTGGCAACGTGGCCCAATTCATCATTGCTCTGCTCAGGAAGGCGCTGCTTCAAATCGCCCTCGCCTGACGCGATATCCACCATCGCCTGTTCAATGTTACGAATCGGTTGCAGCACAAAGCGAAACGCAACCGCGAAGGCGGCCATCGCGCTCAGCAGCGCACACACCAGACCGATTTCAAGGATACGCTGCGCCACCTGCTGGCTGCGCTCAAAATCTGCCTGCAACTGCGCCTTTTTGTCATCAAGCCGATTACTGATGGTTTTCAGCTGCTTACGAATGACCTTAAATTCAGAGTCGAGTTGGTTATGGATCTTTGCGTAGTACTGATCAGCCTGATAAGGATGAGTAAACACTGGCTGATACAACTGCACCCAACGATGGGTTGCCGAAAGGAGCTGATCAAGATCGTCTTGCACCGACAACGGCAGCAACTGCTGCTCAATCAACGTCGCCACTTTGGCCATTCGGGGCGCGGCCTTGTAGGCATTGTCGTCAAATTCCGCGCTGTAGTACTCGATCGACGCTTGGTCCTGATTGAGTAACACCCCCTGCGCCGCATGCATCACCTGATAGAGATCGCGGTAGGCATCATCAAGGCTGAACGCCACAGGATACATGTGTTGATTGAGGTCCTGAGTGATTTTTCGCTGTTGTTTGGACTGGTAGATGCTTGATGCGGTCACCAAGCCAAAAGTAAAAACCATCAATAAAATAGGAATGGATAACTTGTATTTAATCTTCATTTCAACATCCGCAGATTCACTTCAAAATAGACGGCAACTATTGTTACCGCTGCAGTGAGTGCAAACGTTGATACGCATCGGTATTCAACCGCCAGCAAATTTTCATTTGGGTTAGTTTTGACCCATAAAAAAGCCCCGGAACAGTCCGGGGCTTTTTATATACTTTAGTTAGCTTTGGTAAGTTTGTTCGTCCAACTCACCTTCGCTTTTCGCAACCAGAACGGCCACCATCATGTCACCACAGATGTTGATAGTGGTGCGTGCCATATCCAGAATACGGTCGATACCAGCGACAATCGCCAGACCCTCAATGGGCAGACCCACGGTGCTCAGCACCAGTGACAACATGATCAAACCCGCACCCGGAACACCGGCAGTACCGATCGATGCCAGTGTCGCGGTCAGGATAATCGTGATGTAGTCCGACGTTTGCAGATCAACACCGAACGCCTGAGCGATAAACAGTGCACACACGCCCTGATAAAGCGCGGTGCCGTCCATGTTGATGGTCGCACCCAGAGGCAGAACAAAGCTCGACACCCCTTCCGATACGCCCAGCTCTTCACGTGACGCTTTAATTGTCGCAGGCAGAGTGCCTGAGCTGCTTGATGTGGTAAACGCAACCGCCGCAGGGTTTGAAATGCCGCGCAGGTATTGGATTGGGTTCAAACGGCCCAGCAGCGTCAACAGACCGCTGTAGAAAATACCGATGTGGATCAGCGCGCCGATATATACCGCAGCAATCACTTTGATCAGCGGCATCAGCACGTCGAGGCCATACGTACCCGCAACCCACGCCATCAGACCAAAGATGCCGTAAGGTGCCAGCTTCATCACGATTTCAGTCAGCTTGTACATGGCTTCGGCCAGGCTTTCAAACACCTTCACCGCAGGTTCGCCTTTCTCGCCAACCAGCACCAGAGATACCCCCAGGCCAATCGCAAACACGATGATTTGCAGAATGTTACCCGCCGCCAGAGCGTTCACCGGGTTTTGCGGGATCATCGCCAATAGCGTTTGGACCAGCGGCGGCGCAGCTTTACCTGCTTCATCCAGATCTTTCGCTACCATATTCAGGCCGGCACCCGGCTGAAGCAGAGCTGACAGCGCCAGGCCAATGGCAATCGCCACCGCGGTGGTGCCAAGATAAAGGATAATCGCTTTGGCACCGATACGGCCCATCTTGCGGGTATCTTTCATCGATGTGATACCGACGATCAATGAACAGAAAACCAGCGGTACGATCAGCATTTTGATCGCATTAATAAACAGTGTGCCGATGGGTTTAAGCAGCGCAGCACTTGGGCCCATCAGAGCGCCCACCACGATACCCGCGACCATACCAACCAGAATTTTCTTCCATAACGCCATACCTGACCAAAATCCCCGACGGGGCAATTGTGCTTGAGTGTCCATTTCTTCCCTTGTGAGTTGTAGATTGCTAGTGAAAACGACCAAAAAAAACAAAGCGCCGATTACACAATAAAAGTGCTCTTCGGTAAACAGTCACAAAAGACCAGTTTTCACTCAATTTGTAGAATAAACAGACAATTGAACAATCCGAATTATCAATTGAAAGCACAAACGACATCATTCACACGGTGAAAAACATTCATTTTTGACATAAATATCAAACGTTTAATTAAACATTCAGATGGAAATAACTGTCAGATCGGTCACAAAATCAAGGAGTTTGAGCCGGGGTAAAAAAAGTCAATTTGACAGGTCAGACTTGTCAAAATCTGACCAATTAAGGAAAGGTGAAATGAATGTGAAGAGGTAAATCAGGCATCGCTGGCTCCACGCGGGCAAGCCAGCGAGCGAAACGACCGAGCTAAGCTTGCAAAGCGATGATCGCTTCCATTTCCAGCAGCAAATCCGAATGGATTAGGCTGGAGATTTCCACCAGCGAACAGGCGGGCAGATGTCCATCGTAAAAGGCAAACAGTTGCTCTCTGACCGCCGACAGTTGAGCAATATCTTTGAGAAATATCGTCACTTTCACGATATCGCCCTTAGAACGTTTTTCTTGTTTGAGGACACCTTCAATCTGTGCCAGAACCTCGGCACATTGTTCTTGAAAACCACCAGCCTGAGCTTTGGTAGCAAGCGCCGTTAATCCGGAAAGATACAAAGTTTCGTTGTGTTTGGTAGCATGCACGTAAGGCCCCACCGCTTCGGGTAAAGTATCGTAATTCACTCTTTGTACCATGTGGTTCTCCTTAACTGATGTACTGAGTCAGCTCGACGTGTGGCGCTCAAGGCGAAAGATGCGACTCTTTCACGCCGTAGCCGTCGACCGATTCACCTTACCAGAAAAACAGCGACGAGTAGCGGGGGTAGAATCAGATTTTCTACCACATTTCTCTTTTCCATCATTCACTTAGTCCGTAACGCAAAGATGAACCCGACTCAGAACTTCCAGCGCAAACTGAGGTTAAACACATCCCGCGTAAAGCGATGGTGTTCGATCAGCGGTTTAGCATAGTCAAACGAGAGATGAACGTTGCGGCTGTAGCCAGCCTCAAACCCGATCGCAGCGGACGCCAGTTCGGAATAAGGCAGTGTCAGCCGCTCCTGCTCGGCGTTGGCGTAGTCCACTAAGATAAACGGGTTGAGATAATACTTTTTGCGGCTGTTTCGCTGCATGAATTTCAACTCAGCCCCATATCCGCGATCGCCTTCCAGCGTTCCTTCGGGATAACCTCGGGCAAAATTCACCCCACCGTAGCTAACCCGCTGAGAAGGCACGATGCTTTCGCTGGCATATACGCCATTACCTCTCAGTGACACAAGATAGCGACTGGTTAGTTGATAAGAAGAGAGCACATTCATCTCGTAAAAACGAAAGCCGTCATCGTACAACTGGCTGTTGCCCAAATCGCTGGTGTAATCGAACGCGCTGGGCACACTTTGGTTCACGCCCACACCGACCGAGAAACTAAAATTTTCCTGCGTGTGCTGCGAAGTGACATACAGCGAAGCAATAAGGTATCGAATGGAATCATCAAGTTGCCCGAGATAGGTATCGTTGTATGAAAGATGATATTCCCGGTCTTCTGACTCATACAGCAATCCTACTTTCGCCGTCAGACGCTGGTTTTTATTGAGGATAAATGGATAAGACAAGTCGTAGTTGGCCGATTGGCGCTCAATTTTGTTATCGATAGAGACTTGGTTGCCGTTGATCGGCAACTCGCTCTCTTCGCTGTCCTGATAGTAAGTCAGATTGAGCGCGCTGCTTAACCCATCACTGCCTAATGCGTGGGTGAAGTTTGCCGAGTAGAACTGCTGGTCGTGATTGTCGATCGGAACCAGCGCATTCATCGTCAGGCTTTGCAGATAAGAGCGGTTAGCGTTCAGCCTCAAGCCGACCGACATGCTCTTATCGGAATCTTTTTGCATGGCGTAGCCGACAAAGGGTTCAATCATCTCTCGGTTTTTCTGTTCAATGCGAAATGACGTTGCTCCGGACAGCGTTTTAGGCCTTGGCAGTGACAACGTAAACTGATACCCGGGAATGTCGTTAATCAGAGCAATCGCACGTTCCAGCGTTTCCTGACGCGCGGGCTTCTCTTGCAGGACGTCAGCCAGAATATCGTCGATCCTCTCTTTAACATGCGGGTCGTCAACAACGATTTCGCTGCGAATGATATAGCCCTCCACTACGGTAATGGTGAGCTTGCTGTCAGCGAACCCGTTACGGCCGACGGTGGCAAAAGCCAAGGGAAATCCGTTGTCGTGAAAACGGGCGGACACTTTATCAATCGCAATTTGTACCAGATCTTTTTGGTATGGCTGCCCAATCAGAAAGTTGACGTCCTGCGCAATGAGCTGCAAATCCAGTGAGGTGCCACCGACAAAGTGAATGCCTTTGATAGTGCTGTCACCTTGCGACTCAACCTGGCCGACTATTTTCTCGACCAGGGAGAGTTCAGTAATGGGTTGGTTTGTGTCCGGCTCCTGTTGAACAGGTGGTTTAACAAGCAGTGGAGGCTCAATCGCCCAGGAGGATGCAGAAGCAAACATCAAGCTGATGCCTGCAAAATAAAGCGGCTTCTTTTTGACCATTGATTACTCCTGCGGGGCCCTGGCATCAGACCCCGCGAATCTAAGCAGACAACATCAGTTACCCAGTAATGGTGATAACACCTGAGTATTAAGGTAATTCAGTAAGTTAGTTTTTTCGCTTGAATCCGATGCCACGACACTGCTGTCGGTAAACACATCGTCGGATATTTTGGTCAGAGAGAGCGTATTGACCGTTGAGCCCGTCAGCGAGCCCACAATGGTGGTCAGGCTTTGTGCCGAACTGGTCAGCAGGCTTTTCAGCGGCGTTGAAGAAGTACTGACGCTATCCAGATTCAGCAGCGATTGATTGAGATCGAGTGAACCAATCAACCCCGCATCCAAACTCAGCACGTCACCCAGTCTTTGCGTCACCAAGGTCAGATTGCCTTGCACGTCGGTATACAACCCGCCGCCACTGCCCAAATCGAGATCATTCAGGTCATTCAACTGGCTGGTACTGAGTTTGTCTGACAGCTGATCTTTCACCGCAGCCAACGTGGTATCGTCGCGGTTCAGTTCGTTGAAGAGCAGCGCCGTCACACCGTGTTCGCCGACGAATACCGTCCCCAGGTTTTCAACCGTGCCATTGGCATTCATCAGCAGCGCCGTGGTTCCCTGCTTGAGGCTGGTAGAAGAGAGATAAACCAAGCTTGGCAAGGCACTCTTCAAATCCTGAGGTTTATCGACGATCACCAGCGCATGACCTTTCAGATCAATCATGTCGCCAACCTGAACCAGTATCGGAGCCGTCATCACCGAAACCCCTTCAGTCAGGCCGTACAACCCGCCCTGTTCTGAGGTGTGATACTCAAGCCACTGGCCGACATTTTCGACCGTGCCCCCCAAATCAGAAACCGTCTCTCCGGTATAAGTCAGTAAACCTGTTTTGTTGTTGAGCTGAACAAACACAGGGAGCGCGTCTAGCTGAGCGATCGCATCCCCCGTTGAGACGACCGTTGTACCCAGTTGCGTGGTCGCTTTCGTCGCACCTTGCAAGGTCGTTGAGACGTAAGAGTTGCCCACCTCTAACGATGAGGTGCCAAGCGGTAAACCATCACCAAGTGCACTGACAACTTCGCCCAGATTAACCAACACATCTCCGGATCCGGTCGTGATCGTGTCCAAAGTATCGGTCAGTTGACTCTGTGAAATCACTCCCCCCGATTCAGACACAAGATTTTTGTCCGATTGACTGCTGGTATTAGCGGTGTCCGTTGTCACGTCTTTACTTGTCACATCCTGAGAACTTCCGGAATTATTGGAAGCCACGGAACCGTTGCCACTGCAAGCGGCTACCGCTAATGCGGCCAGTGCGGTGACAATCGCAGTTCGATACACATTGACCATCGTATCTCTCCTTTATCAGATACTTCCTAGGCGATTCGCTTAGGTTGATGCGCTAAAGCGAGGTAAACGCGCTTCAGCGGCTAACGTATTGTTGAGCATTGCTCAAACCCGATTGGGAAAATAAAATGGCTTAAAAATAAGTCGATAACATCAATATCGTCCCCAATTTTTCTATTCATAAATTAAGGACAACCGCCATTAAACAGGAGAAATATTGGAGGACTTTTCGATGCTTAAGTAATACAACATCGGGGAAAGTAGAGATAAACAGAAAAAATCAACGCCAACCAATATCAAATATTTTCTTATTATCATCGGCCATACTTAGCAAAGATTGCCATCAAGGCACGATATTCTGTATAGAATATCGTTAAGGGTTAAATAAAAATCCAGAAAAAGATCACTCCTGAAAAATAATGAAAATCAACATAATTCAAACACTAATTTTGTGGTTATACATCTAAGTCATTAATTATTTTGAAAATTAATCATTCATCAATTGATAAATAAGAAAACAACAGGTTGATTTTTTTTGAAATGCCACTAGTTTCATTCTTATTTTATGACATTAGTCACATAAAAAAGTCTGCTTTTCTTGCCGGCACACCTAGTCTTAAGTTTGAACGAAGGCCACAAAATTGTCTCATTTCGTGGATCTTCAGCCAGTGTTTGGATAAGCACTGGCAGAATAAAAAGCGTTGTGCTAGGGGGATTTAACATGAATTATTTCAATACGTTAGTTACTAAATCTTGGTGCGTATTTACCTCTTTCCTAATCGATAATAAAGGTGCCTCTGGTATTGAGTACGCCATTATCGCTACCATCGCAGCCATTGCGATTGCCTTATTCTCAACGGGTGATGACACCATTGCCGATCGCATCGAAGCGGTATTAACAAGTGTGAAGAACGCACTGCCGACCACAGCGGGATAATTACTCGATACGCTGATAAATGAGCTTATATTGGTTTGAATTAGGGCTGCTGCTTATTGCAAGTGTGTTTGATATAAAAACCATGAAGGTACCTAATATTATTAGCTATTTATTGATGTTAGGCCCTCCAGTTTGGTTGTTATTAGACTCCGACTTTAATTTTTCACTGATTGAATTAAAGTCTATCTTCTTAGTATTAGTCCTGACAATACCCGGATTTATTAAAGGGGAATTTGGCGCGGCAGATATCCGTATTCTGCTGGGGTTAGCCAGCATCTCTCCGTTTAATATCATGATTTATTATATATTTATCACGCTGGCCATATTCATTTTCTACAGCACAGTAAAATTCTCGACAAAAAATGAGGCGCCGTTTGTTCCCGCTATTTTTATTACAACAGGCGTCTTTGGGTTGGCAGGGATGGTGTAAGCAAAATGACAACGATACATCAGATACACAACAGGCAGCTCGGTTCGGTCGCGATAGAAACCGTCTGCCTGATGCCTATCATCATGATTTTACTGTTTGCGGTGATCCATTATTCGATGATCTTCTTCGCCGCCAGCCTGTTTGATCACGCCGCAAAAGAGAGTATTCGCCAATCCATCTCCTACGTCGATGAAGAGTGTTATTTCGATTATTCGGGCAGCGGCTGCAGCGACAATACCGTACTCGGGAATGTGTCGCAGGTTATTCGCAACAACGCACTCCAGGTGATACAGGGTTTCACGCATGGAGAAGGAACCAGCCCCGGACAGCTGTTTGGTGTGACACTACCCGCCGCCGATACGTTAATCAGCATCACCACCATCGATAGTGGCGGATGCTGCAAAGTCACCATCACATTACCCAACTATCAAACGACGCCTTTTCTCCCGACCAGCATTATCGATGGCCTGATACCCGGCGATGACTCTGTCTTTCCCACTGAAATTACGGCGTCCGCCGTATTGAAACTGAATTAGGAGAAGCCGATGAAAATGACGCTCGATAAATCACTCTGGCTCAAAATCGCAGCAGGAGCCTTGCTGGCCATCGGTTTAGTCTTTTTCATCACAGGCATCATGACTGCTAAGCGTGAAACCACCAAAGTCATCCCACAAACGCAGCCAGAACGGCTGTACCAGGCTTGGGTGCTCACTCATGGTGCGGAGAAAGGCACGATCATCACCACCGACTTGATTGAACCCGTATCAACACCACAGTTCAACGACAGCTTCATCCAAAATCCGGACATCGCCATCGGAAGGCGGCTGAAAGAAGAAGTCGCGCCCGGCACCTATCTGACGACCAAACTGCTCGCGCCGAACCGCCCCGTGATTGACGATTTACCAGAAGACTACCGCGCCATCGCGATTAAAGCGGGTGAAGTATTGACTGTCGGTGGCTATCTTCAGCCCGGTGACTTTGTGGATGTGATGCTGCTGCTGAAACCCAATAAAGAGTCCGGGGCAATGACCAGTGCCCGCACTATCGCCTCAAACCTGATGGTACTGGCTATTGGTGAAAATCAGACCAGCAAAGACGACTTTCAGCGTGAGGATCATGCCAAATCGGTTGTCCTTGCGGTACATGAGTCTATCGCGCCAATTCTTTTGCTCGCCGATGCGTCGGGAGAAATTCGACTTGCCGCTGTCGGCAGTAAAGAGGTGGCGCAGAGCAACCGTCCAGACAGCTCTTTTGCAGAGAACAATGCGCTGTTTCATACCGTGGCGGTTTCCCAAACCACGTCATCCTCTGCACTCAACCGTGGAGCCAATATCGTTGAGCTCAAACAATTCAATCTGGCACCTAAAGCGTCGCCCAAAGTGAAACCCGTGCCCAAACGTCCATCTCAACCCGTCAGTTACGTGGAAGTGATTCAGGGCAATGAACGCTCCATGGTCACGACGAAAAACTAAGCGGAGGCTGCAATGCGCATCACCACATTTTCTATTACAAGTTTGTTTGCATTGTTCGCGTCTACGTTAGCGATGGCGGCCGAAGTCATTACTCTGGATGAAAACACGCAGAAAAGCCTCGCCTTAAACGGACAGGAGATCGCGCGCGTTGCCGTATCTGATCCTAAAATCGCAACCATCAATGTGCTGAGCAAAACGACTTTGCTCATCAACGGCCATCAGGGAGGCCGAACCTCGCTGTTGGTATGGCCGAAAGGTAGTAAGCAGCCCAACGAGTATCAGATAAGTGTCGTGCCGACAATGGTCAGCAGCTCCAACGTGCAGGTACAAACCGACATCAAAGTGGTGGAAATCAGTAAGTCGGCCCTGAAAGAGGCGGGATTCTTTTTCGGAAAACAATCGGGCAATACCACCTTTGCTATCGGGAACAACTCTGCTTTGAACGGCGGTAATTTTGCCGGTGAGTTGCTATCAAGCAATAACTTCACATCGCTGGCGGATTCATTCAATGTCGTGATCGGCAATGCGTCCAAGGGCATTCTCAGCACCATCAGCGCGCTCAACGCCAACGGCTTTGCTTATACCCTTGCCGAGCCGAGCCTGGTGACCATGTCCGGCCATACGGCCACATTTCTGGCCGGCGGTGAATTTCCCTATCCCAAATCGTCCAACGATGGCGACATCACCATTGAATTCAAAGAGTTCGGCGTGCGGCTGAATCTGTCGCCGACCGTGTTGAAAGATGAACGCATCATGCTCAAAGTGGCGCCAGAAGTGAGCGAACTCAACTACAACAATGCCGTCAGCACCGGCGGTGTTTTGGTGCCCGGTATGAGCGTGCGACGCACCGACACCACGGTGCAGCTCGGTGACGGCGAAACCTTCGTCATTAGCGGACTGATCAGCAGCAGCACAATGAAAAACTCCGACCGCTTCCCCGGTTTGGGTGACATTCCGATTCTCGGTGCCTTTTTCAGCTCAAGCCGCTTAGAAACCAACGATAAAGAGCTGATGATGGTTGTAACGCCGCATCTGGTGAAGCCGATCGCCAAAGGAGCCACCCTGCCGCCACTGCCCGGCGAAATTTATCGCAACTATCGGCCTGACTTCTTCGATCTGGTTTTCCTGCAAACCGAGCCGGATGACTTACCTGAAGACATTGGTTTCTCTGATTAGACACTAGGAAGGTGCTGTATGAACGCCATGGACTGGTTAAACACCATGAAATCCTCAGGTTACCAACCGCTGGATCTGGAACTGAAAGCGGCACTGCATCAGTTTGTTCTGGAACGGATGGAAGATGACGGCATCATTTTCGACATGTCATCGTCCGAGCGCTGCAACCTGCTGTTGCCTGTCAGCAGTTATATTCAGCTCTATCTCGACTCGGAAAAAATCGCTAACCCGCCTCCGATTGATGTGTTGGCCGCCGAATTGGTGGATGAGATGATGGGCTACGGCCCGATTGAAAACCTGCTGAAAGACAACACCATCAACGATATTCTGATCAACGGCCCGAAACACGTTTTTGTTGAACGCAACGGTATCCTCGAGCAAGTGAATCACCACTTTCTCAACGACGAACACGTTATCCGCGTGATTCGCCGCATGCTCTCGCCTCTTGGCCGCCGGATTGATGAGTCCAATCCGATGGTGGATGCCCGCCTTCCCGATGGCAGTCGCATTAACGCCATCATTCCCCCCTTGGCGCTGGACGGGGCCTGTTTATCGGTGCGCAAGTTCAAACAGGATGTCCTGACCGACGAATTTCTCTTGGCAAATGAAGTGTTATCGCCGGAGATGCTGGAATTTCTCAAACGTTGTGTGCAGTCACGCCTCAACATTCTGATCAGCGGTGCGACCGGTTCGGGCAAGACAACGCTATTAAACGTGCTGAGCCAGCACATTCATGCCCATGAACGTGTGGTCACGATTGAAGATGCCGCAGAGCTGCAACTGCGCAACGGCCATGTGGTGCGTCTGGAAACCCGCCCGCCCAATTCCGAGGGCGCTGGTGAAGTGACCGCACGCGAATTGCTGAAAAATGCGCTGCGTATGCGTCCGGATCGCATCATTCTTGGCGAAAGTCGCGGCGGCGAAGTGCTGGATATGCTGCAGGCAATGAACACAGGCCACCTCGGTTCGATGAGTACGCTGCATGCCAACTCACCGCGAGATGCGCTGCTTCGCCTCGAAATGATGGTGACGCTGACCGGTTTTCGCTCCAGCGAAACGTTCATTCGCAAAGTGGTCTCTTCAGCAGTCGACATGATTGTGCAGGTCATTCGTCTGCCCAGCGGCAAACGAGTGATCTCTGAAATTGTGGAGGTAACCGATGTGCAGACAGCGAACATTAACACTCAGACGCTGTTCCAGTACGTGCGAACCAAACGCCAGTTCAAGGCGTTAAAAGATCCATCGGAAGAGCTGACCGTCAAACTTGAGGAGCAGATATGGTGAACGAGTATCTGCTGCTTGGGCTGGCGTTCTGCCTTCCCGCTTACCTCTGCTTTGTGTGGTCTAAGCGGGTATCCAAAGACGTGTTGGGAACACCGCAATCGACTCTGCTGGCGACACTGGCAAAGCAGAAAATGGGCCAGCATCACCCTATTGCCGAACGGCTGCAAAAACTCGGTTTCAGTCGTTCGCCCTTCAAAAACCTGCTGATGTTGGGTGGTATCGTAATGTTTAGCCTGTTGTGCGCCTTAATTTTGGGCATCACCGGGTTTGCCATCAGTTTTCTCTTTTGTATTACGGTCGCCCTGACCATTGCGCAAATTCGCCGCAACAACATCAAGCTGCGGTTGGTCCAGCAGCTGCCGTCGTTTGTTGATCAGGTGAACCGCCGTATCAAAGTCGGGCTGAGTATAACTCAGGCGGTTGAGCAATCCGCTCGCGCCACCACCAGCCCGCTAAAAGACGTGTTGCAGCGGGTCAGCCATCGTCAGACGGTGGGGGTCGAGCTACAACATGCGTTCGAGAAAGAGAGCGCCATTACCGGTGTCGAAGCGTTCTATCTGCTGGGTTCCATATTCAGCATTAATTCACGCTATGGCGGCAGTATTACGGATTCTCTGGAAAGTTTGGTAAAGCTGCTTCGTCAGCAAGATCTCAGCCGCCGGGAACTCAAATCCATCACAGGCGAAACCCGCATCACCGCATGGGTCATCGGCAGTGCACCGCTGCTCGTCAGCGCGTACATGATGACCCAGAACCCTGAGCTGTTGATCAACATGTGGTATTCCGAGAGTGGCCGTCATGCGCTCATCTTAGGGATTTCACTGCAAATCATCGGCGTTATCGTCATTTGGCGAATGTTTCGCAGCTTATAGTCGGGAGAAGAGAACATGGCAGGCGCTTTTTACTTCTTTATCGCTTCTATCTGTATGGTGTGTGCCTCACTTTGCTTTCACTATTCGCGCAAATATGTCGGGCAGACATCGATTACCGTGGGTGCAGATAAAAAAGCCGGCAGCACCAAAGAGCACCTGTTGATGCACTCACAAAAATGGTGGGGAAAATCGAAACAGCAACACCAGAAGTCGCTGTCGCAAATCGTGATTGCCATGCGTCAGGCGGGCTACATCAGCAGCCGACAACAGATCCTGTGTCTGTTCAAAATGTTTCTGGTCTGGAGCGGGCTGTTTCTGATCCTGACGGGGCAGCAATATCTTTTCTCCACCTCGTTTCAGCGCACGTTTTTGTACTACGCCCTGTTTATGGCAATCGGCGCGCTGGTATCCATTCGCTGGATTCGCATGCAGGCGAACAAACGTGCCCGCATCATTGATGAAGAGATGCTGACCGCGGTGCACATGATGGCCATCTTATGGCAGGTCGGGCTGTCGCTTGAAAGCCTGCTCAAGGCGTATCACAAAGAAGCCCGCCACCTGACGCCGGAAATGAACAAAGACATCGCGCTCATCATCGCCCGGATTGAAGCGGGCCAGAACCGTGAATGGGTGTTCCGCGACATGGCCACGATGACGCTGTCGTCCGGGCTTCAGGATCTGTTGTCGATGCTCTCGCAAGGTTCAGAAACCGGTGGCGGGCTGAAAACATCATTTCAGTCACTAGCGGAGCTGATTTATGAACGCAAGCGCGTGGCGCTGCAAGAGAAAGTCACCAAGATGTCGGGAAAAATCTCGGTTGCGATGATGACTCTGATGTTCCCTGCTCTATTCATCGTGTTAGGTGGCCCGGCAGCGTTGGCTCTGCTGGCAGCTTTTGGAGGCTAAATGAGACGACTATTCGTGATTTTCACTCTCACTTTGGGTGCCTGTACCTCAGCCCCGAAAGAGACGCAATACACTCAAGCGCCGGGGTTGTGTGGTGAGAAATTCTCACAATCGACTGGCATGCAACTCTCGATGGCGCAGAAAGCCTTCGCCAACCAAAACTACTACTCCGCGCTGGCTATGCTGCAAAAAATCGAAGGCACTTACGTAACCAAAACGGCACTGGAAGCCAAAGCCCTGCTGAAAACCAACCAGTGGGACGAGGCCAATAAGAAATACACCAGTTTGCTTAATAGCTGCATGAAAGGCCAGGCCGCACACGGCTTGGGATTGCTGACCGCGTATCAGAAAAAATACAAAGAGTCCGGCCACTGGCTGCGCTTTGCGGTGGATATGGAACCCGCTAACTCAGACATTCGCAACGACTACGGCTTTTATATGTTGCTGATTGATGAAGTCGACGTGGCCAAAAAAGAGTTTCTGACCGCGTTAGAACTCAATCCAAACAACCAAAAAGCAGCCAAAAATCTCTGGCTGGCGTTGGCGCGCGCTCAGGACTTAAAAGCAGCGGAAAGCCTCACCAGACGTTATGGCTGGGATCAGGTCGAAAGTCAGAAACTGGCGAACGCTCTTAATACCTTCAACCCGATTAAAAATCTGGAGACGAACAAATGAAACTCAACCTACTGATGGCTCTGTTGTGTGTATTGTCCACTCATGCTTCGGCTGCTCAGCAACGTCCGGAAACCAAGGGTATGAAAATGCCAGACACCAAAGAAACGCAAATTTGGCTGCAAATCCAAAGGGAAAATATGATGGCCACCAGCTATCAGGACACCCTCTCTCCCGAAGCCGCCAAAGCCAGCCAGCAGCGGGCCATCAAAACCTTTAGCCATGAGCTGCCGGACAAATTCATTAAGAGTGAATTCGGAGAGAAATAATGACGCTTAAAGCTCAGTCTGGTGCCGTGACACTCTGGCTCGCCGCCGCGCTGCTGAGCCTGGTCATATTCACCTCCGTGGCACTCGACACGGCAAGGCTGGCTTTTCAACGCCAACAACTGCAATCGATCGCCGATTTAGCCGCAACTGAACTCGGCGTGAGCAGCCCCTATTTTTTGGACCCGAATCAGAAAGCGGAAGCCGAACAGACGGTTGCCTCGCTTTTTAGCGACAAAATCGACAAGCTGACGATCGAATACGGCACGGCAAAAATCGTCGATGGACGCTGGGTAATCGACACCAGCGCAACCGCCGACAACGGTTATCCTACGGCCAAAGTGGTCGTCACCAAAAAAGTCCCGGAAAGCATGGTCGCAGGTGGGCTGTTCAATAACCGAACGATGACGTTGTACGCCGAAGCGGCAGTTCAGAAATCAGGTGTCATCAGTTTTGGCGTCGGTTCAAAGACCGTATCGACGGAAACCGAAGCGGGACTTCTCAACAGCCTGTTGGGCAATGTGCTCGGCACAACGCTCGATCTCGATGTTGCCGATTACAATGGCCTGGCAAACAGCTCGGTCAGATTAGGATCTTTGCTCAGCGCGTTAGCAGTAGATCTGAGTTTAGGCACAACCCAAGAGGTGTTGGAATCGAGTATTTCTCTGCTCGATATTCTCAATGCTTACGCCGATGTGCTGAGCAGCGATGGCGATTATCCGAATGGCATTAACCTGCTGATCAATCAATTGGCGCTGGCAGAGACCGTACCCGACATCGTGCTGGGCGATATCGTGGCGCTCTCCGAAACCAACACCGATGGCGCGGCACTTGAATCGTCCATCAACGCACTTTCTCTGGTCAAAGCGTCCATCTTCGCCTCAGACAGCAGTCATTTTATCGATGTTCCGGCGTTAGGCGTTTCAGTGCCCAACGTGGCCAGTATCGCTCTCGCCACCGACGTCATCACGCCGCCCTCATTCACCATTGCCACACTGCCAGTCATTGAAAGTAAGGAGCCCAGCGTCTCCAACTCACAGGTGGATTTATCGATGTCGGCCGATCTTGATATTGTCGATGACATCACCTCTGCTTTATCGGTGGTCAGCCTTGGGCTTGCCAATGTGGTTATCAGCCCGCTAAAAATAGAGGCGAATGCGTCCAAATCGACCGCCACATTGGTGGGCGTCAGCCGCTCTCCGAGCAGTTCCGAAGCGGAGTTCGCAACAGAGAGTTCGCTGGTTGATGTCAGCGTTGAACCTCTGACCATCAGCATTTACATTCCGCTGGTCAGTTCGCCCATCGTCGTGACCGCTCAAATCGCGGTGAATAATGAAGATCCCGTCACCGCAACACAAACCATTTCGCTCGCTCAGCTGCCGCAAACCTCCACCATCAACCGAGGCACACTGTTTGATACCGAAATCAATCTATCGATAGAAGTACCGAACTCGTTAATTCTCAATGCGGTGTTAACTCCGTTGACGACTGCGTTATCAAGCGTGCTGAGCCTGACGTTAGGCAACGTGCTGAGTGGTGTTCTGAGCGGAATACTGCTTCCCACGTTAGATGTATTGGGCGTGCAGGTGGGCGGTGCAGATATGTGGGTTGACGCGATTCAATCTTCCCGATCCGGCCTGATTTTGTAGCCGGAAAGCGTCAACGTTGTATCGCGTCACAACATGGTTTGCGAACGTGAAATCACACCACTCGGTGGCCGGAGGCATCCAGAATCAGTTCGCCATCTTCTTTGTACAAAGGGCCGGCCGGCCACCTATCGAGTAAATCCAGTACCGATTCACTAGGCCGGCACAACTTAACCCCTTTCGGTGAGCAGACAATCGGCCGATTGACCAACACCGGATAATGCAGCATGGCATCGAGAATCTGCGCGTCACTCACATCTTCAGCGAGCAAACCCAGTTCCTGCGCCGGAGATTTGGTGGTACGCAGCGCTGATCGAGGTGTGAGATCGGCGGCGGCAAACAGTGCCAGCAACTGCGAACGGCTCCATCCTTCTTGCAGATAGTCGACGATCACAGGCTCATACCCCGCCTTCTCGATAATCGCCAGTACGTTGCGTGACGTGCCACAATCCGGGTTATGGTGAATAACGATCATTGGGATGATTCCGTCATCTCAAACCAGCCACGGGTACGGTTCGCAAACCAAACCAGCGACAGCATCACCGGCACTTCCACCAGCACCCCCACTACAGTTGCCAATGCCGCACCAGAATGAAGACCAAACAGCGACACCGCGACCGCCACCGCCAGCTCAAAGAAGTTCGACGTACCAATCATACAAGCTGGTGCGGCCACATTATGAGGAAGCTTCAAGCGCTTAGCCGCCCAATAAGCAATGGCGAAAATGGTGTAGGTCTGAATCAGCAGAGGGATGGCGATCAGCACAATCGCTTGCGGACGGACCAGAATGGTCTCCGCCTGAAAACCAAACAGCAGTACCACCGTTGCCAGCAAACCTACGATCGACCACGGTTTCATCGTCGCCAGGAAACGATTCAGCGTTGAGTGGTCATTGGCTTTATCCAGCTTTTGACGAGCGACAGCCCCTGCCAACAGTGGAATCAACACGTACAACACTACCGAGAGCAACAGTGTGTCCCACGGCACCGTAATGTCGGTGACGCCAAGCAGAAAGCCAGCAATCGGAGCAAACGCAAAGATCATGATGATGTCGTTAATCGAAACCTGCACCAGCGTGTAGTTTGCATCGCCTTTGGTTAACTGACTCCAGACAAACACCATCGCCGTACATGGTGCAACACCCAGCAGAATCATGCCTGCAATGTATTCGCTCGCGGTTTGCGGATCGACCCAGTCAGCGAATAACCCCTTAAAGAACAGCCACCCCAATAACGCCATGGTGAACGGCTTGACCAACCAGTTGATCACCAGAGTCAGGACCAGACCTTTCGGCTTCTTACCAACATCTTTCAGAGAGGAGAAATCAATCTGCACCATCATTGGAAAGATCATCAACCAAATCAACGCCGCGATCACGATGTTCACGTGTGCCAGCTCAAGGCCTGCAATCGCTGCAAACGCTTGAGGCGCGAGACTACCCAATGCAATGCCACCCAAAATAGCCAACCCGACCCAAACGGTCAGATAACGTTCAAACAGACCCATTTTTCCTCCGAACACTTAGTTTTCGCCCATGCGCACTGTCCGTTCTTTCACTATAAGCCAGCGCAGCCATGTCGGTACTCTAACGCTGGAATAAACATATGAAAAGACATATATACGAATTTCCATATATTAAATTTTAAACATGACAGTTGAGTGACAACGCGCGAGTAACACTGCACTGGTTGAGCAATAGAAGTGATTTAAACGATAAAACTCAGATTCAACGGATGACTTGTTGATGTGGCTCAGATTCTAGGGAGATACGCATAACACAATGATTCGGTTCACATTCCGTATCGACTACCGTCCAACCTAAACGCGAATAGAGTGATGGAAGGTTAGTGTAAGCGTAAAGATGACGCTGACTGAAAGGGGAAACTTGACTAACGCCCAGACAAATCAGTTCACTGGCAATCCCCTTTCCCCACCACGGTGGAGAAACAGAGACGGCATTGATCCAAATGACATCAGCGACCTGATTCGGCTCCTGATAATAGGAATAAGCCAGCCCACCAATCACTGTGTTTTGACTGAGCACCATGATGACAGGTGGAAGTTGGACATCCGGCTTATAAGTATCGCGAAAACGGAATTCGGACCATTCACCTTGAAACAGACGTTCGACATCCTGCCAATAAGGACTAGTTTCGTCGCATTGTCTGAATTCTAAGTTGTGCATTTTTGATCGTTACGCTTGGGGTCAGAGTGCTCAGCATAGCCTCTGTTATGCGCATCAGCCATTGTGAGCCGTCTTAAGTTTGAGCGCCTGCCACATTCTTCGCCATACCTTTGCCAACCACTTCATAATGAATGGTGGTAATATCCGCATACTACGCGACATTCTCGGCCATGCAGATATCAGTATGACAATGCGCTACGCGAACTTCGCTCCAGATCACCTGACGGAAGCTATTTTCCTAAACCCTATCGCCTCGCAGACTGCCGCCACTGAAAAAAGTTGAGGCTCTGTCGCCACTTTGTCGCCACTTATCCTTTTTGACGTAAAAAAAGAGCCACTAATAGCGGCTCTCAATAGTTCGTATTTTCTGTTGATACAACCATAAATTGATATTTACGATTCATTGTAAATCAATTGATTACGTAAAATACAACCATATGTTGATATAACCAAATACAACCATAAGTTGATATTTTTGTGATACTTTGTATTAAAGCTAATTATTTATGTAGGAAACTTTCTTACATAAAAATCCCCCTGCATTCCCCTCTCCTCCTCTTTTCAAACGCATTCGAGAGGCGCTCGAACAATAAAGGAGAAGTCTTATATTAGACGTTCTCCTACAAAATAAGTGCATTAAAAAGGCTTAACAGAAAGCGTTAATAAATATGCGACTAGCATTACAATGTGCATTTGTCTCACTCACACCAATTCTTGTCAGATACGAGCAAGTAAGCCAAATAATATGCAGGCATGATGAATTTACATCTCAAGGAAAGAGGAAATTATCATGAATATGGGATATTTAAATGTACTAATGTGTTATCTGCTGGTTGGTATTAGTTACCCGATTGCAGCCGAATCGATGAACAGTATTCCGGTATGGACATTCATCGCTATCACCTTCGCTATTGGTTTTGCGTTCTTATACATTATCGGACGTGCGACCGGAGCCCCTGCTATCTTTTCACTTAGCCTGAAAACATGGGCAATCATCAGCTTACAGTCGTTACTTGGTGCTGTGTTATATACTGCATTCCTGCTCTACGGATTTGAATACTCAAACGCAATTTCTGCCTCAATTTTTACGAGTATCGCTCCAGCCGTAGTACTAGCACTGTCATACTTTTTGCTTAAAGAAAAGCTTAGCTCCCGCAAAGGATTAGCAATTCTGTTCGCAATCGCTGGTGTACTTGTCTTAACGGTTCCATCCAGCGACACATCCGGAAGCACATCGTTTTACGGAATCGTTCTTCTTGCACTATCGACACTTTCAACTTCAGGTTGTGTCATTGCAGCGAAGAAATACGATGTGCAACTTCCAGCCTTAACGATGGCTACAGGTGTTTGCTTTACCGGCATGATCTTTACCCTGCCGTTAATGTTCCTGCTTGAAACAAAAGATATTGACCTGTCACTACTATTTAACGGCAAAAATTCTATCACCATGGTTTACTACGGCATTCTAGTATGGGCTGTCCCTTACTTCTGCTTCTTCAGCGGTGTAACTAAGATTCCGGCAAGTGCTACCGGTATGGCGTTTGCGATAATCCCAGTAGCATCAACCTTCTTCTCTATCATTTTCTTCGACCAGTCACTGACTGTGACAGACGGTATCGCACTACTCATGGTGACCGGTTCTATCCTGCTGTCTGAGTCGACAGAATCTGAAGCCACTGTGGCACAGCCCGAGTTCGAAAGTTAATCGGCGCAAACGCACCAAGACTGAACATCACAGACAATCGACGCACTCCTGAGGTGAAAGAGCACCACGGGAGTGCGTTTTTCTTTATTACCGTAAAGTCCATTCATCCTGTCGTCTTGCTATCAGCAACACTATCTCTCTGTTTTCCTTTTATTTATGCAATATGCACCTTTTTCGCGCGCACGGCTCTAATTAATCCCCCCCATGGCACTTATATTGCTTAGTTGCTATTAACTGGTTATAGCTGGGAACACCTGAATTATGAGCACTATTTTTTCGACTGACACATTAGAACAAAAAGATAGATTCAATTACTGGAACGATGTGGTAACTAAACACTATGCACCGTGTTTAGGAATCGCCAGTGATTCGACTCAGTTTAAAGCTACAACCACAGTTCAGCATGTCGGTTCTACAGAGTTAAGCCACGTCGCTTCAGAAAGTATTCGCTACGATCGCCGTGTAGCAGATTTACGCTCAGTTCCCAGAGAAGATATCTTTCTATCCGTGATGTTAGAAGGTGAAGGTTATTTCGAGCAGAATGAACGTCAGGTATCACATCAGGTCGGCGACATTCTGATCTATGATTCAGGCAAACCATACTCATTCAATTACACGTCAGCATATAAAGCGATGCTTTTGCGCATACCACGCCCTTTAATTCAGGCCAAAGTCACTCGGTTGGATAATCTGGGTGGCACCGTACTGAATGATCAATCGTCTTTTGGCCGGTTAATTAAATCGCTGATGAATGAAACATCGATTATCGCGTCATCACCTGACCTTATAAACGAAGACGAATTTATTGTGCCAACGCTCGATATGCTGACAACAGCCATCAGTCGGGCAACGAGTACCGATACCCCTATTGCCTCTCACAATAAACTGTTAAACGAAATCAAAACCTACATCCGTAATCATATTACTGATGAAGAGCTAAGCCTTGAAAGCGTCGCCTCTGAAAAAGGGATTTCTCTGCGCACACTCAGCCGACTATTTGCGGAGGCGGGAGAAACCCCACGCAACTGGTTACAATCGCAGCGCCTATCCTGTGCTTATGACGCATTAGCCAATAAACGAGTCACCAATATCACAGAAGCGGCACTCACCTTTGGCTATAAAGATCTGTCTCATTTCAGCCGTACCTTCAAAAAGCAATTTGGTTATTCACCAAGAGAACTGACAAGATAGTCATCCCCCAAAAAAACAGAATAAAAAACGGATAAGTCTTCAAAAGGCTTATCCGTTTTCATTTTAATCAAGATAACTAATTATAGGTCTTGAATACCTTTACACTCACTCAAGTTGTCTTTAGTGATAATTGGGTTTGGCATATAGATATATTTATCCAGCTTCTCACCATCCAGCAGTTTAACCGCTGCATCTACCGCGTATTTCGCATCACTGTAGGCATCGGATAATACCGTAGCGTACTGAATGCCTGCTTTGATATTTTTATATCCAGGGACTTCACAACCCACACCAACCAGAGCAAGTTTCTTCGCATCAATATTGGCACGCTCAGCTGCAACAATTACACCCGCCATCATCAGATCTTCTACCGCGTATACACCTTCAACCTGATCGCCAAAACGAGTAAAGAGTGAAGAAGCCGCCGTCATAGAGACATTCTGATCCCAGTTACCCGGTTGTTCACCAAGGATTTTGATATCCGGAGCAAGCTTGTTAAGTTCTTCGGTAAAGCCTTTCATTCGGCCAATCGACGTTGGAGCTCCCGGCGTACCGGTAATCACAAAAATTTCGCCTTTTTTGCCAAAACCTTTTGCTTCAAATGCATCAACCATTGCTTTAGCCGATTCACGACCTATCTCTTCACTGTTACCACCCGTGTAAACATCCCAAAATTTTTCAGACTGTTTTGCAGGAAGTGCATCACTGATGATCAGTGGAATACCCGCTTTTTGGATCTTGCGCATTGATGGAATCAAAGCGTTAGCATCGACCGGCCAAAGGATGATTGCATCCGGGCGTTTAGCAATCGCCTGTTCAACCTGATTGGCCTGATTAGCAGGGTCAAATGGGCTGGTTGTTGTTTCAAAATTCAACCCGGCGGCTGTTGCTTCTTGTTTGAAGAAACGTAAATAGTCAGCACAGTAGGTACATTCTTCTGTTGGTTGCAGCAAGATGACTGATTTACCTTCAGCGGCTTGTGCAACTGAAGCCGACATTGCTGAAGCTAATGCTGCTGTGGTTGCCAGCGCAGTCAAAGAGTGTTTTACCAGTGATTTTGTTTTCATCGTGACGTCTCCGTTGTCCGTTGATTATCCATGTGTTTTTTTAAGCAGATTTAAGCGTAATGAACTAAGGTCCCCGTTCATCAGAACGACAAACCCAAGAACACAACCGTTAACGAGTAATGTAGTGGCAGAGCTTGCACCCATAAGGCTTAAGCCATTGCCTAATGCGGCGAGAATCATTACTCCTACCGCAACCTGATGAATTTTCCCTACGCCTCCGCCAAGTGAGACACCACCCAGAATGGCTGCAGAGGCTGCCTGAATCAGAAGCGTGTCGCCTAATGTTGGGGAACCGGTAGCAAGGCTTATTGAAATCAATGCGCCCGCTAAGGCTGCAAGCATGCCAGAGCAACCAAATGCGACACATAATGCGGCAGATGTGTTAGCTCCACTCATAATTGCAGATTGTCTGTGGCTGCCCGTCGCATAGAGGTCTCTTCCAAGACGTGTAAAGCTCAGTAGCAGATACACCACTATCATCGCAGCAACGGTAATTAAGATACGTGGAGAAAGTACGTAGGCTATTTGAGCGTCTAAAACATCTGATGCATCAAAGTTGTAATAAGGGACAACGTTGCCATCAGCGATCCAATATGCAAAACCTGATAACAGAATCATCATGCCTAATGTGCTCACTAAAGATGAGACTTTTAGCTTAATGATGAACGCGGCATTAATCAGACCGACAACCAAGCCAAACATCACAGCCCAAAACACACCGATAACAGCACTGTCTACACCGGTTTTAGCCAAAATAAGACCGCCAACTGCAACCATTGAAGCCACTGACAGGTCGAACTCACCAACAATCATGGTGAGAACCAAACCTAACGCCACCAATCCGACTAAGCCAAAATTCTGCATTAAGGCAAAAAGATTACCGCTGGTTAAGAAGAAACTATTCATACAGGCAAAAAATACCGGTATAGCGATAAACAGAAAGACTCGTAATATATCTGACGAATTCCATTTAGATTTCATTTTGCGCCTCCCTTATTTACGCTTACGAGACAGTAATGCGCCCAGCACTACAGAAATAAGAACAACAGCACCTTTCACCATCAACTGCATGTCGAGAGAAAAGCCCGCCAGCAACAATACGTTTCCGACGACAGCCAGGAACAATGCACCAAATACAGCATCCTTGATACGACCATGCCCGCCGGCTATGGCGACACCGCCAACCAAAACCGCAGCAATCGCACTAAAATCTAGCCCCGCACCCAAAGACAGGTTTCCTTGAGAGTTTTGAGACGCGATCAGAATACCGGTCAAAGAAGCGGTTGAAGAGGCAATAATGTAAGCCATGGCAACCGCCAGCCCCACGCGTAACCCGGATAACTTAGCCGTTGTGGAGTTAATACCAATCAGCTGTATTTCACGTCCTAATCGCATACGAGATAAAAAGAATTCACACGCAAACAAGACGAATATCAGAATAAATATCTGGTTTGGAACACCCGGAAATATATGACCAACACCAAGCCAGTGAACACCGACATCACTGGTAATAGTCCGGCCGCCCGACACCCAGGAACCGATACCGGTGATAACCGATGACGCGGCTATCGTAGTAATGATAGGGTTGGTTTTCATCGCACCGACGGCAGCGCCCTGAATCACACCAAAGATAATCCCTACGGCTAATGTCAAAATAATCGCAGCGGGAATTCCTAGCTGTAATGAGCTAGCGAAAACAATCGTGGAGATTGACGTTGTGGCACTGATAGACAGCATAAACAGGTTGCCACTAATGGTAACCAGTGCCAATCCGCAGGCAGCAATCCCTACCGATACCGTTGAAAACAGAATTGAACTGAGGTTTTGCGCAGTCGCAAACCCTTCAATAAACACACTCGCCAACAGAGCCACAATGACAATCGCGATTCTGACCGATGTTGCCTGAATTCGGGTCGGAGAAAATGCCGCACCGCTTAGCGACATAAAAGGTAACGTTGATTTTGAAGAAGCTGCTCGTATCATGCTGCATCCCTCACTTTTCCATGCAAAATGTCTTGTAAGATGCTTTCTTGAGTCGCATCTTTCCTTAATACGCTGTTAATAATTTCACCTTTAAATACCGTGACTATGCGGTCAGCGAAATCAAGAATCTCTTCCAGATCCGTTGAGTAGAAAACGATAGAAAGCCCTTGGTCAGCACGGTCTCTTAACCGTTGATAAATATCGGCACGGGCACCAATATCCACCCCACGAGTTGGCTCGTTAAGTAGTAATAAATCGGGATTAGTCGCAATGGCTTTGCCCAGAACGACTTTCTGTTGGTTGCCACCACTGAGTGAAGAAACAGGTTCATGATTTCGGTCGGGATTTAGCGTAAATGATTCCGCTAGCTCCACGCCATTTCGGGTATCTTCAGACTTTGAAATTACGCCCCAGCGAGACAAAACATCCAGCGCTCTTGACGTTAAATTCATACCAATCGGCGCTTCTAAAAATGCACCTTTGCCTGCCCTGTCTTCCGGGACATAAGAGATAGAATGCTGTTCAGCATCATAGATAGAATCAAGAGAAACCGGCTTTTGGTTTAGCAATAACTCCCCTTGTTCTACCGGGGCTAAACCTGCCAATGTGCGTAAAAATAGATCAGCACCAGCGCCAAGTTGCCCAACAACAGCAACAATCTCACCTTTATGGCAGGTAAAATCTAGCGGCCCGTAACCATTCTCTATCTGCACATCTTTACATTCGAGCAGCACTTTTCCATGTGGTCGTTGAGGTCTGATTACGCCCCTCTCCACTTCATGGCCTAACATTGCGCTAACCAGCTCCGGTCCGGTGACATCTTTAGTATTACGAGTAAAGATATGCTTGCCGCCACGAAATACCGTCACTCGATCGGTAATGGTGAAAACTTCATCCAACCGGTGGCTGATAATAACCAAAGTGGTGCCAGCCGCTTTAAGCTTGCGCATAATAGAAAAAACTTTTTCAATTTCTGCGTCAGACAATGTCGCAGTTGGCTCATCAAGAAGCAGTACGTGGGCACCGCTTGCCAGCCCGCGTGCAATCTCGACCAGTTGTCTTTCCGCTAAAGAAAGTGTCTCTGCAAGCTGAAAAGGAGAAATATGTTCTAATCCAACATCAGCAAGCAGCTTGGTGACTTGCTCGGTATAACGACTTCTGCGATAGAGTTGCCCATTTTCTTTCATGCCGATAACGATGTTATCCAGAACACTCAGGTGAGGCAGAATAGACAGTTCCTGATGAACAATAGTAATCAAAGACGGGTCAACACGTTTGCCGAGCTCGACCTGCATTCCCCCAATATCTAAAGTTCCGGTATCTGGTGTGACATAACCACCCAGGATTTTGACCAGCGTGCTTTTGCCCGCTCCGTTTTCCCCGCATAAGCCGAGAATTTCTCCACTACGGAGAGAAAAACTGACATCGTTTAGAGCGAACACGCCACCATATCGTTTAGATATGTGACTTGCCGTCAGTATATTTTTTGCTTCCATTGCGCTGCTGTCCTTTCTCAAAATCATTGAGATTGAGGGCTTACTTCTTTTTCAATCAAAGTTTTCAACTCTAAGTAAGCCGCATAACTCATACATTTTATTTATGTATTGAGGACATCTTAGCCTTGTAATGGCGAGTGATACTTGTCTGACCGGGACAAGTATTGTGATAATCAGGACACAGGAAAAAGTCCTGAATTTGAGACTTTTAATTCAACAGTAACAAGCAGATATAAAAAAAGGGTAAGCAACCCTAAGGCCGCTTACCCGTATGCAAACACACAACAAATACAGAAAAATACGTTTATTTCTTACCCAGCAAAGGCAGCTTTTCAAGCATGTTTTTCAGGTTCAATGAATCCCATGGCAAGTGTTCAGCGATACCCAAGCCCACAACTTCGGTGTTTTCGCTGGCTACGTTAATAACTTTTACAACGTCTTCCAGAGTGATCTGCCCCTGAGCGATCCCTTCATAGGCATCTGCCGGTACATTTGGATTTTTGAACAACAATGAGCCGAAGTTCGCGATACTAAGAACATCAAGATCAAGGTGAATCGCCAGTACCTTAATGTTCTCTTCTTCTACCCATTTTTGAATCGAAGTAATTTCACTTTGAATCTCTTCCGGGCGACACACACGCATGTTGCGGTCTTTCAGGAAGTTCGCTTCAAACTCGCTTTCGTTATTAACTCCAGCGTACATAATCTTGTTCGTTTTAATTGGCGTACTAACAAAGTTAGTCAGATCGCTGTCACCTTCACCCATCAGAGCACGTAATACCGATGCATGAGAATGTTCAAATTCTTCAGATGTCATGATATCCGGATGAGCATCCACCCAAAGAATACCCAGATCATCTCCGTACTTTTCTTGCAAGTAAGCAAATGGTGCTAAATCAACCAGACAGTCACCGCCAAGAACAACCAGACTATCCGGCGAGTGTTTTTGGATAAGCTCTTTTGCGTGTTGAATTTGAGGGATGATCTCTGAACGACCCACAATCCCATTTTCGTTCTCAAGCTGACGGTTTTCGTCAAAAGTGACATTCACTTGTTCAACCGGACCGTTCGCTTCAGGCGCTAACCAGGCCAGCAACTGAGCACCGAAATAGTAAGCGTGATTGTTTCCGCCTTGCCATTGTGGCATGAGTAGTCGAAGGGTTTTGTTATTTTCTACAGACATAAATAAATTACCTTAAATTGAGATACAGACTAACCTCTGTATCACTCATAAACTGTTGCAAATACACGTGCAGGGAAGCTGGCAAGTGGGACTCGGGGCGGAACCGCAGTCAAATAGGCATCTTTGCCTTCTGCGGCAGCGATGTTGGTCATATCTTCACAAATCACAATGCCATTGCTCAATAAAATGTTGTGAACCGGAATCGCTGATTCCGAGGTTTCGATGTTATCAACCAACGGAGAATCTATCCCAACCAGAACAACGCCTTGCTTTACTAAATAATCGGCCGCTTCAACAGAAAGGTATGGCGTATTAATCCCGTACTCTTCCTTACCAAAAAACTGGTCATGCTTGCTGTTAAGCAGTACCGCTTTACCTGTCACATCTAAGCCTTCAAAATCTTCTACTTCAAAAGAGACTCTGCTGTCTGGCTTATTCACCACAATAAGCGGAAGGTGAGCTAATTTTTCTAATGGGTAATCACAAATCTTGTCACCATCCGGGTCTTCATGATAAGGCGCATCGATATACGTACCGGAAATACCCAGCAAGTTAATGCCGTCAATCAGAGCATTATTGCCAAATCGAGGGAAATGGTCATACACCTCGACATGGCTAAGCCCCGGGTAAGTTTCCATTCCATGTTCTAACTTGTGGTTAAGTTCGATATATTCCTTCACAACTATCTTAGTCATTGAATCCGTCCTGATTATTTGTGTTCCATTACTAGTCAATATACTCGCTCCGAAGGTGAATACTTGGCTGAAAAAGACAAATACTTGTTCAGCAGTGCCAAGTCACTTCACTTCAGGTAGCAATATCTGTCATTCGCCTGACTGCTCCAGCCGAAGCAAAATGGTTCCCTGAGCCTGACGCGAAATTAAATGTTGATAGGCTTGTTCGTGTTGTTCCAGTGAAAATACACTGTCGATTCGAGGTTTGATCTTGCCTTGCTCTAAAAGAATTTTTAGGACATGGAATACATGTTCCACGTCTTCATCTGTTTCTAAATGTGCATCAAATCCAAGCAGTTTTTTCTCGTAAACAACAACATCAACAATATCGATTTCTGAAGTAAAGCCACCAGCAAACCCAATAGAAACGACAGCCCCCCGGGTTTTCAGACATTTCATTAACTGGCCTAAAACTTCACCCGCCACGGTATCAAAAGCTAAATCAACACCTTTACCCTGAGTAAGGTCCAATACCGTTGAAACCATATCCTGAGCAGAAAGGTCAATCACATGTTTAGCACCAGAATCCAACGCATTGGCTATTTTCCCGCTGGTTGAAACAACGCCAATCGGTGTTGCTCCTAATGCGTTTACCAGCTGTATTAAAGCGTGACCAAGAGAACCGGTCGCACCCGAAATCAGTACTGTTTGTCCCTTTTTAAGTTGGCCCACCCGACTAATTGCCTGATACGCAGATACGTAATTAATTGGCAACGCCGCAGCGATATCCAGATCTGTACCGACCGGAAGTTCAACAATCCATATGTCTTCTACCAATACGAATTGTTGTTGCAAGCCATCTTCGGTAATGCCCAAAGCACCGCCACCATAAATAGCCACAGCAGTACCCGCTTTAAAGTGCTCACTTTCTACAATGACACCAGAACCATCATTGCTTAATACTAACGGGGCTTTTGCTGCAGGAACGCCGCCCATTCGAATCTGGTTCGACAGTGGATTTACCGTTGCAGCGTGCATTTTCACCAGTGAAAAACCCGGCTTAATTTGAGGAGTTGAGCGCTCTTCAATTTGAAGAACTGGCTGAGCACCGAATTGCTTGGCGACTAATGCTTTCATTGCTATTCCGACAATTTTCATACGCTGCACATGTCAGCGTGATTAAACGTGATGGAATTATGAATGAAAGCTCCCTACAAACGTTACTCTCTAACGGACAGCCTGTTTGCTGTAAACGCCAAGTTTAACCCTGACGAAGTTGTGAAGGCGTAACGCCGTATGTTTCTTTAAACATCTTGCTAAAGTGAGAAATATTAGAGAAACCGTGGTGGTGTGCAATATCACTGATAGGTACATCTGGCTTGGTCATTACCCACTTATAGCTTGCTTTAATCCTTTGCTGCCATACCCATCGCATGACCGAAGTCTTTTCCTTACTGAACAATCGGCTCAATGTTCTTGAAGACATATGAAATTGCTGAGAAATGGATTCAACAGACAAAGACGAGTCACCAATATTGTCAATAATGAATTGCTGAACCAATGTCAGGTTATCTTTCTTATCACGCTGAATCGCTCGATCACCTTCAGGTGAAGCAACCTCAAATGCACTGCCCAGCATAGATAAAATGGCAAAGAGCATCTTATCGCCAACAATATCTTCCTGCTCTTCACTTTCCCATGCTTGCTCGATCATTGAACCAACGAAGCGCCCTAATGGTGAGTCACGTTTAAGTGTCTTATTTAATGGGAACTCAGTGCTGTTTATCCTTGCGTTAAATACTGAATGAGGTACTGAGATAACTATTTGGTTATCCCCTTGAGGGAAACGATATGAGAATGGCTGGTTGTTGTCGTAAACAACAATATCGCCATCTGACTGTTCTGTTGTCGTATTATTTTGAGTTAGCTGAGCATAGGGGCATAACGACAGGCAGATAAAATAATCATCCGTATAACTTGCTTCTTCCGTTTCGTGGTACTCCATCGGTGTGGAATGTATACGGGTGATTAAGGCACTTCTCCCCAGAGATTTAACCGCTAACTCCCCCTGAAAATCACCTTCAGTCAGGTTAGTATTTTTGGTCACCGCGGAATACGTAGAGCCAACCAGACTTTGCCAGTATTCAAAACTCTCTTGTGCTCTAACGTCTCGTGTGGAATAGCTTCTACTCACTAACTCTCTCCCCTTCGATTAACGCAGTAATACAACCTGATAAAAGGTCGAGTGCTCGTATATGAACATTATCGAGCTCAAAAGATGCATTTAGCCGAATGTAGTGATTATACTGCTCCGTCAAACTAAACATCTTGCCAGGAGCAATACTGACATTTTGTAGCAACACCCGATGGTAGATTTGAATCGCATCAATATGTTTAGGCAGTTCTAGCCAAATAAAATATCCACCACGCTGGCTGATAATCTTAACCTTATCTGGCAGCTGAGATTGCAGCACTTCAACCATTCTCTTTTTACGCTCGGCAAGTTTCTTACGTAACTGTTTCAGATGTAATTCATAATTACGGCTGGTCAAATATTGAACCAGCGTCATTTGAATTGGCGCGCTGGTGGCCATTGTACTCATTAATTGCAGCTTCTGTATTTCAATCGCGCGTTTGCCTGCCGCAACCCAGCCAATACGTAACCCTGCGATTAAAGATTTTGAAAACGAAGAACACAGCATGACATTACCTGAATCATCGTACGTCCGCATTGCGCTTACTGCTTCATCGCTCTCATACCGTTCACTGTAAACATCATCTTCAATCAGTGCGACGTGATACTTTTGCATCAATTCAGCCACACGCCTCTTCTTTTCATTTGATAACGTATAGCCAAGCGGATTCTGATGATTAGACATCAACCAACACGCCTTCACATCGTGGGTTTGCAACGCGCTCTCAAGTGAGTCCAAATCAATCCCAGTAAAGGGATCCGTTCGAATAGACAGGGCTTTCAGCCCTAAACGTTCCAGTGACTGCAAAGCACCATAAAATGTAGGCGACTCCACAACAACCCAGTCACCGGGACGAGTGCAGGCTTGTAGACTCAAATTTAACGCTTCCAGTGCACCAGCAGTAATGACTATTTCATCCGGCGAAATTTCAATCCCCTTTGCCGCATATCGTTTAGCAATGATCGACTTGTACAATGAAATCTATAAACCAACCAGCGGAAAGCTGTTTACCCAGTGCTATACGCCTTTCTGCTACATTTTGAAGAACAAACTGGGGTTAGATATTCCGACGGGTCAAGCTTCCCACATTCTTCGCCATACCTTTGCCAGCCACTTCATGATGAATGGTGGCAATATCCTCGTACTACGCGACATTCTCGGCCATGCAGATCTCAGTATGACAATGCGCTACGCGCACTTCGCTCCAGATCACCTGACGGAAGCGATTTCCCTAAACCCTATCGCCTCGCTGACTGCCGCCACAAAAAAAGTTGAGGTTCTGTCGCCACTTTGTCGCCACTTCCTTTTTTGACGTAAAAAAAGAGCCGCTAAAAGCGGCTCTCAATAGTTCGTATTTTTGTTGATACAACCATATCTTGATATTCATAATTTATTTAAATTCAATTAGATACAAAAATACAACCATATGTTGATATCGTTCAAAACAACCATAAGTTGATATTTTTGTGAACCCGACGATTTACTAAAACTCCACCGGTAAGAAAGTTACTTTCAGCATTCTGGCTCACACTCCTTGTCCGCAGATCTTCATCCTTTATCTAAACGCCACCAGCGCTAACAAGGTTTTGGACAAAAAATCAGTTTCGGAAAATTGAACATTAGCAATTCATGAATAACTTCAGGTATGGCTGTAGTGGTCAACTAAAATTGGCCACTACAGAAACGCATCTAGACGTATTGTTGATAAGAACCATTGTCCTCCATTTTATCGCAGAACAAATAAATCAATATGGTCTGAAAAGAATCTAGCTCAGATATAATCTGACAAACACCGAGTCGAAAAGTGGATAGATGTCAGATCAGGTCTGAATTAGTAAATATTAATAGTCTGCGTTAGAACCTTTCACAACACACGATTCGTTATTTTCCCATCCCCAGCCGTCACCATCTGGATCTGATGATTCAGATGAACAATAAGCATAACCGTTAGGAGCGGTATCATTTGAGTCTTGAACGATACAGCTTTGCTCATTTTCCCACCCCCAACCATCCCCATCAGGGTCAAGGGAAGATGAACTACAAATGGGATACTGAGTACTTTCGCCAGAACAATCATCTTTACACGTAAAAACTGTTGCGATCTGAGAAGTCGATTTTATTCCATTTTCGCCATTGATTAATGTATTACCCCACTTCGTATAAGAATCATTATTCCAATTATTGACAATATCCAAATCAGCTGTCGAATCATCATTTCCTGACCACGACCAACCGATATATCCTAAACTTAATGTTTCTGTTCGTTCCATGATAGCGCTTTCATCTACATTAGACCCTTTATGTGTCGCCGCAAATTCACCCACAACAAGAGAGAGACCTTTATTGACAAAAGACGAGATATAATTATTTACAGTGCTATAATCGCCGTAAACTTCATACATATGCACACTAAAAATTATATTATGTAAAGGATCTGAATCTAAAATCGAGGTGGCATTATCTAACATTATATTTTGCCAATCTTGTCCCCAATTCGGTGCATCGACCATGATGACATGATTCATACCTTCACGTCTTAACCGGTTAATTGCATCTTTATGTGCCTTTACCCAATCACTACTAATGATTCCATTACCGAACGGTTCATTGCCTAAGTTAATAATAACGTAGTTTTCTTCACCAATTAGTTTTTCTTTAATTTCGATCCAATAATCCGCCGCAGAATTCAAATCAGCTGCGCTGCTTTCTTCACCGTAACCTGTCGTATCATGCACCTCTAAGACTGCAATCAAGTTGTATGATTTAGCTAGTTGGATAATATTGCCAACCTCTTCGGCACTAGTCTTATTCCATCGATGTCCGTTGCTCAATACGATCCTCACCGTATTAGCTCCTGTTGATGATATTCCCTGCAATGCAGTTTCTAGCTTATCTGCATACCAAGCATGAGCGTGATTAATGCCTCGGATCTTAAATGGGATTCCATTGTATTCATAAAGCACACTGCCAGAAACATAAAGCCCAGCAAAAACCGTATTAGAAAATAAAAATAAAAGCGTTACTATGCAAAAATTAAAATATTTCATTTCTATACCCTTAGATTATAACGTTAGTTCGTTCTAAGTGTTTTTCCAACAACTATATAGAAAATACTCAGTAAAAATTTAAAAAAAAGGTCGCTCCCCCGAACGACCTTGGCTATAAGCCAATTTATGCTGCCGCAATTTAAACTACTTCATTACCCGTTTTTTAGCGCGCTCCCAACGTGAGTCCAACTTTTCAAGAGCTTCATTAAAGTTTTTAGATGTAATCACATCTTGAATATATCCGCCTGAATAGAAATCGATTTTCGAGCGATTAGTTACTTCAATAAATGTCGATGAGTTAACAGGAGTTTGAATTACATGAGGTTCATAACTCATATATTCATTGAGCTGTTCTAAAGATGGTTTCTTGCTTTTTAACGTAGGAATAAAGCCTGCAATTTTCTCGAAATCTGAATCTTCAATCAGATATTTAAGATAAGCTTTAGCTGTCTCTTTGTTATTTGAAAACTTACTAACAGCGTAACCCCAGTCGTGATTCATTTGCGCATTCAACTCACCTTTATCATTTGAAGGCATTGGCATGAAACCGATGTTGTTCGACGCAGCGCCACGCTCAATCACTTGAGGGATAACCCAGTTTCCTAGGTAATACATACCCGCATCACCTTTTGCGATAGCATTCTTGGAGTCTTCCCAAGAATTCGTCATCAAGTCCTTTTCAGTCAACCCATCATCGATTAACTTTTTAAGTACACTCAATGATTTGTTGTAAGCAGTGTCACCTGAAAACGGCTTATCCTGAGTAAGCATTCGTTCATATACACCATCGTTACCTTCCACAACCAATGGGAATTTATCCCATTGTTGGAGCGGCCATTGAGCACCAAAATTGATATAGAGCGGGATCTGACCATTTGCTTTGATCTTTTGTGCCGCATCAAAAAAGTCGGATAGCGTCTTAATTGGCACTTCAACGCCAGCTTTCTCAAGAACTTCTTTATTGTAAACTAGACCTTCAACCGAGTTACCCATTGAGATGCCATACGCATTTCCATTGTTCTCCCAAGCATCATAAAAATAAACTTGTTCCGGTGAATAAAGGGCGTTCAAGGGTTCATAGAAATTTCCATATTGTTCTGAAGGAACAGAAGGAAGAATCAGAACGAGGTCACCATAATCACCGGTATTCATCCTTGGACGTAAACCGCCTTGATAGTCAGCAAAACCAATCACTTTCACTTCAGTAACGTTGGGATAGATATCTTTAAACTCTTTCTCATATCGCTTATAGACTCCCGCCTCAACAAGGTCAGTACGGTTCGTATAGAACGTAATTGATCCTTTCACTAGAGCTTGATTGATCCCATCGGTCACGACAGCATGTGCCATACCATTAGTTCCGAGCGTGATTGCTCCGGCGATGAGTGTCTTTGTAATTGTGGGTACAAATGATTTCATTCTCTATCTCCATGTGTATCAAAGCCGATACTTGGTTGTTTTGTTTGCCTAAATATTAACGTTACGATTTTATTAATCTAGTTGAAATGCATTGATACGTGAGCAAAATCACCACAAGATTCAGAGTTTAGTAATAAAAATTTAATTAAATTCAATAAAAACAGCATCATAGTTAATTAACCATAACAATGATTAAATTGAGACGGCAGTCACAAAGCGTCATATTTATTGAAGTAAAACACATAATCGAAACGTTACCATTAATTTTGCATCGAGTTTTGAGGACAATAGCATCGTCAAAATACAAACATTAAAAAGGACTATGTATGCAGAACATCCGCTATGCTCTACCCCTATTGACGATCATTGCAGGTTGTAGTGGTGGTGGGGTCACATCAACACATCCCTTTCCTACCGACTCAATGAACAATTTTGTTGTCCAACAAGGCCAATCATTCATGGTTGGCGGGCAACCATTTCGTATCGTTGGCACGAACAATTACTACATGCATTATGCATCGCATGACATGATTGATTCCGTCTTAGACGATGCAAAAGACATGGGACTGAACACCATACGCGTTTGGGGATTTATGGAAGGAGTTAGCCATGGGCATACCATGCAACCCGAACCAGGAATATATACCCCACCGGCCGGCGTTAAAAGCGCTTTAGAGAAACTGGACTATACAGTTTCAGAGGCGAAGAAACGTGGTATTCGGGTGGTTATCGTACTGACGAACAACTGGGGCGATTTTGGTGGAATGCAACAATATGTCGACTGGTTTAACGGCACTCATCATGATGATTTTTACAAAGACATCAATATTAAAGACGCCTATAAAAACTACGTAAAACATCTCATAGAACATAAAAACCGCTATACAGGTATTATCAATAAAGACGAACCAACCATCTTAACTTGGGAGCTGGCAAACGAACCTAGAGCACAATCAGATAACACGGGTGAGTTGCTGCTTAATTGGACCAAAGAGATGAGTGACTTTGTTCGAGAGCTTGCACCGCATCAATTGATCGCTCTAGGGTCTGAAGGCTTTTTCAACCGCGAAGGCAATACAGACTGGACATATAATGGCGGTGAAGGTGTCGATTGGGAACGTATCATCACGCTGCCCAATATCAACTACGGTACATTCCATTTGTACCCTGAACACTGGGGAAAACATAACGCCGAAGAATGGGGAACCCAGTGGATCAAGGAGCATGCAAAAGCCGCGAAGAAAGCTAACAAACCGGCTGTACTTGAAGAGTATGGCATTGGCAAGAATGAGCCACAGAATCGAGACTTCATCTATCATAAATGGACAAATACAGCCTATCAAGCAGGCCTAGCTGGCAGTATGTTTTGGATTTTAACCGGTACAGACCCCGATCAACCCAATAACCTGTACCCTGATTATGATGGCTTTAGAATCTTAAATGATGGTGGTCGCACGGCACAGATCCTCACCAACCATTCGAAGCAAATGAGAGGAGTGGAATACTCAACAAAAGACACCGTGTATCTCACGTACCCAATTGACGGAATGAAGATATCTGAACCAACGTTTACTGCGCGCAGTTATCCAATGCCTAAGCTAGGCAATGAAATCACAAAAATGCAGCTAAGAATTCCGGAGAATGATTTAACTGTAGATATGGTTGATACCAATGGCGACGGATATTTTGAAGCAAATTTGGTTTCTGCCGATATTGGGTATGGAGCCAAAACATTTATCACCGTCGCAACATTTGCTGAAGGTGAGCGTCAAACCGATAAAGCAAGCGTTGACATTAATCGACCAATTAAGGGATATGAAGTCGAGACTAAATACGATTTTAGTGATCGCACAACTCAAGGATGGCAAAAAGACGGCACATGGCAAGCCAGTTGGAATACTCCCGCGATTGAAGTATCTGAAAAATTGGGCAAGCCAATGCTACAACTCAATGTAGATTGGTCTGGTAAACATGACTGGGAAGAGCTCAAGATTCGAAACCAAGCAGTTTCTAATTTTTCACAACATACCAAGATGCGCTACACACTCTACGTTCCCGTCAACAACGACGATAAAGGTGGCCTGAGACCTTATGCTGCTCTCGGTGATGGTTGGGTTAAGCTCGATGCTGACAAACATCGAGTTCAAGTTAAAGACCTAGATAAAGTGAAAATGGGTGGTCAATATTTTTATAAACAAGTCGTAGAAATCAACTTAGGGGACCTATCCAAGAAATTACCTGACATGTTTGTTTGTATTGTCGGTGATAAATTCCCACTGAACGGTTCAATCTACATTGAAGACATCGAGTTTCTTAAACCTGTCTACTAAAGAAGATAAACTAGATACTAAAACGCCAGCTATACTGCTGGCGTTTTAGCTGGTGACTTGCTGTGTCTTAACATCGGAGAAGGCTAAGGCCCTATTGCTGATCCGACATAAATGAATTGAATTAAGAAAAAACTCTGGCTGACACAGAAGCTCGATAAATCAAAGCATCTGAAGTTGCATGGATAACATTGACTTCTTCTGGACGTTGATAGAAAGCACTACCAGAGCGAGAATAATGGTGATGATTTCCGAGTCTAATTTCTCCACTTAGAACAAACCAAATACAAGCTCCCAGCTCATCCGGAGTAGTAAGCGATTGCCCCTTATCTAGTCGATATTCTCTTAGTTGGAAATCATCTGATTCTACAATGTAATCTAATCCTCCATCCAAACTCGGTTTACCGGCTAAAGTCTTCGGCACAATTGGAGAAAATTTAGTGATAGCCAGCAGTTCTTGGATATCAATATGCTTAGGCGTAAGCCCACAGCGCACTACGTTGTCTGAATTCGCCATTAACTCAAGATTCTGACCTTCAAGATAAGCATGCGGCACCCCAGCATCCTGAAAAACAACGCCACCTTTTGGAACATACATCAGGTTCATAATAAAAATCATGATCAAACCAGGGTCAAGCGGTCTAGCTTTTTTCTGAATAATTTCTACCGATCTCATAAACCAAAAAAGTGGCTCGGATTTAGAAATTTCATTTTGATGATAAGCGTTGCGATACTGCTCAATCACAGGAAGAAGCAAAGACCGAATCCTATCCGCTGGCAACGCGAAAATTGACGATACAAACCCTTGAATCCCTAGATCTGAATACAAGCGAACTAACGGGTCGAAAGACTTAAACAAACTAAGTTCATTCAAAGCTTCCGTAACGTTACGAAATCCATGTAGCAGATAGAAATCGGAAAGTGCGAGCATCAGCTCCGGCTTATGGTTCTCATCCATATAACTTCTCAATTGAACCGGAATTCCAAGAGAGTGCTCTCGAAGAAATCCTTGTTTAGCCTGCTCGAGTGTGGGATGAACTTGAATAGATAAAGGCTCCTTAACATCAAGGATTTTAAACAAATATGGCAGTTGAGTACCAAAACGTTGAACCAACTTTTTACCTAGACGATATTCAGGGGAAGCTTCTATCCATTTTGAAAGCGATGATCCGTCAACAAGCATAGAAGAGCCGGACTTATGATCGCCAAGCCACAACTCTGCCATAGGCATATCTGATAAATCTGAATCTGTCATCATGGAAATGTAATGATGACCACCCCATTCGTAGTTCTTAATCACACCTTTAATTTCGATCATACTCTCACCTCAAAATAAAATAACATCAACAATAAAAATCAATTACGTTAGAAATTTATTTAGCTCTTCTTTCTGACCATTAGATAGGCTTAATAAGCTATGACTCGCTCCAGAAACGTTATCTAAATATTCGACACTCTTATCAAACCCTAGAACAACAGAAGAAACTGAATTCGCAATATGTCCACATGATTGGAACTGCTCCTGAGCATATTGAGCAACAATATCTGTCTGTTGAACTAACTCCGAGACATGTTCACTAATATCAGATATTGCCGCTTTAGTTTGCTGTAAGTCCTTTGAATTTTTTTTCATTTGTTCAGTACAAACAGACATGCTTTCTACAGCATTAGAACTAGCCATATTCAATGCTTCAATTAGTTTTTGTATTTTATTGGTGGATTGCGTTGTTTGTTTGGCCAAGTTACTGACTTCATCAGATACAACAGAAAACCCTCGTCCATAACTTCCTGCCCTAGCGGCCTCAATAGCAGCATTGAGTGCCAACAAATTCGTTTGGCTAGCAATGTCATTAATAACATCGACAATATTTCTAATATCTTTCGTCCTAAACTCAACCTCTGAAATAGTCAGTGAACTTTCTTTAATCATCTCGCTCAACAAGTCATTTCCATCCACACTGCCATCGATTAAGCAAATGGCATCATCAACAGAGTTACTTATTCCTCGTGTATGATTTCTCGTGTTATTTATATAACTTTCCGTTTCTTTACTTGTTTGTTCTAACTGTTCAGAAGCTGCTGATATAGAATGTACAGCTAATACTTGACTATTGTTAAGACCCCGCAGGTTGTCTACACAACGTGCATTATCTTCACTTGATGAGAATATGCTCAAATTGTTCGACTTTACTTTATTTATCAACTCTCTGTTAGTAACAATTACTTCATTTAATTGGTGAATAAGTAAAGAAAACTCGAGACTCCACCCCTGGCAAGTCACAGATTGGGAATAATTCCCTTTAATTAACCCTTGAAGCACATCAAGTAAATAATTGATTGGCGTTTTTATTTTCCTTGCTAAAATACAAGCTGAAACAACAATAACAGTACAACAAAGGAATAAGGACACGAGCTGAATTTTAACAATGGAATCAAGTGTTATAGAGATATCTTTCTTTACGACCTCGTTACTTTTACTTGCGTCGTTTCTGAGTTCGATTAATTTTCTCGACAATTCTTCTTTCTTTTCAAGATAATTAACATTTAACTGTTCAAGTTCATCATTATACCGTATGACATTTAACTTAGACTGAGGAAGGCTATTTTCAGAAAAGAGGATTCTCATTAACTTATCATTCGAACTTATATAATCTTTTTCATTTCTAATCGATGGTAATTCTTCATAAAGAAACTCTTCATCATCCTCAATTAGACTTTTGAGGTTATTCATCTGGTTGACAATTGTTTTTGCTTCGACTTCATCATCTACAAACAAAATCTTATTCGTCATTGCTATGGATGCGTTTATTTTTTCGAGATATGACTCTATATCTTTAATTAAAAACTCATCAGACTCATTAGACATTGTCAATGTTCGTTTAATTATAATAGCCGATGAAACGGAAATATTTTCCATTTCATTTCGATCTGTTTTTATTTTATTTTCTTTGTCAAGGACTAATTTTTTAATTGATATTTTTTGTTCAATAACTTCCTTTAAATCATCAGCAATATTTTCTAGATAATTCACATCAGCAAGGTGAGATGAAGACAATGAATTGATAAAGGCATCCATTTTCTCATGTAAATAAAAAATTTCATTATTAATAATATTGGCATCATTAGCATTCATAACAGTTGACAGTTGAATATCAATATTTTGACTTTCACTTTGTAGCTGACTGGCTACTTCATTCAAAGAAAGCGATTTATTGATTGCGAACTCAATGTCATCCTTCGCTGAATTTGAATGATAGATTACGAATGAGTTCGTCAATGTAAGAATCAATAGAACACTAACAAAGGCTATTATAATTTGGGTTACAACTTTCATGGCATTCCTTCACCAATATTAAAAAAGGAGAGAGCAATGCTCTCTCCAAAGAAGGGCAGTAAATCTACATAGATAACCTAGAACCAAACTTCCGCTTGAATACCGAAGTTCAATGTATCTGTTTCACCATTACGAGTGTAACCAGAATCAATTTTTGACGATGCACCATCATCCCATTTCGCATAAGTGACAAAAGCACGAATTTGTGGACGAGCCCAGAAGCCAGTTTCCAGCATCAATGTTGGAGCGATAGTTGCCTTATAGAAGCCACCATCTGCGCCGTCAGCAACGTCTTCTTTAATATGCTCATAACCAAGTTCATACTGCATTGCGAAATTTTTGGTGATTTGGTTATGTGGGCGAACGCCAATTGCGTAGATATCGCGATCTGCACCAGTTTTGGTACCGGCCCATGGCGCATAATCTGAATCACTCTGATAAAACGCAAAAGTAGATAGCTCCCAAGACTCACTTAGATTTGCTAGGCCATCAAAAACAATACGCGCTGACTTAGCGTCTTTAGCATTACCAAAACCCCAACCGTTTTTACCCAGTGAATCCCCCGCAGCAAGACCTTCACCATATTGAGCAGTAATGCGAGAGTAGCCGTTCGTTAAGCCATAAAAGCCATCGAAGTTATAAACCGCGGTCAATCCCAAACCACTTGTAGGACCATTTTGACGCCACGAGCTTTTCTCCATTGTGTGCCCTACAACTTGGAAATCTAAACCTGAATCAGCGATTTTTTTGAACCAAACATTAAGAGAAATATCTTCTGGATAACCTTGGGTCGAACTATCGTCAGGATCTGCAGAGTTTTCGCCACTAGGGGTAAAAGCGTAAACACCTACGTCCATTTTTGCGAAGCCAACATCAATTTTGTCAACGCCACCACCGGTACCGTTGTATTGAATGTACTCCCAATCGTATTGATGGCTCGATGTGTTAGATGAACTGTATCGTTTACCTGCCCAAAACACACTCTCTGGCGCAAACGAAAACCCGCCCATTTCAACGTAGCCTTCGCGGAACTGAATGTCATGATCATCCCCATCAACACAGTTCCAGTCTGCTGTACACTTCGTTTCGTGCGTCAAGTTCGCTCTTACTCGAGCCCATGTTCCTTCGTCAGTGGTAATTTTGATTGTAGGCAACAGCTCGATTTTGGTGTTTTGTTCGTTCCCAAGACGGAATTTACCGTAATTGGTAAAAAGCCCTAGGGAGTTGGATCGTGTTCCATCACCGTTGAGTAATAGACCCGATTTGAGATAACCGTGTAGCTCTCCTGAAGTCTCTAAAGCAAGCGCAGGGGCAGACGCTACAAATAATCCAAGGATGATACCTTTTGCTAATTTATTTAGTTTCATAGTGCTTCTTCTTATCGTTACTGTTTGAAATTCAAAAAGACCCACCCAACAAAATCCTTTTACTTACTGGCTTCATTTGGGTTGAGGTAACTATACCAAAACAAAAAATGGTAACGTTACGATTTCGATCACCATTTATGATTGAGAATATAAGTTATGATCATAAATGAGATCCAAGATCTATTTCCATGTGATTACCTAATATTAATATTCTATAAGCATCACATTTTTATTTTTTTATATAACTTAGATCACAAATAATATTATAGATAAATAAAAAGAGCACATACGTGCTCTTAGCGTCATACATATTTTTCGTTTGACTTAATTAATTCAATTCTTTGAGCAACACATTGATATGATGTTAGCGGATCTTCTGGTGTATTCATCACATAATCGACCAACTGATCGACAGTTGTGGTTAATACATGACAACGAGTATCTGATGATGCGTAGTAGATAAACACTTCACCATTGTCTCGAGCAATTAATCCATTGCAAAACACGACGTTGGACACATCGCCTACCCGCTCCTCTCCTTCAGGAGCCAAAAAGTATCCGCTAGGTCGATGGATCACTTTCGTTGGGTTATCGAGTGCAGTCATAAAACTATAGAGAACATAACGAAGACCTGCGGCAGTATTGCGCACACCATGAGCAATGTGTAACCACCCTTGACTCGTCTTAATTGGCGCTGGCCCTTGACCATTCTTAGATTCTTTTATTGTATGGTAAGTCTTTGGATCAATGACATATTCCATGTCAACCACAGCACTTTCCATAGAATCGGTGTACCCCCAGCCAATGCCACCACCACTGCCCGCTTCAATAAAGCTATCTTGTGGTCGTGTGTAAAGTGCATACTTGCCGTCTACAAACTCCGGATGCAGAACAACATTACGTTGTTGCGCCGAACGAGTTTTAAGATCTGGTAAACGCTGCCAGGTTTTTAAATCAGTAGTACGTACAATGCCACACTGTGCTACAGCCGAAGACTCATCGCCTTTGGGAGCTTCAGGATCTTTTCGCTCAGTGCAAAACAGGCCATAAATGTACCCATCTTCATGCTTCACTAAACGCATGTCGTAAACATTTGTATCAGGCTCAATCGTCTGCGGAATAACACAAGGTTTATCCCAGAATTTGAAACCATCAACACCGTTTTCTGATTCCGCTACGGCAAAAAAAGACTTACGATCATGTCCTTCAACACGCGCAACTAAGTAAAACTTCCCATTTAACTCGATAGCACCTGGGTTTAATACAGCATTAATACCTAGGCGTTCCATCAAAAAAGGATTCGTTTCTGGATTCAGATCATAACGCCAAGCCAATGGTGCATGTGCCGCTGTCAATACAGGTTTTTTGTAGCGATAAAAAATTCCATTTCCTGGAGTAATTGGTGAATTTTCATATTCAGTATTACGAGAAAAATCTGATTTCAAATCAGAAAGTCTTTGGCTAAAAATAGACATATTTGACCCTAAATTTTAAAACAGACATCATCATCAGACGATGAATGACAATCGTTATAATGATGACAAATAAAAACTTAACGTTACGATTTATCATCATTATGTGCTTGATATTTAAAGTTTGACGTTAGAAAACTTCAGATTTTGTTTTTAATTCACGCATGAGGTCATCAACAGTTGTGTAGGCGACAGCTGAATAGGTATCAGCCGCTCCATAATAAACTGCGATTCGTCCCGTTTCAGAGTCCGCCAACGCGGCACATGGGAAGGCAACGTTCGGAACAAAACCTGTTGTTTCATAGCTCTTTTCAGGCGTTAAAATGTAGTCTCGAGTACGGTATTTCACTTTCCATGGTTCATCTAAATCAAGTAATGCAGCACCAAAACTGTATACAAAACCATTGCATGTCCCAGATACGCCATGATAAATCATCAACCACCCTTCCGAGGTTTCGATAGGAATAGGCCCAGCACCAATCTTGGTTCCCTGCCACCAGCCATTGCCACCTTTGCCCATCACATGGCGATGTTTACCCCAGTATTCCATGTCATTTGAATGGCTTAGGAAAATATCGCCAAACGGAGTGTGGCCGGAATCAGAAGGACGATTCAACATCAGAAATTGACCATTGACCTTACGAGGGAACAAAACACCGTTGCGGTTAAATGGCACACATGCATTTTCTAAACGCGTAAACGTTTTGAAATCACGAGTCATACCAACACCCAACGTGGCACCATGGTCATCAGTACACCAAGTCACGTAGTAAATGTCCTCGATTTTTACAACTCGCGGATCATAGGCGTATGTGGGTTGAAAAGGCTTTCCGTCAACATCTAACCATTGGATAGGATCTTGTTGAAATTCCCAATTCAATCCATTTTTTGAATGCCCAACATGCAAATGCGGACGACCATTTTTATAATCACAACGAAATACACCGATAAACTCGCCATTAAACGGTACGACGGCAGAGTTATACACTCGAGCAGCGGCAGGAAATGGGTTCCAGTCGATGATAGGATTCTCAGAGTGACGCCACATAACCCCTTCTTCGCCAACAGGCTTCTCTTGCCAAGGCATGTTAGGAATTGCATCACCAATAATTTTTACAGACATTTTATTCTCCAAACTTAAAAATCAAAAAAAGAAGGTACTACTGTTGTAACAGCGCCAGAATCTGATTTGTTTTCTGTTCAACTAAGATAGGGTTACGCTTCGATTCAACGTTCAAACGAACAACAGGCTCAGTGTTGGAGGAGCGTAGATTAAATCGCCAATCTTCAAATTCCATACTGATACCATCAGTAATATCTGTCACAACCGCACTATCAATGAAGGCATCCCAGACTCGGTTAACCGCAACTTCAGGATTCGGAACAGTACGATTTATCTCGCCCGAAATTGGATAGCAGGTTTGAGCTTTGGATACGAATTGAGATAAGCTCAAACCTGTTTTTGATACGAGTTCAGCAATCAATAACCAAGGCAGCATACCCGAGTCACAATAAGCGAAGTCTCGGAAATAATGGTGTGCAGACATTTCCCCACCATAGACAGCGTCCTCTTGACGCATTCGCTCTTTGATAAACGCATGCCCAGTTTTTGATTGAATGGCAACACCACCAGAATTCGAAACTACATCGATGGTATTCCACGTTAATCGAGGGTCATGTATGATCTTTGCACCCGGTTCTTTATCAAGAAACGCTTGAGCCAACATACCTACGATGTAATAACCTTCGATAAAACAACCGTTTTCATCAAATAAAAAACAGCGGTCAACATCACCATCCCAAGCAACACCAAAATCGGCTTTCTTTTCGATAACGGCGTCAATTGTCGCTTGTCGATTGTCAGGTAATAATGGGTTCGGTATCCCATTAGGGAAATTGCCGTCAGGCGTATGATTGATTTTTATGAACTCAAACGGTAAATGAGCTTCTAGATTGTCAATCATATGGCCAGCGGCACCATTGCCTGCATTCACGACGATACGCAATGGCCTTAGTTCGCTTTTATTGATGTAACCAAGCAAATGTTTCGTATACTCACCCGATATATCGTAACGTTTCGATTTTTTGTCATAAAGAGCAATATCGTTGGAAGGTAAATAGGGTTGGGACTGTACGAGCGCCTTAATGTCATTTAAACCCGTGTCACCGCTAATCGGTTTGGATTGTTCGCGAACAAGCTTCATTCCGTTGTATTCTTTCGGATTATGGCTAGCAGTCACCATGATGCCGCCATCGAGGTTTAAATGGCTCGTCGCAAAATAGACCTCTTCTGTTCCAACTAAACCTAGGTCAATGACTTCAGAACCACCATCGATCAGCCCCTTGCGAAGTGAAGATGCCAAAGACTCACTACTTAAACGAATATCGTAGCCAACCGCGACTTGTTTTGTCTGAAGATACTCCGCGTATGCTCGACCAATTCGGTAAGCAATATCTTCATTCAATTCATCTGGCAGCCGACCTCGAATGTCATAAGCTTTAAATGCTTGGACTAAGTTTTCCATTATTCTCTCCAGAAATCGTAACGTTACCATTTTTGAGTTTTTGCCAAAAAGTTTCAAGAACATCTGCATTATTTAGACAATAAGTGTGATGTATATTGAGTTTTAACAGGCGAAACAACACTAAAAAGAAAGCCAGAACTTCTCGTTCTGGCTCAAAAATGAAAGGCTTACGATTGCACCGTAATTAGTTATCGAGGATATAGCGTTGTTTTTTCGACATATCTCAGATCTTTTGGATCCGCCCCCTCAACACACTTGACGATGTAGCGAGACAACATCTTACCGACACTGTGAAAATCTTGCCTTAAACCCGGAATTGGCGGCATAAAAAAGCTAGGCAAATCACACGTTTCTACCGCAATCAATTCTATGTCTTTTCCGATCTGTTTACCCGCATCTTGAATCCCGGCAATCATACCGCAAGCACTGATCTCAGAACCACAGATGATACCGTCTGGAGCATTCTCTCCTTCCATCAATCGTTTTGCGTAATCTCGATAGTTATCAACATCAGTGTCAAAGATAATGTCTTTGTCTTTGGAAAAAGACATTCCGTATTCCATGGATGCCCTTTTGACACCGTAATACTTATGCCAGGCGTAGGTATATACTTGTGAGGAGCTGAGCAAACGAATATGCTCACATCCTTTGTCGTATAGATAACTTGCCGCTCGATACCCGATATCATAGTTATCGATATCGACATATGCGTGCTCGACACTCATCTCCGTCTGACCAAAAGTGACAAATGGAATACCTTGCTCGTGGAGATACGTCACTCGTTCGTCTTGAGTCAGAGTCAGGTTAAAAATAATACCACCAGCCAAGTTGTTTTCTACAGCATATTTGACCGGAATCAGCGGATCCTGTCCCGGTTCTAAAGGTAACACTGTCAGATGGAATGGTGTTCCCTCAAGGCCCGCAGTCAACCCGGCGATGAGCGCTAGAGTACCGACATCACCGACAATATCACCGGGTTTTGTCACCGGTAAAATCGCACAAATATTGTAGTTGATCCCCGTTCTCAATCCTAAACCAGAAAGATTCGGTCGATACCCTAGCTTTTCTGCTGCTGCTTTTACTTTGTCTTTCGTGGGTTGTTTGACATCATCTCCGTCTTTCAAAGCACGAGAGACCGTGGTAACCGATAATCCAGTAAACTCAGCAATAGTTTTTAACGTAGCTTTAGACATAAATTTCTTCGGGCTGCAAAAATTCGTAACGTTAAGAAAGTGTCGCATTGAAGCAATCAGGACTCAAGTCTATGTTGGTAAAATTTTAACTGAATCAAAAAAAACAGGCAGTTAATGCCTGTTCTTATTAGTGGAGAGTATAGATAGACTAAATTCGTTCTTCAGTAGCAGCACAGAAAATCGATACGTTTTGAAGATTCAAATGCAGATTGAGCGATTCTCCATTCTTGATTTGCTGGTTAGCATCGAGCTTAGATCTCAGCGGTTGCCCATACATATCAAACTCCGCAAGTGTTTCAGAACCGGTCATCTCAAAAGCGTTGACTGGCAACTGAATCTCAAAATGGCTATTGAGCGGTGATTGAGTCACATGTTCAGGACGAATACCAAATAACACTTTACGATCACTTACCGGCTTCTCTGAAAACTCATACCCATCCACAGGGATCCATATATTATCAACCAGTACCCCCCATCGGTCGCCCTCTTTATACAACAGACCTTTCAACAAATTGATCTGCGGAGCTCCCACAAACTTCGCGACAAACACATTCGCTGGCTTGTTGTAAATCTCATAAGGTGTCCCGATTTGCTGTGGGATACCTTTATTCAGCAGTACGATTTTGGTCGCCAGAGTCATCGCCTCAATTTGGTCATGAGTCACATAGATGATCGTTGAGTCCAAAGTCGCATGTAGCTTTTTCAACTCGAGCCTCATCTCACCACGTAGTTTTGCATCGAGGTTAGATAATGGTTCATCAAACAAGAACACTTTGGGCTGTCGCATCAATGCTCGACCAATGGCAACACGTTGTCTTTGTCCACCAGACAATTGAGCCGGCGTTCGGTCAAGCAAATGACCAATTTGCAACATATCAGCAACTTCTTTCACACGCTGCGCTATCTGGTCAGCTGGCTTCTTATTAATTTTCATACCGAAGCCGATATTTTCACTGACCGTCATATGAGGGAACAGCGCGTAGGATTGAAATACCATAGCGATATCACGATCTTTAGGGTCTGCGAGCGTCACGTCTTTACCGCCAATCACCACTTGGCCAGAAGTGACATCTTCTAATCCAGCGATAAGGCGAAGCAGAGTCGACTTACCGCAACCAGAAGGCCCCAGAAGCACCGTGAAGCCTCCAGCTTCCATTTCCAAATCAATGTCATTTAGGATGACCGTTTTACCAAAAGATTTATTTAGTTTTTTTACTTCTACAGCATGCATGTTGTCATCCTCACGTTTATACAATTGTGGCCTTTTGAGCAGCACCGACTAACTCAATTCGTTTGATCATTTCAATACAAGCACGCCCGTTATGATATGGGCATTTCCAAGGCTCAACTTTAGGGGTCTCCTTGTAGGGTTTCCCATACCGATTGACTTTCCAAAACCACTCACCGTTTAGGCGATCTTTTAGCTGTCCTTTAATGACGTTCCAGCACATCTGAGCGTTTTCTAGAAACATTGGCGCTTGTTTTTTCTGATATGCATTGAAAAATCCAACCATGGCTTCGGCTTGAACCCACCAAATCCGATCGGAGTCAAGTAAATGACCTTCCCGCAACTCATTGAAAACGGCGCCGTCTTTATCAACGCCTTCAGTACTCGTCACTATCGCCATTTCATAGCTTTGGTCAACAATCTGCGTCAACAATTGCTCGTTGTTTAACTCATGGGCCGCTAGATCGATAAGCCAGGAACCCTCAATGTCATGCCCATAGGACACATCCTTAGAAACGCAGCGCCAATCACGGGTAAAAAACAGGCCATAATGCATATTCTCATCCACAACTTTTGTGGACATCAATGTACATAACATTTCTAGCTTTTCTGCTACCTTTGGAAGTTGTGTTGCTTGGTGAAGCACGGTGTACGCTTCTAATACATGTAAGTGCGTGTTCATTGATTTTTCAGCGAGGATGCCTTCTGCAGTGTCACACACCAGCTGATTCTCTATTGGGTTCCAATACCGATCAAATGCTTCTCGGTAACCACCGTATGCCACATCAAAGGCATGTTTCTCTATCAAGTCAAAGAGCGATAATGCTGTATCTAAAGCCGTTTGATTGCCTGTCGCTAAATAGAATTCGCACAACGCATAAATAGCAAATCCTTGATTATAAACATGCTTCTGCGAATCCGTAACGTTACCATTTTTATCTAAAAGCCAATAGACGCCACCATTTTCCTTGTCGATCGCTTTATCCACGAGGAATTGGTAGCAATGCTCAGCAGCTTGTAGATACGCTTCTTTTTTTAAGACTCTGTATGCGGCAGAAAACGTCCACAATATTCTTGAATGGAGTAGAACAGCTTTGTCATGCTCCGGATCAATGTTACCAACAAAATCGGCAAAACAGTAAAATCCACCTAGATTTGTATCTTGGAATTTTAGCCAAAAATCTAGAATATGCTCAGCTTCTGCCGCAATCTCATTTTTAAACTTATTTAAATCTAACATAATTTCTCTCGTAATTTTGGTTATGAATCATACGCATTGTATTGGAATTCACTATTTTTCAACCAAAGCAAGGCAATTGTACAAAAACATATAGGTGAAAGACCGAATAACAAAAAGATTATCGGAAAGAACAAACCAAACAATACTAATATCATCCCTACCAAAATCGTCATTAGGAATGTCTGCTTATCATTTATCAACAATGATAAAGCACTAACAAAATTATTTTTTATTCCATCTGTATCATAAATACTGATTTGAATCATCAAATAGTATATTAATGCGATTAGTAATAACGTTAAAGGGAAGAAACTTATTGCTATAAGCGAATACAATTCACTTAAATTTATTATTCCCCAATTTACGTACCAGAGAAGTGATAATGTAGGTATTAATACTGCCCAACCAACTTTATTACTTCGTAAAAATTCACGTTTAAAGACAGTCCACATCGTCTTGATCGTCGATTTTTCAGCACCGTTAAGATATTGTCGGATGATGAAACACATTGTGACGGTCGCAGGGAAAAAACCAAAGACAACACCACCGAGTAGTGTGAACAAAACCCATGTAATATTTAACCAAACCAAACGCGATAACCACCGACAAAAATTGATCAAAGGCGACGTTGACATCATCTTTATCCCTTCACCGCACCGTTAGTTACACCCGCATAAATTTGCTTCTGTAGGGATAGGAAGATGACGACCGAAGGTACAAGAATAATAATAATTCCTGCAGATATTGTGGTCCATTCCGTACCGAATACCGATGTAAATTTATAGAGAGCTGTCGATACTGTTACCTGTGAAGATTCTGGCAAGTACAACAAAGGGAAATAAAAATCGTTGTAGATAAAAATAGTTCGTAGGATGATGATGGTCGCTATTGCTGGTTTCAACAAAGGCAGAATAATCTTTCTATAGATAAGAAAATACGATGCCCCTTCCATTTTTGCGGCCTCATCAAGTTCGACAGGAATACCTTTCATGAATTGAAGGAAAACATAGATCATTACAACATCAGCACCAATATATAATAATACGACTGAAGCTTTATTATTGATTAATCCCAATGACTTGATAACTTCGAAGGTCGCGACTTGTGTGGTAACCGCAGGTATAACCATAGCAACAACGTAAGCTAATAAAACTAACTTCTTCCCACGAAATTCAAATCTCGATAACACATAGGCAACTTGGGTTCCGAAGACGATAGTAAAAAACAACGAAATTAATAAAATAGTCCCGGTATTGAGAAAAGCTAAACCGAGATCACCATCGGTAAACACTTTAATATAATTACTAAAGTTAAGAAACGAATCAGGTATACCAACCTTACTCGTATTATAATACTCATCCAGTGTCTTAAACGATGCCATAAGAACAGAATATGGTGGTACAAGTACAGCTAATGAAGCCAAAGCTAATGTGAGATACTTAAAACCTGACCAAAATACCCATGAAGGATTTGACATATTTTTTCTAAAACGGGCTTTTCGCATTTCTCGTTTAGAACGCTCAACTCTATTGATAACCAGTTGCTCTTCATATGTCGTTGCAGTGGTTTGTTCAGACATATCAGTTTTCTCCTTTAAACAACACTTTTTGAAGAATCATAAACAAGACAACGATCATCAGCAGTAGCACTGCCATCGCAGAGGCAAGGCCAAAATCATTGAAATTGAATGCAGTTTCCAATGTAGCCATTACAAAGGTCTTGGTTCCGTTTGCACCTTTCGTAATGATCATAGGGATTTCAAACACCGACAGGGACCCCACAAATGCTAACAGCACTTGCAATCCGATCACGAGTTTAATGGAAGGTAACGTAATAAAGCGGAATTGTTGCCATTCACTAGCCCCTTCAATTCGTGCGGCTTCATATTGGTCTTGCGGAATCGACTGTAAGACACCAAAAAATAGAATTAGGTTAAAGCCCAAATAACGCCAAATCGATGCTGCAACAAGCGCCCAGTTAACAACATTGCGATCCATTAACCAAGGCTTAATCCAATCATCCAAACCAATCAAGATCAAGAAGCTATCTAACGCGCCATCGACTTGGTAGAAAATTTGAAAAACCATCGAGGCCGCGACTGCATTCAAAACAAACGGGATAAAAAGTAGTGTCTTAAACAAATTCCGGCCAGCGAGTTTGGAATTGACCAGTACAGCAAACCACAGTGACAGAGTCAGTTGAATGACCGCGCCTGCAAAGTAGTACAACGTCACTAACAAAGGATTCAACTGATCAGGTTCTTCCCATAAGTACGTATAATTTTCTAGACCAATAAAATTTTTGACTGGTGCATAACCATCCCAGTCGGTAACACTCATGTAAAACAGTTGGCTGGCAGGGTAATACGAAAAGGTAAATAGTAATGTCAATGGTATCGCCAAGAACATGACGATAATCAACCTCTGCTGCTGCTTTAACGTTAAGTTAAACATAAAAACTCCCAATAACGTCCAACCTTCAACTAGTTCAGTCAGACTAATTCATCTCATTCCCGAACAAATCTTAACGTTACGATTTTGTCATCGCAATCAACTATAAGCGTCACATAAGGTTAATGTGAAACGGATCAATAAACAGTACCTCTCCACCCTATCATTTGTGATCAAAGCCCACATATGTCCGCTTTGTTAAAGAAACAAGATTCTCTCCTAATTATGAGAATTCAACAAAATCGAAACGTTACGAATTTAAGTTAATTTGCTTGGTAATAATGATGCTCTGTAGTGAGTAGGCGGCTTTCCAAAGTGCTTTTTAAACCGATGAGTGAAGTTATTAGGGTCTTTGTAACCTAATCGTAAAGCAATCATCGCTATCGACCAATCTTTGTGGCTCAGCAAATCCGTCGCTTTTTTCATGCGTAAAGTTAAAAGATAATCACGCGGCGACATACCAACAAGCTGCTTAACAACACGATTTAACTGTTCTTCACTCAGAAAAGTAAGTTCAGCGATTGTCGACACTTTCCAATCAAGATGCAGTTGCGATTCGACGCTATTCAACACACTAAGTACCCGCATATGAGTATCTGAAATATTCGCGGTAACACTAGACAATACTTTCGCCAACTCACTTAGCATCATGTTCCTAAAAGCAGAACGGCCGCCAATTTCTCTGTAAATCAACGAAGTAAGAGACCAAATAGATTCACAAGCATCAAAGTGAATAACCGGACGATTGATTCGTAACAAATTTGTCCAAGTGTCTGAACTATGTAAAAGGAGCCAAACCATTTTCCAAGACTTGCATGGGTAAGCAAGCTCAAAACAAAATGGCTTCTCACTCGGTAGTACTGTGATTGTATTGGGCAATATATCAAAAACACCTTCATCTGTAGAAAGTACTCCCGCGCCTTCTAATGTCACCAGCACAGTATGAATATCAGGCCGAGAGCGCTCGACTCGATAACCCTCTTTAAGATGAGCAAGACCAGCCATGAAAATATCATACTGCTTCATCTCTGCGATATCGGACGCAACAAGGAAGCGCTCTTCACATTCGGCAGCAAGATAAACTTCATCATTCCAAATTTTACACATTGCTTAACCTCTCACATGACGGATTCGAACAGATTTTCACCTGAACACAACATTCTCAATCGTTATTCGTTCGCTTAAAGTTCGCACATCCAAATTCATTCAACGATGAGACGTAGCCTACATGTTTCAAATCGATAATAAAGACAAAAATTTGCTTTCTCAAACGGTCAGAATCGGCCTGCCCGTTGCAATACAAAGTGCTTTAGTCGCAATACTGTCTTTAGCTGACGTATTGATGGTGAGTAACTTTGGGACAGAAGCGACCGCGGCGGTCGGTCTTGCGTCTAAATGGCACTTCGTCGCTATCATGCTTATGGCGGGTCTATCGACTGCAAGTGGCATTTTAATTGCACAATTTTGGGGGAAGAACGACCCAACATCAGCCAAAACGGTCACCATAATTGCTATCAAAGCCGGAACGATTCTTTTGACCCCCATCAGTGTCATATTTGTTGTGTTTTCGGATCATATACTTCATATCCAAACCAATGACATGAATGTCGTCCGACTCGGTTCTGAATATCTGTGGTACGCATCCCCCGTATTACTTCTGACCCATTTAGTTATCGTATTCGAGTCAACCATGCGCTCTACGAATGACGCTTTTACACCCTTACTTATCGCAGTAATGACGATCGCCATCAACATCATACTGAATTACGGTCTGATATCTGGAAATCTTGGTATGCCAGCATTAGGTGTTGCCGGAGCCGCCTTAGCGACCACAATATCAAGGATTGTCCAGCTTGCCGTTTTTTTGAGTTACTTTCATATCAAACGACATTGGCTACAGTCAGTCTCTCAACTTAGAGATAGCGCCACGCTTAGAATCACTTATAGAAGACTAGCCATTCCAGCTGTTGCAAACTCATTGTTGTGGGCCATGGGAACAATGGTCTATCAGACGATTTTTGGCCACATGGGAACATTGGAACTTGCGGTATACAGCACATTAGGCCCATTTGAATCGCTGTGTTATTCGTTGTTCTTTGGGCTTTCTGTCGCTTGTTCTGTCATGATTGGACAACGTTTAGGCGGGAAAAATTATGACGATGCATTCAAGACATCCGTGATGTTTACTAAGGTCTTTGGCTTACTCGGTATTATTTCATCTGCTGTTTTGCTTTTACTACAACCTTTGCTTTTACGCTTATTGGCAATGGACTCAGAACAATTTTTGCCAATCTCAAAACCCGCAATAACAATACTAAGTATCGCTGTCAGTCTGAAAATGATTAACATGATTATGATCAATGGCATTTTAAGATCAGGAGGCGACAATGCATTCTGTTTACGCACCGATTTCGTGGCAATGTGGCTGTGTGGTATACCCATTACAGCTGTCGGCGCATTTTTCATGCAGATGGATTTTCAATACGTCTACGCACTCATGCTCATTGAAGAATTAATCAAGTTGTTTATGTGTTGGCGACGCTATCGAACAAAAGTCTGGCTTCGAGATTTGACTGATGAAATCGTCCTAAGTTAGAAGAGAAGTGTGTCCCGCTTCGAGATTTTACACTCAGCTATTTCGTCACGCCGCACTTACTCAAGATTCGACAAATTATATACGCAACTAAATGTGATATTTAGCGAAAAATAGTTATTTCAGTCACAAACCTGAGTGTATTTGGGCGTACAGTAAAACCAGTTTAGCGAGAGAGGTAGACAATGTTATTGCAACGCCCAAAACCACAGGTCGATGAAAGCCTTGAAAGCTATCTGATACGGGTAGCAAACAACAATGGCTATGAAAACGGCTTTGTTGCTTAATTCGGTGAGAAGACATGGTAGCCCCATGTTGTTCAGTTCTTAAACAACATACCGAGTTTCAGGCATACCAAGTCCTGTAAGCTTGTTCAGCGCTTTGATCATAGCGTAAGTCTCGCCAACCTGAGCATTGTAATTTCTTAGACTTAATTTCCCACCTAGCAACTGTTTTACTCGGTACATTGCGGTCTCTGACAGAGAGCGCTTATGATAGCCATACCTCTTTTTCCACTTCTTGTTGGAGCCGTAGAGCTTCTGGCAACCTACCGCTAAGTTACGAGGATGCCCTTGTTCCTAGAAGGCTGCTCCTTCTCTTGGCGGGATGAGCGGAACAGCTCGCTTGATCCGTATGGCATCATGGCAATTCCTTGTGTCATAAGCGCCATCGCCTGATATCTCAATGATTTGACGACGTGTCTGCTTGAGTAAGTTGGGGAGCACTTCGGCATCAGTTACGTTAGATAAGCTCAGCTCTGCTGCGACTATTTCGTGGGTGCTTGTATCTACCGCGATATGCAGCTTACGCCAGACTCTTCGCTTCCCATCAGTTCCATGCTTCTTGACCTTCCATTCACCTTCGCCATAAACCTTGAGGCCAGTGGCATCAATTGCCAGATGTTGTATCGCACCTCTGGTTTTGGTTTTAAATGAGACCTCAACTTCCTTAGCTCGGCGGCTTATACAGGTGTAGTGCGGGCAAACAAGCGGGATGTTAGCCAGCTTAAATACTGAGTCTAGAAAACCTTGCAACGCTCTCAATGGTATAGAGAAAACGCGTTTCACCATCAGTGCGGTAGTAATGGCTAAGTCGCTGAATCGGCGAGGTCTACCACGCTTGCCTTGTTTGTTTTGCTTCCACTCGGCTATCGCTTTCTCATTAATCCAAAAGGCCAGAGAACCACGGTTGATTAAGGCTTTATTGTATTGCTTCCAGTTAGTTGTTTTGTAACGAGGTTTAGGCATGAGGCTACGACGATTGATGGGTATAGCCGATCAGATCGTAGATTTTTGATTTAGTTCCACCGATTTAAGCAACAAAGCCCGTTGAACCAACAAAGTGCACCGAACTCCATACAAAAAATGACGAGCATAACGAGTCAATTCGATTCTTTTGTTATGTGCGCACTCAAGTTCTCCATGAAATTGGGGTAACTTCGACTCCTTGAACTTTCTGGCAATCATAATACGCTTTGACAATTGTAGGAAACTCATCTGCAAGCAATGTAGATTTAGGTGGAAACTCGTCATGCTGCCCGATATATTCAAAAATTAGTATGTCTTCAAGAATCGAGTAAAGTGCAAGTTCATCCGTCTCCATATAGCTAATAAATGGTACGAGCTTATCTATTAAACTCTCCAACTCGCCTGAAACTCGAACAAGATCATCGAGAGCTCGACGCTTACCATAATGCCCATCTTCTAACTTCTTTTGCTTAAGAGAATGTATAAGATCACGCCCTTGCAGTACATCAGTAAAAGTTTCCGGAAATTCATAACTAGCATCTAAGCGCACATCAACGGCTAACAAAACTGAGTCAATAGCAGTTTTAAGTCGGACAAGAATACGGGCAAACAAAATCGAAGTTTTAGCACTGATTGTAGTGACATAGTGAATTTGGTCACTTAGTTAGAGGTGATATCATCACCTCATAAGTTAACAGGTGACACTATGACAAAACGTACAAGACGACTATTTAGCGCAGAATTTAAGTTAGAAGCAGCGCAGTTAGTCCTAGACCAAAACTACTCAGTGACTGAAGCAGCCCAAGCCATGAATGTGGGCAAGTCCACGATGGATAAATGGGTTCGCCAGCTCAGAGAAGAGCGCCAAGGAAAAACACCTAAAGCTTCACCGATGCCCCCTGAACAAATAGAAATTCGGGAATTAAAAAAGAAGTTGGCTCACCTTGAAGAGCATAATGAAATATTAAAAAAAGCCACGGCTCTGTTGATGTCGGACTCACTGAACAATTCTTGATAATCAAGAAACTCAAGCAGAGCTACAGCGTAAAAACATTATGCGAAGTCTTCAATGTTCATCGAAGTAGTTATCACTATTGGCTTAAACGCCCAACGGTAATTAATGCTGAAACAGTAAAATTGCGCAGCTTGGTCAGTGAGGCTCATGCCGCAAGCAATGGCTCTGCGGAAGCGAGAACCATTGCAGATATAGTCACAAATCAGGGTGTAAATCTGAGCCGATACCGAGCGACAAAGCTTATGAGAACGCTTGGGTTAGTGAGTTGCCAAGTACCAAGACATCGTTACCGAAAAGCTTCACAAGAACATATTGAAGTTCCAAATCACTTAGGTCGTCAGTTTGCGGTTACTGCGCCAAATGAAGTCTGGGCTGGCGATGTTACGTATATTTGGACAGGTAATCGGTGGATGTATTTAGCGGTTGTTATCGATCTTTTTGCCCGCAAAGTGATTGGTTGGTCGATGTCGTTATCACCTGATTCTAGGCTAACAGGCAAAGCTCTTTCGATGGCTTATGAGTCTCGTTGTAAGCCTAAAGGTGTCATGTTCCACAGCGATCAAGGTAGTCACTATACCAGTCGTAAATACCACCAATTATTGTGGCGTTTTCAAATAAAGCAGAGTTTATCGCGCCGAGGAAATTGCTGGAATAATGCGCCGATGGAGCGCTTCTTTAGAAGTCTGAAAACGGAATGGGTGCCAACGGTGGGTTATCGTAGCTTTGCTGAGGCTCAACAAGAGATCACTCGCTACATCATTGGATATTACTGCCAACTCAGGCCACATCAGTATAACGGTGGTCTAACTCCCAATGAGTCAGAACGATTATTGGGAAAACTCTAAAACCGTGGCCAATTTTAGTTGACCACACACTGGTGCTGCATTCATATAATTGTGTTTTAAGAAAGATAGGGGGTCAGTTGAGCAGCAAGTTGAGCATAATATGAGAGAATAGAAGTGAGCCTTGAGACACGTACGCTGCCATATATCGAGTGAGCCGTAGATATAATGGAGTTCACTAAAATTAAGACCTACCCCATTTCGTTCGACTTAAGCATAGATTTTAGCAGCTTAATGATCTCGAACACCAAATGAGGTGGTAAAAACGCCATTACCTTATTTAGCGCTCAATGAAAAATGGCAGCGAAATACATTTTCCCAAATTAATTACTGCAAATTTTTACCTAACATCCTAAGCAAAATTTTATCTTTCATCACAAAGTGATGATATAGAGCAGCACTAATATGAACCAAAACCAAGCTAAATAGCGCCAAACATGAAAATCTGTGTATAGTAAAAAACAAACCATTTATATCTACGCTGGTAATTAAGTTTGGCATGTATATAAGCCAAAAAAGATAATACCCATCCGTTAGCATAAAAAATCCACTTATAAACACCATGAACATTAAAAAATATAATATAGCATGCGCTAAACTAACTACTGCTGAGTAAGTGGTTTTATTTTTAACGTTGCCTTCAGATGGTCTAAAATATGACCATACCCATCTAGCAACAAACACAGGTGCCGCAACAGTAGCAAGAGACATGTTCAATGTTGATAGAAAGTTAAATATTTTAGGGTGACTATTTACAACAAAATGCATATAGTAGCCTGCCACCGTGGCATATAGAATGATACTCGCCATGAACCAGTGGAACCATCGCGTAATTGGGTCGATATTTGTCTTCATTTTTAAGCGTCCTAACCAATAAGATAGGCGAAAATTCTACTGATACATAAGCCAATTGAAATGAGACTAATCTGAAAGTTATATTATGAGTGAAGATTGGACGAACTAGTGTTTGCTGACTCGGTGGCTATCCATACTACTAGTTGTGACATTTAGCCAAAAACTGTCATTTAAGTTATCAACATGAGTGTATTTGGACGTACAGTAAAAACAGTTTGGTGAGAGAGACAAACAATGTTATTGCAACGCCCAAAACCGCAGGCTGATGAAAGCCTTGAAAGCTATCTGATACGGGTAGCAAACAACAATGGCTATGAAAACATCAATCGCTTCTTGGTGGCGCTAAAACATTACCTTTGCCATATCGACTCAAAACGATTTACCACTTTCCCGACTGACATTAGACAAATAAATCCATCTTCATCACAGCGAAGTTCCGCAGCTAGAAGTCATGCACTTCAATACATCAGTCAACTAACATTTACAGAAACTGCAGATTTACTTCGTCTAGCCATCAGCCGGTCACCACTAAAATTTTCGCCATCAACTACATCAGTGATTCGGGCTGGTGAAATACTTCCAAAATCGTTAATCCGAACGAAACACATTCCTTGCTGCTCAAGCTGTTTGATTGAACAAGGCTATGCCAATTACCTTTGGCACTTTGAAGGTTATGATTGTTGTCATATCCATCAGAAGCTACTGACATTCCGTTGCGAATGTGGCGAGCCCTACGATTACCGTATAAACGGATTGAGTTTACAGTGCTCCTCATGCGGTACAACAATCACTCAATCGAAAAATGAACCAGAAATTGACTCATTAGAAATTTCACTTTGGTTAGCCGGAGAAACCATCAAGTGGCTACCGGAGCTCCCAGCGAGTTATCGCTGGGGAACGATTCATTGGTGGATGAGAAATCAAAATACGGAGGTACTAGAGACCTGTAGCTTCTCTACTTTTTGGCGTCAATGGCCGGAATCCTTCCATAATCTAATCGAACAAACACTAAGTCATAACCAAGAGTACTCCCTACAGGCACCTCAAGAATGGCGACTCAAAGACTTAATCGGCGAGTTGCTCTTTGGTGCCATTAACCTTCCGAGACGAAACCTCCAATACAACCTGATCCTGAGAGAACTGTTCTACTACCTAGAAAGTCATTTATGGGAGAACAATGGATTAATTGCCAATTTGAAGTTGAACGCTTTAGAAGCTGCTCTTGTATTGAATTGCGATATAGAGCAATTGGCGTCGATGGTTGAGCAAGGGCTATTAGTAGCTATGAGGCATCAAAAGCACGATGAGCCCTTGAGTTATACAAACTACTTATTCCATTTCGGTGACATATTCTGTCTCTGGCTTGCCGAATTTCAGACCGATGAGTTTAATCGTTCGTTCTATACTTCTCGATGGTAATCCTATGACGTTAGATGAACTATTAGCAGCCACTGACTTTGAGGACCTTGTAAGCAGCACTAAGCGAGCATTTCGGCCACTATCTCCACTCATTGATATTACCAACAATCCGCTTGATGCACTGACTATCTTGGTCAACCTGACAGAAAAAGGCATAACCAACAAAAACCTCATGGACAGGACTCGCTGTAAAGAAAAGTTAAGGGATGACAAATGGTGGGCGGCAGTCTTAAAAACAGCCCAATACCGGCACAGCCATAATGTTAAATTTCCAGATATTCGTTCGACAGGCACTATTCGAACTGCAGCACCCGATAACCTTCCTGCTTATTTTATCACGTCGAGCAAATTGCCTAATATAGGGTGGTCTTATTCAAAGGACTCTTCCGATATCAACCGCTGTCTGTTTTTTACATCTGAATTTCTATGGGCAGGACAAGCATGCTGCTTAGCCAAAGCCTTGGCTGATAGTGAACACCCACTTTGGAAGGCACTCAAAAAATTAGGGTGCTATGAAAATACTAAGAAACAGGCTGTCAAGGCGCTTTCTCAAATTGCCAATGAGTTAACTGATGTCGATTTAACCGGTAATTATCTCAGCCAAGTGTCTTTTCCGGATGGACAGGATAGCTATCTATCTTTCTCTCCCATTGCATCCCAAGCTATGCAATGCTTTGTTTACCAATCGCTGGAACAGCATCATCGACAAACAGCACTCATGAGCTTTGACCGTGCACCGAATATGGGGCTACTTGCCGCCAGTTGTGGTGGTCGACTTCGCCTGATTGAAACGAAACCATACATAAAAGATAAGCGACACCAGTGCATTTCAAAACAAGCGAACTGGCTCACCAAAGAAGCCATTCGAGCGATGGAGCAGTATTTACGGTCCGAACAATGGCTAGCGACCCCAATTAAAAAACTGCGTCACATGACAACAGTAAAGTCCGACATTCGCGCGATGATCAATCGTTGGTTAACCACCGTCACAAAGACGGATGTTCTCTCCCCTACCGCCTTAGCCGAACAATTAAATAATGACATAGCATCCATACGTATTGTCGAAAAATACGCATATCAACCAAGGTTGACCCGGTTATTTATACAGCTGATTGAAAGTGATATAGAAAATAACAGTTCCAAAGAAGAGAGAAAACCGGCAGCGACTAGCCAGTACCTCTTAATTCCAGAGCTAAGGATATGTGGAGGTTCAGCCATGAGTTCGTCGGTGAGTGTAGGACTATTCTCGATGATGTCACTTTATGGATTTATCCATGCGTTTGAACGAAACGTACATCGTGTGCTGACGAGTTTTACCATTGATAGTTTTGCCATTTGCATCCATAACTACCACCTGGAAAAACGAGGGTTAACCAAAGAAGCGATAAAAAAAACAAAAGCAAATAAAGATGAGAAAGAAAAAATTGCGCCTCCCGCCATCTATGATGATTGGCAATTCGATAGTTGTATCAGTCTGATTATCAAAACACCGGAATCGAAAACGATATCCACCGACAAAATCGTTGCATTACTTCCAAAACGCTTTGCAAGAGGGTCGATTTGGTTGCCCATTGATGACATTCAAAACATAGCGACGTTTCCCGAGCCATTCACCGCAATACAGGCAATAAAAAATCCACTCGGTACTTGGTTGTCGTTTGAAGCGGACTTGTCGTTAACATCAACAGATTCACTCGTCGGTATCGCTGTCAATCGCAGAAATCTATGGTTAACGGGAATGGGATACCAGTATTTAGAACCGCCAACGGTGAAACCCGACTCTCTGCGAGATTATCCTCACGCCTTTGTCGAAAATATCTTGGGATATGTGAAATCCCAACCCGTATCCCGAGCGACCAATTTAGATGATCTATTTTGGTGTTATCAGGTCAAACCCTTTGGCGTTTGCTTACTCCCAAGGAGCATCAAATGAAACTTCCGACCCATTTAGCTTTTGAACGCTCAATTTCCCCTTCTGATGTTGCCTTTTTAGTCGTTTGGCCAGATGAACATAAAGAGCCACTGCCTTGTTACACCCGAACAATCGTTGGACTCAACGAGGGCTCACACGTTGGCTATGACGATTCCGGTGCTGTACGAAGCAACTTGAAAACGAATACGCTGGTCGAGGGCAATATTCATGAGTTGGATTATTGTTCTGTGCCATACGGAGCTAAATCAATAGAGTGCTGCTTCTCCGTTTCCTTTTCTTCTGCATTGCTCACACCTTATAAATGTTCAGATGCAGGCGTCAAAAAAACTCTTCAAGATTTTGTTCACTTGTATAACCAGCACACAGGGTTAGACGAACTGATAACCAAGTACCTCGCTAATATTGCACTAGGAACCTGGCTTTGGCACAACACCAAACGAAGTTATTGCATTGCCATAGAAATTCGGCCGTGGCCCTGGGAAGGAGAACCGATTATCATCGATAACATACAAAAATACCTTTCAGGTCAAAGTTCTATCCATGAATTGCCCTACTGGAATGAGCTCGTCGAAAAAATTAGAGAAGCGTTAAGCGTCCCTTTAGGTTTGTGCATTCTGGAAGTTAAAGCCAACTTGTTAAAGCCCACTATGGCGCAACTATACCCTAGCCAAATGTTTAAAGAAGCCACCCAGAAGGGGAATAGTCGTCTTTATCAGTCGAACGTTATTGAGGGTATCAAATCCCCCATTATGGGTTGTTATAAAACGGGAGCCGCCATCGCCAGAATAGATTCTTGGTATCCAGACGCCGAGGTACCAATTCGGATTGGTCACTACGGCGTAGATCGGGAAAACTGTACTGCATATCGGCATCCCGATACAGGAAAGGACTTCTTTAGTATTTTAAAGCGAACCGACCAATTTGTTGACCGACTAAAAGAGACCAAAAAGTTAAATCAAGACGAACTCAATGATATGCACTTCCTTATGGCTAACCTCATCAAAGGTGGACTATTTCAGGAAAAAGGGGATTGAAAGTATGCTTTACTATCGAACAGTCACTTTTTTGCCAATCAAAAAGAATAACGAAGCATTGATCGGATGCTGCCTAAAAGTACTTCATGGTGTATGTACTAAGTACACCATCAACACTATCGGAGTGTCTTTTCCCGAGTGGCGGAAGGAGACCATCGGTGACAAAATCAGTTTTATCTCACCCAACCCGCTAGAGCTAGACTTTTTGCTTCAGCAAGCCTACTTTGCTGACATGACAGCGCTTGGATACTTCAACATATCGGAGTCAACAATGGTTCCTGAAGAATGCCATCTGGCTGTTTTTCGACGCAATCAAAAAATCGACCAAGCGACACCGAATGGGCAAAGAATCAGAGCCGAACGTTTGGCGAAACGCGCTAGAGATAGAGGCGATTCACCTACTCGATTTACCCCAGAAGACCTTTTGTTTGAACATTATCATTCTATACCGATAACCAGTACCCGTAGTGGTCAATCATTCAGGTTAAACTTGCAATATCAACAACTAGATACCGTGGCACATGGAAGATGGGCATTCTCAAGCTACGGGCTTGCAAATAAAGAACTTGAAAGTTGCCCTGTTCCCGTCATTTGACCAATTTAATATTCATGCCCTATAATTTCCTGATTTTTAAACAAAAAAATTAACCATTAAAATAAAAGGTATTATTTTTGCTTTACCGATTAATAGATTGATAAATATACACTATATTTAAATTGACCATTGTTCACCGCCGCATAGGCAGCTGATAATATGGCGAGCGACGGAAACCGTAAATGTGAAGTGTTCACCGCCGCATAGGCAGCTGATAATTTGCACGGGCGCAAGCCGTTCCGGACGTTCAAGTTCACCGCCGCATAGGCAGATTTAACTCACAAATAGTCTTTTAAAGACTGTTTGCCTTGCTAATAATTGAGGATTGTAATCCTCAATACTACTGCAAAAGTAGTTGATAACAAACGTACCACTTTCATTCGAGCTCGTGATCAGGTACTACTGAATAAGTAGATATTGAAAAATTGGCCAGCACATTCAAATAGTTATCGACATTCCGTATTTTTAAGACGGAGAACCTCGAGTATCACTCCCAAGAATCATGGCTGCCGAACCTCTCACAGCTGTACTCGTTACGCCTACCCGCGACAACCGGGCCTTTTTATACTATTAATTGTCAATTAGAAGCGACTTTTCTTTAGTATGTCGGTGAATCATGTTGCCATATCGTGTGAATATACTTTGTACCCTGATAAGAGGTTTCAAACTCAATGTCCTGTATAGAGAAACTGTGGTCATCTAAAATTGCCCACGGTTTTAGAGTTTTCCCAATACAGCCTTTCAGATTTATTGAGTGCCAGCCCGCCGTTATATTGATGGGATCTGAGCTGGTTGTAATAACCTGTGATATAACGAATTATTTGTCCTCTTGCCTCGGTAAAGCTTCGATAACCTGACAATGGTATCCATTCTGTCTTTAGACTTCTGAAGAACCACTCCGTCGGGTGATTGTCCCAGCAATTATCTCACTTAGAGAAGTTTTTCTTGATTTGATAGCGCCACCATAGTTGTCGATACACATTATTTCCACTGGTAGCCTTTACAAAAAATTAGAACAAAGTTACGCGAAAAACTTGATAGCCATTTCCAGAAATACTATTTAAAAGTGCAGCTTCCATTACAGTCAGGCTATTAGGTCTCCAGTACCTAGAATATTACTCATTGCCAAAAGGATTTACTTTAGTATGTTGTAGCAAATTCAACTGATACCAATTCTGTTATATTTAATAAAATCTAATTGATTTTTATATTATTTATTACTAGTTTTCGAGAAAACCGTTTTTTAATCTTGATTTCTAGTGACGCTGGAATTTGGGTTGTGGATCCTTCAATGTAGGAAGCTGTTAAGCCAGAAAACTCATAGGGAATTTTAAGTCGGTCAAGAGTTTCAATGAGTATGCTGTTTGGTCCTCCATGTGCAGCAAACATTAATCTATTGTTGATACGATTACGTCGAGCTTTGGCATATATACCATAGCCAATTTTAATTAGAACTTCTTTGTAACACATCAGTTGTAAAGCCTTTCCTATCTGGGAATAACTACCAAGATCGCTAAAATCAGCACGCATGTAAACATCACGTTTTGAGCGCTTTATCCTCATTTCTACCTGTTTTGATATAGTCATGAATTTGTCTTCATCTAATAGTTTCTATTGACATTCTGTCGGTGAAAATTTCTTCCTTGGATGAGTAATGAAGCTAACGCATTTGAAATGATCCAGATGTCGGATGCCAATAAAGTTTGTCGGTTTTATTGTTAATAACGGACTTGTAAATCCAAAAGCCAAATCAAACTATATTGTCTTAGCTTAAGTCAATATAGAATAAACCGACTCAAAAAAAACGATCAAACATAACGCATAGAGCAGCCAAAAGAGATCAATCTTTATTGTCCTGACAGCAGCGGGCCGCTTATGTCATTCACCCTTCTTTTTGCACAATGATCTCGATGCGGCGGTTATTATTAAAGGTGAATTTTTGAACTCCCAGTACGTTCCGATCAAAGTTCGCGTTGTACTCGTATTCTTTCTCTTGGGGTTCACCCGTATTCATACACAAGTCGAACTCGTCTTTTTGTGGCTCAATGTACGTAGATTCATCGATAACCGTCTCAACAAACGTCACCGTCGCGGCATGCACATCAATCTGGTAGCCCATCCCCTGATAGAATTGCTTACCGCCCGATTTATTGATGGTTTTTTCCCCTTGGTTTTCACACGTTTTTATTAAGTATGGGATACGCTTTCCTTTGGAATATCGGTTACTGTCCACCGTGACACTTGAGTGCTTATACAAAAGATCATCGCCATCAAATAGTGCCACTTGATACACGTATTGGTCGGGCAATGTGTCGGCTAAAGTTGGAGGGCTCCCCAAGACAGAAAGCAAAGCCGCTGTCATTAATTGTTTTTTCATATTAGAGTACCTTAGTTTTGAATAATTCTCTCAATCAACACCTTATCATTATACTGTGCATTTACCCAGTGTAATCGTTTATATAATGACCTTTTTATCGATAATGGCTTATAATTGAACTTTGGCTTAAGGTATTTGAGCAGTATGTCATTGCGTGTTGTTACTGGAAAAAAACGGGTGGATGCAGATACCTGACACAGCAAATGAAGCAGGGCGTGGGTAATGACGTTGTAAAGGTTGTGGTAGTAGTCAAAATCTCGTTTGATTTGCATAGCCAAGGTAACGTTGCGAGTCGATTTTCAAAATATGGGGCTTTGTGTGCTTTATCAACCACAACATTGAATCAGAAATTGGTTTTCCATACTTCTAGTTATTCATGTGTTGCTAATGTTCAATTTTCCGAAAATGATTAATTCTGCCCAAAATGCTTGCTAGAAGTCGATCAGACTTTATTGTCGTTTCGGCAGTTTTTAAGATAGCAATGCACCTCAAAAATGATCAAACTTTATCTTTTTATAGCCTAAGAATTGCCTCAAAAGGCACGTTTCCTATCACAGTTTATTGTCCTCCGACACCAGACAGGCACATTCCTATAGCTTTCACAAGGTTTCAAGGAATGCCAATAGAACAGTAAACTCCTGCTTATCTAACCGTATCCAACGTAAAAAATCACTTCGACTTGCGATAACCTCACTGTTACGAAAGATCATTGACTCCTCTATATTCTCACTTCTGAAGTAGAATATTGGGCTAACGTGATATTTGACGACCTCTTCAAGTGAGGAGAACAAACCGTTGTGTCCATACGGACTCGTTTTAGAAACACTAACGAGTGAAGGTGTCCGGAATCGATATCGGTCTTGCGCCAAGTGCGTAACCATAGCTCGGCCTAAATCTTGCCCGAACATGTGAGGACCTTGGGAACCTTGAGGAACACCGATGGAATGAAACTTCATGTCGCTCAATAAATCACCGCTGTGGCAGGCTCCGCATCGTCCCTTTCCATAAAACACCAATGCACCTTGCTTTTGCTCCTGAGATAACACCGCCTTGTCGCCGTTTATGTATCTTTCCCATCTTGACGGCTCACATGAGTTGGCTGTCTTGTGACTAATAAAGCTAGCCAAAGCATTCCCAACTACAGGCAATGTCAGATCCTTACTCGACAAACCGGCAGACTTCAACGCGTCTAATAACGAGCGCACATCAATATCATTCGATTCGTTAAGTCGCTCTTGTAGAAAGATGTTCTGAGCATGCACTTTATCTTGAAAATATTGACTTTCGACCAGCTCAACATGGCGGTTATTGTCATATGGTCCGCTATGACCAAGAAATTCGTCTCTTGCAAGCAGCGGTAACACGGCAGCAACAGACAATGCAGAATTAAACCCCATGGAAAAGCCTTCACCAATTGGGGAGTAGATTTGGTTATTTTCGAGCTTGACTTTCCCATCCCAGAAGAACGTTGTAAAACGTGCATCAGCGCGAGCGAACAAAGTAAATGCGTTTCTCGGCACAACAGCTCCACCACTCTCTTGCCGCTGCTTATCTTCCCCTACACCGCCGACGCCCACAGATAAAGGTAAACCATCTGCTAATGCCTTTTTGTCGATGTGACAATTGGCACAAGAAATATCCTTATCTCCACTCAATACTGGACGTTCAAAAATGACTTTTCCAACAGATGCCATTGGCGTTAGTCCGGGTACTCCTCCCTTTTTACATACATCACCTTTAAGTTGAAAAGCGTGAATGGCAACATCCAATGACTCATCCAAGGTTAATGCCTGAGACTGAAAACATTGAAAGCTCGTGATAATAAGGATTAACCAAATCTTCATCTATCGCTCCCTAAAGCGATGCTGCTCAGTCAGTGCATCAATTGTACGTTGATGAAGTTCTATCGCTTCTAATCCTAGATATTCCAAAACACTTTCTGGAACCTTTAACGACAACATGATTTTTCTCGTTTTGTCATATTCATGGCATGCCATCAGATGGACTTTCGTCGTTGTATCAAGCTCTGGTTGGTTCGCTTGTTCAATATACCAAGCCTCATCCATAGCGAGAGCACATTCCGCCGTCTGTTGCATAAACTGATTTTTGTAAACAAAATACGCAGTAACAGGTGAAGCAACGTATATGCTTATCCAAACTAAACAAGACAATGACACAATGACGTAAAACAGACGTCTCATCGAGCCATGATCCCCAATGAGTTGAGTGTCTCCGTATCCAGCGTTTTCGACAACGGAATGTTATTCACTTTTCGATATGCATTGAGAGCTTCGCGCGTTTGCTTACCCATGATTCCATCTATGGTTCCCTGATAATATCCCAGATTGTAAAGTGCAAATTGCACTCTTATGATGAGGTCCTTGCGCTTCGCCAAGTCAGTTGGATTGACCTTCTGTGGTTTGGTTGTTGAGGGTGCGGTATAACTAGGGGTGCTAGGCTCGCTTAATGGCTCCGAATAGTACTTTTTAGTTGGAGCTGTATATGTGCCCCCTGATGATGAGCGGTGAGAACTGTGGCTCCGGTGACTGCTATGACTTCGATGTGCTGCAATATAGAAAGGCACCTCATTGTTGAGTGGGGCCAATGCTATATTATCCAAATCAAAATCATTAAGTACTCCGTCTCCTACAGCCATTGCCTCCTGGGCTCTAGACGATGTGCTCATTGCCAAAAAGCCTGGTAATAGGGCCACCAAGTTCCATTTATTCTTCATATGATTCTCCTAGCCTGTTGATGATACTTCCCTCTAGACGAGGTAAAGTAACCACCGCAACTCTTCAATAGCAGACACTGTCCACACTCATCAGGATAATAGTTCTTCCAATCGGAAATTGATTTAACCGCATAGGGTCTAAGTTCAGACGGAAGATGGCATAAAGGGAAATTAAACAACGTTGGGTGTAAACCTAAAACGTCTGCGAGACAAACAGCCTCTTTTAAGCACTCGACATAATCATCCGTTGTACTATACAAGGTAGACCAATTTTTTTTAGCCCAACCTGTAGCTTCCAAATTCATCACAGACAATTGAACAACATTGGAAAAAACTCTGCTGATATATTCCACGAGAACAGGAAGTTCATTCATATTGGCCTGTGTAGGTATGAAACGAATTTCCATTTCAATACCTAAGTTACCAGCATTAATCATACCTGTGACAGTCTCGGCAAATGCGCCTTTCGAGCCGACAAGCTCATCATGAATAGCGGCTCTGCTTGCATACAGGGGAATACCAAAGGCCAGTCTCATATTTCTAGTTCGTTGCGCTATTTCCTGGCTAAACCTCAGATCAGAAAACGCTCGGCCATTAGTAAGAATATGCAGTCGCGTCTTTGGCGCGAACTCGGATACAAAATCAAGAAAGCGCAAAAAATCAGATCCATAAATCAATGGTTCACCACCGCTAATACCGATCTCACCGTCAAAACCAAACGCTGCAACTGCTTGGGCAGCATAGGTCAATAACCACGAGTCAAAATCCTTTTTAGGTGGTTGAGAGCAGAACAAGCACAGGTTATTGCATCGCTCAGTGACAAGTAGAGTGTTGTGATTGGCATTGCGCGATAGAATGACTCGAAGTTGATCGAATGTATTAATGGTGGCAATGTCTCCATCATAAATAGACTCATATAAGGCTTGGTTAAACACAACACCGACAAACCCTATCGGAATTGATGGAAGTGACGTACTTTCATCTCCCATTATCAGCAATTGGTCGAGATACTGTGTCTCTACTGGATTGGTAGACTTGCGCAGTTGATAATAACCACTGTTGGAGAAGTCTCTCAAACTCAATTCAAAGAGATCCTGACGAATCGCGTCATCCATATATCCACTCCTTGAACATCTGGCCGACCTCATCTTTGCTACGGTAATGCTTGAGCACCAGCGTAAACATGGCTTTATGATATTGGCAAAAGCGAGACTGGCTTTTATCCCCTACTGGCTCACCAAATACGCTGATGTTTTGGCAGGGATCTGCACCACAAAATGGCTGATATGCACAGTCAATACAACCTGGATGACACAGAGAAAAAGATTGACTCAGCACACTGCGATAAAACTGGTTGTTACTTACATTTGGAGATTGAATAGTACCGAGGGAAAAATCGATATCTGAGTTCGATTTTTGAAGCATTCTCGCTTCATCGCTGCCAAAGATTCGGCCATCGTAGTTAAAAAGTATCGAATTCAAAATGACGCCGCTTGGGGACTTTAAATCAGAATAGCTGCTATAGTTCGGGTCTAGAATACGTTTCAGGTGAATCAGTGCTGAATGCTCTACCAACTTATATCCTCGTTGATGATAAGTGCTCAGAACATTAAGAAAACGTTCATAAAAGGAGATGTATTCATCGATAGAATATGTCGAACGCTGATCATGATTGGCAAAACCATAAGGGCTTACAGGTCGAATAAAAATATCGTTCAGTCCCAGCTCTGTATGTGTCGAGATAATATCTTCGGGATATGGTAGTAGAGCGCTCGTTACGGTTGTCACCGTTGCCACATGTTTATCACCAAGAGAGCTTTTGATTTTTTGTATGCCCAGCTTAACACGTTCAAATGAGTCCCCATTTCCTAGTATTCGATGTGAGTTATGTATTAGGTGTGAACCATCCAGAGAAGTAGAAAAGTGGATAGCTTTGGCTTCCGACCAAGAAACTATCTCATCCGTTAAAAGGGAAAGGCTCGTAGCGATGACAAACTCAAACTGCTCTTCTCCAAGAATGCTAACAGCACTATCATAAATTTTCTGAACGAGATCGAAACGTATTAAAGGTTCCCCACCTTGGATCTCCAGTTTGTAGGGAGGTGAAGATAAGGTCTTAATTTGTTCCATCATCGGAGTGATATTGCTTTCTTCCATGTCAAAATTCCGAGCGTGTATTGAGGCTCGGCTAACCTGACAGTATCGACATGTGTGATCACACCGTAATGTTGGAACGATCATGAAGATTGGGTTGAATTGCAACGCTTTCATCAGACGTTTGGACATACCAGATGCTAAGGCATTAACTGATACGCCTGAGCTATTGGGGGAAGTCAAAAACAACTTCGACTCCAGCAATAAATCTAGTTCTTCTGTACCAGTGGAAGAAAAGGAAACAAGTGATTCAAGCTGGGATCTATTCAAATACTCGAAGAAGCCCGCCTCATTGCTTAAGAATGCAATATCTGAGTCAATAAACTCGAAGTTGAAAGGAAGAAGTTTCATAAACGTAACTTCCGTTCTACCGATTCAAGTACAGATAATGTAATTCGTTCCCGCAACCTAATTGTTTGATGTGAAAGTCGTTCTCTGAGTAAATAGTCATTCAACAAGCGTTCAAATTCATAAATCTCAATATCACTCTCGGCAGAAAACTGAACAATCCATTCTTGCTCGCTTTCACTGAGTTGCCATGATGCCCGATGCGACATCCAATACAATGCTTGCCTGACAACATATTCAGAAAAACGATTTTTATCTATCCGACGTTCTATCACACGATATCCTAATAGCTTTTATTTGATTTTTATCACCTCTAGCCAATTACAATGTAGTCAAAAGTTAAAAAGTTGTCATTGGCGATCCTGATGAAAGAGTAATGATTTCAAACATAAGAGAATCTCCGCAGTTCGGTCGAATAGGAAGAACAAAAGAGCAATTTCACGTAATACGAGTGTAAACGCATTACACCTACATTCGCCAGGTTTGGTATTCTTCGACTTTTATCAGTCTGTAGGGTGTTAATCGAAAAAGTTATTTTTTACTCCTGAATTTCTAATTTTATGAGTGGTATTTCTCAAATAGTCTTCCCATCCAATATCCTTTGGTGGCGGCCGCAACATATCTTCCGTAACCTTAACACCCTCATCAAAAGGATTTTTCCAGGAAATAGGTTTATCACCTGAGGTCAACTTCGATGCAAAAACAAAATCTTCTTCGGTAATCGACGCATGTTGATTATCAATTGCTTCAATAGATGCTTGATAAATAAGATTTCTCAATGACCGCATGTTTCCTTGAGAGAATGCATACAATTTTTTCTGCAAACTTTCGTTAGCTAAGCCAGCCTGCTTTTCAAAAGGTAAAGCTTTATCAAGGTACTCCAAAAAAGTTTTGAATACACCGTTGCCTCCCTGGTAGCTGAAGGGTCGCAGTTCGAACTGAATTGAAAATCGTCCATGAAGTTGCGAGTTAGCTTGTAGTACAACCTTTGAATATGGCATTCCGAAAAGAACGATTGGACATTTCGTTTTGTTGAGTATCATTTTTAGCCAGTTACCTACTTGCGTGAGAACTCGATTTGACCTTTCTTCTACTAAATGCTGGAACTCATCGATAATAATCAACTTCACGCCAACTAGCGGGATTAAATCAATTAGCTTTTTCGTCAATCTGGCTAAATCTGTTTCATAAAGTGCTAGCGGATCCCCCATTTCAACCAGCAACTCCCTCGCAGCATCTACCGGCTTCGCATTGTCCGGCAGCTCTATATGCAAGACTGGAATTATATCGCCCCCGACTTCAGAATCTCGTTTGTTTTGACTTAAATATTTTCTGATAATTGTCGTTTTACCGACTCCCGAAGCACCATAGACCATCATACAAGTAGGCTCAGATTCAAAGTCTGATAAATCTCTACATCTATCCATGTAACATAATATTTTCGTCACGCTCGGCGTGGATACAAATGCTCTTTTAGCTTTTGAGATGCGTGCTTCTCGAGTTTCATTCATCTGGATTTCTTAAACATAATCAATATCCCAATCTTCATTATCAACAACTACAATTTCGTCTTCATGTTTCTGGGATGGGACAGGCTTGGCATCACTGATAGACTTAGCTCTTGCACTATTCTCTTGGTGTCTGGCACCACGCCTCCGTGCTCTGATTTTCTTAGTCTTAACAATTGAACGGTCAGCGATTTCTTCAATTTTTATCTCTGCATCAATTTCTTTGTCTTCGTCATATTCTGCTGAATTTAACTCTGCTTGATACTTCATATTGTATTTATGTTGCCAGAGAGACACTCTACTTGCATATACATAGTCTATCGCGTTAACCGTGAAGTACTCGTTCAGGTCTTCATCTAACACCCAAATGACCGCCATACACTCCGGATTATATTTGAGCTGAACTTTATGATTTCCTTTCTTACCCCTATACTCAGCTAAACGTTCACTACTGTATACCAGTTCTTTATAAACCGTTACACCTGCTTTGGTTAGTTGTTTGTGATCAACAATAGCGAATTTAAAGTCCAACTCATCTTTAGATCCAGTAAACTCTTCCGGCTCCCATTCTTGACAGCCCCTTTTCCATGCTACGTTAGGACAATTAGTACCTCTCTGGTTAGAATTCTTATGATAAATATCGACTAACCAAATCAAGTAAATTTCTTTGATTTCATCTAGTGTAAGGGTAGCTTCACCCACTGAGTCGTAACCTTCTCTCTGAAGGTACTGGCTAAAAGCTTTCCCTGGTAAATCGTCAAGCAGAGAAGTATTGATAGTACCGTAGTTACGTTCGACATGCGGTTTATTGTCGGGCGTTTCGACTCTGTTTTGATGTACATTGATCAACAGTGATTCACATGCTTTATCAAAAGCTTTAGACAAGAACTCTTTACCATTATCTGTCACGAGTAAATCAGGGATACCGTAACATAGCCATTCATTTTGTACTGAGTCGAACGAGCTCAAAAGATCATCTTTCCGCAGTATTGCATTTTTAAGTGCGAGTGACACTGATACGTAGCTAGGTGGTTCAAACCCTAGGTAAAAACCAATAACTGTTTTGCTGTAACAATCAACTAATTGAGTAAGCCAAGGTCGGCCCAATGGCACGCGATGTTCTTCATGTACAGCAAATAGATCCACCACCGTATGATCTATTTCTACCCTCTCAAGGACGTAAGAAGTCAATATCTTCTTTCCCATCCTACGGAACTCTCTTTTCGCGACTCGCTCGCCCTTCTTCGCGGCCAGTAATTCGAAAGGGGTCTTCTTTTTAACCCGTTTCCGAAGGGATTCATAAGTTGGGTATTTGTACTCCGTTCCATTGTTCAAATTATGCTGACGTAATTTCCTTCGCACGCGCTTGTAGGCACTTCTTATACGCACTTTTCGCCCAGAGATAACTCTTTCTACAGCTTGTTCCAGCAAGGCATCAACGAATATTGGTACTTTGACTTTACTGTTACCCTTATCTTTGTTCTTGGGAGCTAAGCTTGCTGGGTTACAATCAGACGCTCTGAAAACTAACCACCACCGGTATATTGATATCGAACTTGGAATATTTCTGTCGTGTAAACGTTGTAGTGCGACGCGATGCGGTTCGATAGTCTTTGGAATGATTTGTTCGCACTTACTGGCTAAATAACGAAGGATACTTAGACGAAAAGTAATCTGAGTGGCTAAATTGTCAGGAAATGCGGATATGTCTTGATATGTTGCTTCATCGACATCATTGATATCAACAACAACCCTATCATTCGACTCAAGTTTGTCTTGCTGAAATGCCGACTTCCGATGAAAACTAGAAAAGGAATTCTTAGGCATGACAAACCAATTCAAATTCAGACTCAAGTGAAAGTGGCGTCTCTAAGCTTGTTTGAAGTAAGTTTCGAGAGAGCAAATCACACAGGAATGGTAATATTTTTCTTCCATTTAGGCCAAGGTGGTGTCCTAAACTCTTTGCGGTTTGGGTACCATTCAATTTAAAGGTGGCAAGGAGAGTTTGATGAAAGTGATTCAAGTTATCTCTTGAAGCATATCGATGCAAAAGTTTAAGGTTGCTAAATATGACCTCATCCAGTATTTCTTCCTCTGTAACCAGCTCTAGCTCCAAACCTAACTCAAACGCACCTTGAACTTTTGCTTCCCATTCACATTGAAATTCCTCTTTTGAGCTTTCCATATCGGACTTTACTTCGTACAACTTAAATTCACCGGTATCAAATTGAACTAGAAAGTCTGGAACATAAGTATGGGTCTTACCATTTAGGCAGTATGAAAATCTTATCGGCTGAGAACAAAAGCGCACGATGCTGGGCTCAAAATCAAAATGATAACAAGCAGCACATTCTAAAAAAGATTCTACTGTAACTCTTTTTCCCATCTTAGCACTGACGTAACGGTGTATGTTTTTCCCACGCGACTTAGTTAAGTTTCGAGCAGGAGTAACAAATGCACTTTCAAGTGCAATCAGGGCGGCAGTAGAAGGAGAAGGAGAAGGAGAAGGAGAAGGAGAAGGAGAAGGAGAAGGAGAAGGAGAAGATAGAACAGACATAATATTGCCTCATCACGATTTTGTCGTAAACTTACATAAGTCTAGACTATGAAGAGGCAATATCAAATTATGGTTGTACCAAATATCAATATATGGTTGTAAATATCAATTTATGGTTGTTTCAACAATTTTCCGAGCAATCTTACGATCACTCTTTACCGAATACGTTGTTCTCTTGCTCTTGTACGCGGATGAAGGTAGTACGCTTTGTTAGCTCTTTAAGCTTTGCTGCGCCTACGTAGGTACAGGTTGAACGCACACCGCCGAGGATGTCCTGGATGGTGCCGTGCACACTGCCACGGTATGGCAACAGGACGGTTTTTCCTTCAGCTGCGCGGTAGCCCGCGACGCCGCCAGAGTGTTTGTCCATCGCGCTCTTTGAAGACATGCCGTAGAACTTCATGAACTTCTCGCCGTCTTTTTCGATGACTTCGCCGCCTGACTCTTCGTGACCAGCCAGCATGCCGCCCAGCATGACGAAATCTGCGCCGCCACCGAAGGCTTTAGAGACATCGCCTGCACATGAACAGCCACCGTCACCGATGATGGTGCCGCCAAGGCCGTGTGCCGCATCAGCACACTCAATGATGGCAGACAGTTGCGGATAACCGACACCGGTTTTGACGCGAGTGGTACACACAGAGCCTGGGCCAATGCCGACTTTGACGATGTCTGCACCTGCAAGAATCAGCTCTTCACACATATCGCCTGTCACAACGTTGCCTGCTGAGATCACTTTATCCGGGAAGGCTGCACGCACTCGTTCAACGTACTCAACCAGATGTTCTGAGTAACCGTTGGCAATGTCGATACAGATGAAAATGAATTCATCTGACAGCGCCATGATGTCTTGGGTTTTTTGGAAGTCTGCGTCGGAAGTACCGGTAGACACCATCACGTTGTTCAGGGTGGCTTTATCTGCGGTTTTCGCAAACTCAGCCCAGTCTTCAACGGTGTAGTGTTTGTGGACTGCGGTCATTACACCATGCTCAGCCAGTGCTTTGGCCATCGCAAAGCTGCCCACTGAGTCCATATTCGCCGCAATGACTGGCACACCGGACCATTGACGGCCACTATGCTTGAAGGTAAACTCGCGGGTTAAATTTACTTGAGAACGGCTTTTCAGGGTTGAACGTTTCGGGCGAAACAGGACATCTTTAAAACCCAACTTAAGTTCTTGTTCGATACGCATTGTGTAATTCCTTGATTGATTCACAGTTTGTGTCTCTTTTTGCAGAGTGCGTAGTACCGCGGTTGGCAGACTTTGGTACTTTTCGGACACAAAAAAACCGGAGCGTTGGCAGACGCTCCGGTTTTCAGCATTATAGGCCGCGATTTCTTTCCGGCAAGTCTGATATTTGACTTTTTTTTGTGTTACCCTGTCGAAGATTTCATACCTGTTCGCACTCCTTTCTCTCCCCTGCGCCTAAATATCAGATTTAACACTTAATATTCAGTGAGTTAATTAGAACCTACTTATTAAACTGCTCTAGGAAAACGTTCACCGCAAACGTTCACTCTGAGTGAGGAAATCTAAAAGTGAGACTGATGTCTCATGTTCAAACGGACAAATGGCAGCAAAACACCACAAATTATGACGGCGATATTTCGCTGATCACACATTTTCTTCTCTCTGCTTCGAAAGCCTCTGAAACGGTGTAAACCTTGCTAAGGTTTAACTATCGCTAATTCCTTCACCGGAAGTTAGCAGCGCCAAATACCTGTTTTTGGCTAACTTCTATGAAACAGCAGTGGAGAACAACAATGATAAAACCCATGATCGCCGGGATAACGCTGGCAACACTGTTTGCCGCCATGCCAACTTTTGCCGCCACCAACAGCCAGCATCAGTTCAACGTTGATGCAGGTTATACCACCTTAGATAACGGTCACAGCAGTGATCAGGTATTTACCACGACCGTCGGCTACAGCTACTACTTTTCGCCTTTCATGGGCGTAGATTTGGGCTATAACGGCACGATGTCGAGCACCGCAAAACTGCGCGATGGCAACGGCAATGCCATCGAAACCAAATACGACAGTTTCTACGGCGGTATTCGCGCCGAGGCGCCAGTCACCCGATACGCCACACTCTACGCGCGCGGCGGCTTTGCCTATACGCAGTTGGAAGAAACGAATGTCAGCGCCGTGCCGGAAACCTCCTCGACACATTCGGGCGTTAATCCCTATGTGAGTGCTGGCGCTCGCGTCGCCACCGGATTGAACCCGAACCTTGAGTTTACCGCTGAAGTCAGTTACCAAGACCTTGATAAAGGTTACTCCAGTACCTCATTCAGTGTGGGTGCGCGCTTTAGAATGTAGTGTTTTCCCTCAATCTGAACAAAAGGCGAGCGACCACCGCTCAGCCTTTGTTCACACACAAAACTTATGGTTTATTTTTGCCACCATCCGTTTAACTATAGCGATAATTATTTGAAGTCAGGTCTTATTTAAGGAGACTGCTATGATCGATATCGCTTTCTTCAGCGCAAAAACTTACGACGAAACCTCATTCAAAAAAATCGTCGACAAAAACGCGTTCACGCTCCATTTCCATGATTTTCGTCTAACGAAGAAAACCGCCAAAATGGCCAAAGGCTGTAAAGCTGTATGTGCATTTGTGAACGATGATCTGAGTGAAGATGTTCTGACTGAACTGTATCAAGGGGGTACCCGCCTTGTTGCGATGCGCTGTGCAGGTTTCGACAAGGTTGATCTGGATGCCGCTAAACGCATTGGTATGCAAGTGGTGCGTGTTCCGGCTTATTCACCGGAAGCTGTTGCGGAACATGCCATTGGTCTGATGATGTGTCTGAACCGCCGCTACCACAAAGCGTATCAGCGTACCCGTGACGCGAACTTCTCTTTGGAAGGCCTGGTCGGTTTTAACTTTTATGGTAAAACCGTCGGCGTTATTGGCTCAGGTAAAATTGGCATCGCGGCCATGCGTATTCTCAAAGGGCTGGGCATGAACATTTTGTGTTTCGATCCGTATGAGAACCCGCTGGCGATTGAAATCGGCGCAAAGTACGTGTCGCTGCCAGAGCTGTTCGCCCAAAGCGACATCATTACCCTGCACTGTCCGATGACGAAAGAGAACTACCATCTGCTGGATGAAAATGCGTTCAATCAAATGAAAGACGGCGTGATGATCATCAACACCAGTCGGGGTGAACTGCTGGATTCGGTTGCCGCGATTGAAGCGTTGAAACGAGGTCGTATCGGCGCACTGGGGTTGGATGTGTACGATAACGAGAAAGATCTGTTCTTCCAGGACAAGTCGAACGATGTCATTGTCGACGATGTGTTCCGTCGCCTGTCAGCGTGTCACAACGTACTGTTTACTGGCCATCAGGCGTTTCTGACCGAAGATGCCCTGCACAATATCGCCCAGACAACGCTGAACAACGTACTGGCCTTTGAGCAAGGCACGACGTCAGGCAACGAACTAATTAACTAAACTGCGCAGATGGTGCAGTAAGTCACTGGCGAGCAAGCCACGCTCGCCAAACGCTTTGGCGTTTTGATCCGCCGCTAAACTGTGGATCAAAACGCCCATTTTCGCGGCCTCAAACAGACTCAGGCCCTGCGCAAGCAGTGAAACGATAATACCTGTCAGCACATCGCCCATTCCGCCCGTTGCCATTCCCGGATTGCCCGCCAAGCACACGTACGTTTCTTTGCCATCACACACCAGTGTCCCGGCCCCTTTCAATACCACCACGCCGCCATATTTTTTCTGCAGCGCTTTCACCGCGCTATAACGATCCGCCTCGATACTCGAGACTTTGGTATCCATCAGTTTGGCCGCTTCTGCCGGATGCGGCGTCAGAATACGCTGCTGGTCGAAGTTTGCGGATTGCGCCAGAAAATGCAGCGCATCAGCATCCATGACTTTCGGTTTGGGCTGCTTTTGCACTTTGTGCATCATTTGCAGCGCGGTGTCATTTCGCCCCAGTCCCGGGCCAATCGCCAGCACATCACACCATTGCAGACGCTCATCGATCATCGCTTCGTCAGTCCATCCTGCCGCCATGATTTCAGGACAAGCGGACAACATGGGAGCGGTATTACTCGGATGCATCAGCGTGGCGGTTAATCCACTGCCGACCCGCGCACACGCCTGAGCCGCAAGGATCACCGCGCCCCCCATACCGTCATTTCCGCCCACGATCACAGCTTTGCCATGGCTGCCTTTGTGCGAGCAGGGTTCTCGCTTGGGCAGCAGTTGCTTAAGCGTTTTCTGATCGATCGCCTGAACGGTCGGCACATTTTGCTGACTAAAGCTTTCTTCCAGCCCCAGCCCGGCAAAGTGCAATTCTCCGACGTAGTTACGCGCTTTACCCGTTACTAACCCTTGTTTCAGCCCGATAAAACTGACGGTATGCTGAGCGCGTATCGACGTGCCCAAAACCGCACCAGTGTTGGCACATAACCCTGACGGAATATCAATTGCGACAATCGGCGCTGAGCAGCGGTTCAGCGTATCAATCAATTGCTGCATCGGTTCGCGAACGGTACCCGTTAGGCCAGTGCCGAGCAGCCCATCGACGATCAAATCAACATCATCCGGCACCACTTCATCGATCGGATACACTTCTCCCCCATGATCCAGCCAGTGGTAATAGGCAGAAAGTGCATCTCCCTTGAGCTGCTCTGGGTCCCCTATTTGCCAAACCGTTACCTGAACGCCCAGCGAGCGGGCCAGACACGCCACAATATAACCGTCGCCACCATTGTTACCGCCACCGCAACATACCAGCCAGTGATGCGTTCCCGGATATTGGGCATACGCGACGGTAAACACCGCCTGTCCGGCCCGTTCCATCAGGCTGAACATCTCCAACCCTTTGGTTTTGGCCGCCATCACTTCACCTTGTTTGACTTGTTGCGCGGTATAGAAAACTTTCGGTAACGGCATCAGTTTGGTCCCTGTATACAAAACGATAAACTTAAAGTGTATGCAAAAAAGCCAAGGTTCACCTTGGCTTAGTTGTCAATTTTCTGCTTGGACGCGATTTACTTGGCTTGCAACGTCATCAGCGCTTCGGCGGTGGCATCCTGTATCGACAAGAATAATGAATTCACCTTGCCTGTCGGCGTTCGCATCGGGTTGAGCGTGATGTTTTGATACATGAACTCGGCCTGCTGGGTCACCGGACGCACATTGCGGCATTTAAACAGATACGGACGCTGCTGCCAGGTAATGAAACTGCGACACCCCAAATCGTAAACAGGCTTGGTTTTGAGTTTGAACCACTCTTTATGAATCTCAGGAAACAGAGTAAACAAGGATTGGCCTATCGCTTCATGCGCTAACTTACCACTGTGATGAGTCATAAAGCCGTTCCAAACCTGAACGTTGTAATCACGATCGAGGACAATCAGTCCCATATCGACGTTCTGAACCATATCCACCATCCAGTGAAATTGTTCAAATTCTGCAGGAAGCGACAACATCAGAAATCCTCCATCAGATAAGCGAGTTTGCTGTCCAGAAGCGGTAGCGATTCATCAACAAACATAAACAAGAGATCGCAGCGGATCGACGTGCCTTCTATGTTGTAGCTGACTTCAAACGTCATGGTTTTCTTAAACGAACCTGCGGTTGACTGAATCACAGAATCGATTGGAATGTGCTGACCGAGCAGCACCGGCGAGCTCTGGAAGAAACGCACTTCGGCCTGCTCGCCCAACCCATTCAGAAAAGACCCGACCAAAATATTGGAGACATCCATGATGAGCTCTAACTCTTCCAACTCTTCATTATCAGCTGGCACTTTCATCAGTTTTTTCAGATCGGCGACACTGGAATCGGTCAGCAAAACCAAAGCTTCCCCCGCAATCCCTTCGCCACTAAAGCCCTGACAAACACCGGAAACGTGGACGTTATCTGCCAAGTCACGCAGCGCCATGTGCAGTTCACTCACTTCAAAAATATTTACGTTTGGCAGAGGTAACTGCACAAACACGTCGAAGTGACGTGCTAAAGCATCCGCTGCCCGGCCGATAGAAACGTTCGCCACTTCCATATAAATATCGCGGCGGCGCAGAACCGGCAGTTCAATGGAAATAGGCGTAACGATACGTGGCTGCGTGGGCGGTTCAACCAGCGTACGGATAACCGCATTGAGATCGTCTTTATTAATCGGTTTTTGAATGAAGGCTTTAGCACCGAGGGCCAATACGCGTTCTTTCGCTTTGGGTTGAATATCGCCGGACACCACCACCACAGGAGTGGTATAGCCTTTATCACGCATTGCTTCTAACGTGCCGAAACCATCCAGTTCCGGCATCGTCAAATCGAGAAACATCAACTGAAAGCGCTGCGTTTCTAAAATACTCAGCGCATCCAGTCCATGTACAGCAAAGGTGATATCTGCATTAAGCGATGCAGGGAGAGAGCGTGCCATCTGCTTTCGAGCCAACGCTGAGTCATCGCAGATGAGTACTGAATACGACATATCATCACCTTCTCATTCTCATTTTGGGTTTAACCTAGAGTGTATACCTAAATTTGCGAGAGAGGCTAGAATTGTGGCCTTAATTATTGATAAATAGGATGATTCCTATCCGTTAGTAATTTGGCCATAAAGTCAGAAGGACAATACGTAGAACAATAGCCAACACAACCATCGCAACCCCGAGTCGATATAACTTGTATTCCTCGATGGTCATTGGAACGCGCTTGTAAAACATTGTCGCCACACCTTTCCAATCCTGACTGCGTTTGCCGTATCGGGTAATCCCTGTCAGCACCAGCAAAATGCCCACTAAAAGTACACTTTTTTCAATCCAAAACAGTGCGGTTTCCATACTTCTACCATCCTTCAGTTACAACTCAACAGACAGTGTATAAAGAAACGAGCGGTATGACTGTAGAACTATAGTCGAACGTCAGGACACGCGAGATGAGCCACAAAAAAAGAGGCCTGACGGCCTCCATTTTTTTAATTGCTTAGTGATGTAGGGTTGGTTTGGGCACCACTGTAATGCTGTCTCGATAGCTGAACCACAAATAGGTCACGACAATCGAGAAGAACAAATAGGACAACGCAAACACCAATGGCGAGGTAATCAGTTGCGCCGACAATCCCCAGGCGACACCTAACACGGTGACACCCACTTTCGCCAACAATCCACACACCAGCAGGAATACCGCTAGTTCAGGGAAACGAGAGCTGCGAAACGCAAACCAGTAACAGCTACCTACCGCCAATGCCGCGACAGATAAGCCAAGCATGAAAGAATGGAAATGTTCAGCTGACGCAACACCTGCCGATACCGATGCCATCATGATCAATAACAGTTTCATAATCTGCCTACCTTAGTTACAGAAAGCATCCTTTCAAATTTGAAATCTCACTTTTTGCATATTTTCTCGCATCGAATTTTTATTTCAAGAGCAAAAAAGCAACAAAAAATGAACAGAACTCAGGCCCAAAGCGATTGTTAATTAAGCGTTAAATTAGGCAGAGAGACACTTTTAGATTTACCAAAGCTTAGCGCGAGACATCTTTTCGAAAGATGACATTTTGAAACAAAAAATTAACCATAATTTTTTTATGACTAATGTTTTCATTTTGTGATCAGCGCACAGTTAACCCACGGCGAAAAACTTCAGATTGCAAAAATGGAAAGGAGCACTGATTACGGAGATTGAAAATGGCAGAAAAGAGGAGGAACGGAAGAGATAGCTGTATCACACTTTTAAACTATTGACCGATTTAACAACGCGAGGGTTCTCGTCTTAGGGATTGCTCTCTGCTACTTTTGCGCCACCTTTGATTAACCTCACTTTCACCTCATGCCGTCACAGTATCGAATCGACAAAATTGTTGAGATTGGCGACACACTTCATCGCAGCGGATGTGCCCCTTATAAAGTAGAAAAATACACCCAGTTTTATGCGCAAAAACATGGGGTGGATGTGATGATTCAGGCGACACCGACAACGATCAACTACCAGTTTCCAGACGACAACAACGCTGTGGTCATGAAACGTTTAAAGCCAGCTTCAATTAACCTTAGCTTGCTGGCCAATACGATTATCCGTATCAACCAGCCAAGCCATGAACCAGTTCCCGAACCCATTGGTTATCCCAAATGGATCATCGCGCTCGCCAATATGGGAATTCCGCCAGCCTATCTGATGTTAGTGGGGAGTACGCTGGAAGCGGTTATGATCGCCGTGTTGCTTGGCTTTCTGGTTTGGATCAGTCAACTGATTTGCCATTCACGCCGAGCGATTGCGGTGGAATTTGTGGCTGCACTTATTACTGGTGTGCTGGTGGCATTTCTGGCCAGTACCGGCTTGCCCATTCCGGTTTGGGCGCTATGTGTTGCGGCCGTGATTCTGTTTGTCCCCGGATTATCAATTGCGAACTCATTGGAATGTTTGGCGTTCAACGACCTGGTCTCCGGCACCAGTTTATTCGGTCAGAGTGCGCTGACGCTCATTAAGCTTTTTGTCGGGATTGTGATTGGTCTAAACATCGGGGAAGCGATATGGGGTCAAGCTCCGGCGACAACGTACAAAAACGAAGTACCGCTGGCCCTGCATATTTTCGGCTTGTTCCTGCTCTCGACATCGATCGGTGTCCTGTTTAATGCTCGCCCGAAAGATATTCTGCTTGGTTTGCCCGTCGCCGTATTGGGGATGTGGGGACCATTTTATCTCGGCTTTGATGCAGGATGGGTGGTGGGCACCTGGGTAACGACCGTACTTATCACTTTGTATGGTACCTGGCTGGCCAAAAAAATGGAGCTCACAGGCTCCATCTATATCGTTCAGGGGATCATTATTCTGGTTCCGGGTAGCCGGGTGTTGATCAGCGCCAGCCAATCGGTATTTGAACAGTCGATTCTGCCGATCCCAAGCATTGGCCTATCGGCGTTGTTTATGTTTTCCGCCATCGTTGCGGGCCAGATTACCGCCTATTCGATTTACTCTCCTAAAATCGAACGTTAATCATGTTGCCCTAAGTTAAGAGCCCTATTCGAAAGTCACTCTTAAGCGGCTTTTGAATAGGGCTCTTTCCCTCTGTGTTTCATTTTGCGGCTGAAACTGCCTTTCCCTTTTTTCGCTTTCTCGACTCGTTGTCTGAACAACTGACTGGTAACGACGGCTTTTAACGCGTTGTCTTTGATCGTACCGCGACCAAACTCGGTTTCTATTACCGGATTGTCACGAGACATCTTTGATGAATGACTCATCATCGCCTCCTTTGTATTGGCATTAACATGTGATTACATTTTCGTAGCACATTTTGCGCCGAAATCTTGGCGTGTCAATCATCTACGAGGAACTGGGGCCACTATTTTTAAGAATGAGTACATACACAATTGCACAGAAATGGCGCATAGAGCATAAAATCTGACAAAATCTGAAAAAGCTTTTCGAGAGACATCAAGATTCGATTGACAACCCTACGGATTGCTCTAGACTCGTTAGCAGCTAGAAATGAAGTTCTTTGTATACACATTCGTTGGATTACTTGTAACTCCCGTCGTGTCGTACGCAATAGCAATCTACTTTTCCACGCTATCCGCGCCGTGATCGGCCACAATATTTAAATTTTTTTAGGATATACACTATGTCTACTCCAGTTACTGGTACCGTTAAATGGTTCAACGAAACTAAAGGCTTCGGCTTCATCAAACAAGAAAACGGTCCTGACGTTTTTGCTCACTTCAGCGCAATCCAAGGTGACGGTTTCCGCACTCTTGCTGAAGGTCAAAAAGTTGAGTTCGTAATCACTCAAGGTCAAAAAGGTCCTCAAGCAGAAAGCATCAAAGTTCTGTAATAGACTTTCCGAATTTTAATAGCCAGCTTTTAGCTGGCTATTTTCGTTATTGGGCCTCCCACTTTTCAGGCTCGTATAATCCTTATCCCTTAAAGTTAAAGTGTGAGCCGTTTTCATGGCACTGAAACCAACCATTTATAAGTTCCGCATCGCACTGACGGACATGAACCGCGATCATTACGATACGCTCAACCTTACCGTGGCACTCCACCCTTCAGAAACCGAAGAGCGTATGATGGCACGTGTACTGGCTTACTGTCTTAATGCCCACCCTCAACTACAGTTTACCAAAGGCATTTCGACCACCAGCGAGCCGGACATCTGGCAACAAGACTTAGCCGGGCACAACGAACTCTGGATCGAATTAGGTGAGCCAGAGGTCGAACGGGTGAAAAAGGCGACCCGCCTGGCCGATGTAGTAAAAGTCTACACCTATCAAACCAAGTCAGATATCTGGTGGCAACAGAACAAAGGTAAACTAGGCTACCACAGCGCTGAAATTGTGCGCTTTGACCCTGAAGCAATTACTGCCTTAGCTGCGAATCCCAAACGCACGGTTGACCTCTCGGTAATGATTACGGGTCATACCGTATTCGTTGAAGGTGACCTCAACAGCCACGAGATCAACTTCGATCTGCTGCAAGCGTTACCAGACTAATTGCACACATTTCAATAGACATCAAACTTTTGGAATCGCCGGAACAATCATAACTAGAGAAACTTGTGATTTTCCGGCAACATAGGGCGCAAAAATTCAGTCTTAAAAAATGGACACTTCAGCAAATTGTTACATCTTTGTTGAGAAAAGGACGTCAGGCTACCGGCTACTGGACTATAAATGATTGCACGGCTTATCAACCACCACCTTCGTCTGACTAACGATGACGAGCAGTACCGGCGTATATATCTCAATTGCGCATCGGCGATGTTGCTCGCTGCAAACAACGTCTTTTTCCTGTTCTACAATACGGTTCTCGATTTCTATCCTCCTTTGGTATACGCGCATCTGACAACACTGGCGATTGTCTGCTATACCCAATACCTTCTGTTTGTTAGGAAAAAGGCCTGCATGTCAGCAGTACTACTCACCTGCGTGATTTTCCTGTTGACCCATTTTTATATGTTTGATGAAGGGAACCGCGAATACGCTTTAATTTTTGGGTTGATCACGCCAGTCGTCGCAATTGCATTACTTCCCAGAAAAATTTCACTTCCCGCGATTGCCATCCAGTTTGCCGTCTTTAACTACTTCATGCTGTCGCACATGGATGTTTGGCAACCCGCAGAAGATAACTTTGCCAGCTACATCAATTTGGTGGTCGTTTGGATCACATTAGCCATCATCATTTGGTATTTCGACGCTAGTCGCTTGCATGCATACCGGAAAATGAACGAGGCCAACCTCAAGCTGGAAAAACTGGCGATGACCGATTCTCTTACGGGTGTGTTCAACCGCCACTATATTGAGCGCCGCATTGCCAACAGCACTCGTCCTTTCCATGTGGCCATGATTGACGTTGATAACTTTAAGATGGTCAACGATCAATTCGGACACGTGGCCGGAGATAACGTCCTGAAAGGAATTGCCGATGTGCTCACCCAGTCGTTTGCCAGTGTGGGGATTGTTGGACGCTGGGGTGGCGAAGAGTTCATAGTACTGCTTACTGAAGGTGACAGTGAGGATATCTACCATTTGACTGAACAGGCACGAGCGAAAGTCGCGACCACTAATTTTGAGATCAAAGCACCAGTATCCATCAGTATTGGGCTGGCTCAGCATGATCTCGGTGACTATGAAGCGACGCTGCGTAAAGTCGACAAAGCGCTTTACAGCGCGAAGTCGGAAGGCAAAAACCGTATCGTCTCGACATTCCGTTACTAGTATCCTTCCATGAAAAAAGGCCCCGCAGGGCCTTTTGGTGTTCTTGATGATGTCTCAGTAATCAGGCATTGAGCGTAGCGTGCGGACCAAATACTTCGTAGTGAATACGCTCACCACTCACACCCAGAGCCATTAGCTGTTTGACGATGCTTTCCATGAAGGCCAGTGGGCCACACAAATAGAAGTCGCCATCTGTCAGTGGCAGAGCAACCAGACTGAGATCCATCGCTCCAGAGCGCGAAGCGCCGCGTTGACCATTTAGATACCAAATATGTTGCTGCCAGCCTTTTGCCGCTATCAGGGTTGCAGTTTCGTCAACAAAAGAGTGCTGCAAAGGCGAGTTACACGCGTGCAGATAAGTCACCTGCTGTTTCTCACCCTGAGCCAGAGTTTGCAGCATGGCCTGAACGGGTGTCGCGCCCACACCAGCAGAAATCAGGACCACCGGGCGATCACGCTCAACATAGAAGAAATCACCAGCTGGAGCGTATAGCGAGACACTATCCCCCTCTTCAACATGGTCATGCAGGTGATTTGACACCAAACCTTCAAACTCGCTGCCAACACCTTCACGCTTAACTGAAATGCGGTAGTTCACACCATTTGGTGCTTGTGATAGTGAGTACTGACGGATCTCTTTGTACTGACCACCCTTTGGCGTTACTTCAATCCCAATATACTGACCTGGCTGATAATCCAAGACAGACCCGCCATCTTTTGGTGCCAGAATGAAACTGGTCACCAGCTCCGATTCCACTCGTTTTTCTGCAACGACAAATTCGCGCGCATTCGCCCAACCACCGACGGCTTGTTTGCGCTGCAAATACAGTTCGCCTTCCCGGTCAATAAACACTTTGGCCAGGAACAGATAGGCTGCCGTCCACGCTTCTTCCACTTCTTGTGTGAATGCGTCAGGCGCCAGTTCACGCAGGGTTTCAATCAGATGATGACCCACGATTTGGTAGTGTTCTGGCTGAATGTTGAAGCTGGTATGTTTATGCGCAATACGTTCAACTGCTGCCGTCAGCGCGGCAAGGTTTTCGATGTTCTTGGCGTACGCCGCAATGGCTTCAAACAGCGCAACACTCTGACGACCCGTTTTTTGGTGTGTCATGTTGAAGATGTCTTTCAGTTCCGGGTTGTGGCTGAACATGCGCTGATAAAAATGTTGAGTCAGCGCAGGACCTGCGGACTCAAGCAAAGGAATGGTGCTTTTGATGATGGCAATATTATGATTGTTGAGCATAGATCCAATTCTCCTCAAAGGTGGATACAAATTGTAAGGTGGCTAAAGACCACTCTGTCTGGTTTAAAGCATGACTTTCTGAATCTGATATTGCACTATCCGTACCAATTCATATCTTATTGATTTTTAATAATTTGATTTAATTTCAATCACAAGCAATGAGTCAAATTAACTCTTTTCAATCAGGTCACTTTGACACTAAACTATCCAAAACGAACATTTGGACTCTAGAATGCAGGATTTTTCTATTTCGACGCTGGTCGATATGACCATCGGCCTGGCGAGCGGGCTCAATGATGAAGACCGTTTCAACCGATTGTTGGATGCGGTGCGAAAGACGATTCAATGCGACTGCGTGGCGTTGATGTCGCTACAGGGCGACACGCTGGTGCCACTGGCGATGCAGGGCCTGACCCGCGATACCCTCGGACGTCGTTTTCTCATTCATGAACACCCGCGTCTGAATCAAATTTGCGCCTCAACGACTCCGGTACGCTTTGACGCCGACAGTACACTGCCCGACCCGTTTGACGGCCTGCTGATGGATCACGATGATGACCTGCCAATGCACTCCTGCATGGGGTTGCCGCTGATTTTCGGAGACAAACTGCTCGGCGTACTGACGCTCGACAGCCTGACGACCAACGCGTTTGAACATATTCCGCTGCGCAGCCTGGAAGTGTTATCCGCCATCGCCGCTTCGACCCTAAAAATGGCGCTGACCTTTTCTCAGCTCGAAGCGCAGGCAAAGCAGACCCAGCAGCGTCTGGAAGAGCTCAATGAAGAAGCGTGGGAACGTGATGGTGGCGAAATTATTGGGTCCAGTGACGCCATGCAAGTAATGAAAGCCGATTTGGAAGTCGTCGCGCCGTCCAACTTTAATATTCTGATTCACGGTGAAACTGGCGTGGGTAAAGAGCTGGTGGCGCGCACCATCCATCATCTGTCACCGCGTAAACGCCAACCGTTGATTTACGTTAACTGCGCCGCCATTCCGGAAAATTTGGTTGAAAGCGAATTGTTTGGTCACGTCAAAGGCGCTTTTACCGGCGCCGATCGCCATCGTCTCGGGAAGTTTGCGTTGGCAGACGGCGGCACCCTGTTTCTGGATGAGATCGGCGAACTGCCACTGGCGGCACAAAGTAAAATCTTGCGTGCGCTGCAGAACAACGAGATTCAGCCAGTGGGTCAAGATCAGGTGCAGACCATCAACGTGCGTATTCTTGCCGCGACCAACCGCGACTTAAAACAGGAAGTCGAAGCGGGCCGCTTCCGCGCGGACCTCTACCATCGCCTGAGTGTGTATCCTATTCACGTTCCGGCACTGCGCGAACGTAATGGCGATGTCACATTGCTGGCTGGTTATTTCCTCGAAGTGGCACGGCGTAAACTCGGCATCGTGCAGCTCAAAATTCATCAGGAAGCGCTCAGCCAACTGATCTACTACTCTTGGCCTGGCAACGTGCGCGAACTGGAGCACGTCATCAACCGCGCAGCATTAAAAGCGCGTGCCAAACATCCGATGCAGACGCTGATCACCGTCAGCGCCGAAGATATCGGTGTACTGGAAGGCGAAGCTCATACCCCAGCGAAAAAGGTGGTGAAAGCGGCAGCCGAGCCGGCGGTTGATCTGTCGAAGGGATTGCGTGATGCCACCGATGATTTTCAGCGTCGCTTAGTCAGTGAAGCGCTAACTCAAGCCGATTTTAACTGGGCGAAAGCGGGTCGTCTGCTCCAAATTGACCGGGCAAACCTCACTCGCCTTGCCAAACGCCTTGGGCTAAATGTAACGAAAACACACAAGATTGAGCAGAATTAGCCTCACACAATGCGCACAAAAAAGGGATAACATCGGTTATCCCTTTTGTTTTTATCGCCAATCAAATCAGGCCGCAGCTGAAGGCTCTGCGAGAGTCGGCTGGCGTGGAAACGCTCGCTCGTACTCTTCCATAAAATCACGGCGAATCAACTGCTCAAGATGCGTAGCCCGCTCGGTCGGGCAGAAAATCATGAAGTGCACAATCTGCTCTCCTGCCGGCGCACTGGTAATGTCGATGTGTGGCTCGGCATTCGGCAAATCCACGCCAGCGTGCTTTTCAATCATGCTGTTGTAGCGGCGCGCGACATCAATAAAGTGCGAGAAGTGCTCTTCAATCCGTTCATGCATGACAGGCACTAACGGATAAAGATTCACAAATTCCGGCACCACCACCGTGAAGTTATGAAATACGTAGCGTTTCATAAAATTGAGGTTTTTGACCGGAAAGGTAAAAAACATGCTGTTCGGCAAAGTCGCCGTCTTGCCGGTGTAATGATACTGGCCATGTTGCAGGTCGATTTCCTGAATCACCGTCGCCATCATGTTGTGCTCAATCACTTCGCCGCTCAGTTTGCCGACTTCAATCCAGTCGCCAATGCGGAATGAGCGCGAGCTGGCGCGCTGAATCGAACCGGTAAAACAGAGGATGATCTCTTTGGACGCAACCACAATAGCCACGGCTATCGCGGTAACAGACAACGCAAACTGGCTGATCTCCGGTTGCCACAAGACAAACAGCACAAACAAGGTGGCGGCAAAGGTACCGTTTTTGGTACTCGACATCCATTTCCGTTGATGTTCGGTTAAAAATGCCGCATCGCCACGGATCTGCGACAGCGCAACCCGGCGCATGAACACCGCGAACAGTAAAATGATGAGTGTAAATATAAGTTTGTGTGTCAGCAGATAATCGATAACCGCGTTGAGCTTCTCCACTACCTTCTCCTACTTTCTGTGCACAGCGACTGCCATTCATCTCTGCGGATGATTAAACTCTGTGATTAATTCAAATTTGGGGCATTGTAACCAAGTAACGCGGGAGTGTCGGCACAGGCTGCTCGTTCTATGCGCCCTGTCAAAGGTTTATCCCTATCCCGCTTAACTAGTGCGCAGGCAGTTGAATAAACGTGGGCGTCAAGAGATTCCGCCACAAAACAAAGCGCCGCTTTACAGAGGCAAAGCGGCGCCGGAATATAAGAAGATGAGGACAATTAGCGATAATGATGCGCGGTATTTTCCGCCAGTTTCACAATCACTCGAACTGCCTGTTCCATGCCTTCAATGGTAATGAATTCATGAATACCGTGGAAGTTGTAGCCACCAGTAAAAATGTTCGGACATGGCAACCCCATGAATGACAAACGTGCGCCATCAGTCCCGCCACGAATCGGTTTGATCAGCGGCTGTACATCGCACGCTTCCATCGCTGTTTTCGCTAACTCAATGATGTGCGGATGCGGTTCAATCATCTCTTTCATGTTGGCATAGCAGTCGTTGACCACTAACTCCACATGGCCTTTCTTGAGTTGACGGTTTAACTCGTCCACCGTTTGCTGCAAAAACGCTTTGCGAGCTTGTAAGCCCTCACGTTCAAAATCGCGGATCAAGTAATCCAGTTGCGTTTTCGCCACGCCCATTTTGGCAGACTTAAGATGATAGAAACCCTGATAGCCTTCGGTGCACTCCGGTGTTTCCTGCTCTGGCATCATCAGGATAAAGCGCGCTGCGATGTGCATCGCATTCACCATCTTGCCTTTGGCAGTCCCCGGGTGCACGTTCACGCCGTGACAAATCACTTCCGCGCTCGCGGCGTGGAAATTTTCATATTCCAACTCGCCCACAGGTCCACCATCAACGGTATATGCCCACTGCGCGCCAAACTTCTTCACGTCAAAATGATTCGCGCCGCGGCCAATCTCTTCATCCGGGGTGAAAGCAATGCAAATATCCCCGTGGGGAATCGAAGGATCCGCCATCAGCATTTCGACTGCGGTTATGATTTCCGCGATACCCGCCTTGTTGTCGGCTCCGAGCAGAGTGTTGCCATCAGTGGTGATGATGTTGTAACCATGCAGATGATGCAGATCCGGGTATTGAATCGGTGACAGTACTTCGTCTCCCTTACCCAGCGCGATGTCGCCACCCTGATAGTTTTCTACGATTTGCGGTTTCACATGCTTACCGGGGGCATCGGGTGCGGTGTCCATGTGCGCGATAAAGCCGATCGGCGGCACCGGATAATTCACATTGGACGGCAGCTTAGCCATGACATAACCATGCTCGTCCATACTGACCTCGCTCAGCCCCAGTTCCAGCAGCTCGTCGTGCAGCGCCAGAGCAAACACCTTCTGACCGGTCGAACTCGGGCAGTGGTGGTTTTTCGGTTTCGATTGAGTGTCGTAGGTTACATAGCGTAGAAAACGCCCCACAAGATTATCCATAGCAAGTCTCACTGTCTGTCAAAACGCAGTTGAGCTTCTCCTCAACTGAAAGAAAACGCGCTTACTCCCAGCGATGCAACATTCGGTGCTGAGATACGCAGCCAATTGCAATCCATAGTACGGATTCTTCAGGAGGATGATTTGCTATAAATCAGTTTTTGGTGGATTAGAACAGAAACGCCCGCCTCAGGAAGAGACGGGCGTGAAAAGCATTACAGCGAGATAAAGATGCCGGCTAAACAGGCACTCATCAGGTTAGCCAACGTACCAGCCAGTACCGCTTTGATGCCGAGGTTTGCCACTTCAGAGCGGCGCTCTGGCGCGATTACCCCAATCGAACCCAACTGAATCGCAATAGAACCAATATTGGCAAAGCCACACAGTGCAAAAGTCACAATCACTTGCGAGTGCTCACTCAGCAGTGCACGGTGGTCAACAAAGTCGATGAAGGCAACGAACTCGTTCATCACGATTTTCTGACCAATGTAAGAACCCGCCATCAGCACATCACTGCTTGGCACGCCAATCACCCATGCCAGTGGCGAGAACAGGTAGCCAAACAGCGCTTGCAGAGTGACGCCGCTAAAGCCCAGCACTTCACCCAAGCTTTCCAGACCCGTGTTGACCATGGCGATCACGCTGACGAACGCGATCAGCATGGTGCCAACCGCCACCGCGACTTTCATACCGTTCATCGCGCCGCTCGCCAGAGCATCAATCACGTTGCTGTCTTTAGCGCTGTCCATTTCAATATCGCTCTGATCCACTGGCGTATCGCGCTCTGGCACAATGATTTTCGCCATCAGCAGGCTGCCAGGAGCCGCCATGAAACTTGCCGCAATCAGGTATTTCAGATCCACACCCAGGCCGGCGTAGCCACCCAGCACGCTGCCCGCAACCGATGCCATACCGCCCGCCATTACCGCAAACAGCTCTGAACGGGTCATGCGTGACAGGAACGGACGCACCAACAGCGGAGATTCACCCTGCGATAAAAAGATGTTGCCCGTTGCCACCAGCGATTCGGCTTTACTGGTGCCGAGGAATTTCTGAATACCACCACCGATGAACTCAATCACCTTTTGCATGATGCCGAGGTAGTAAAGCGCAGAAATCAGCGCGCTGAAGAAAATGATGATGGGCAGGACGCGAATAGCAAAGATAAAACCCGAATTCGCCAGGTCACCAAACAGGAAGTTGATGCCCGCATCGGCAAAGCCCAATAGGCTGGAAACGCCGCCACTCAATGACGCCAGCGCGCTTTGCCCCCAAGGGAAATAAAGTACCAGCGCGGCAAAACCCACTTGCAGTAAAAGCGCGCGGGAGACAGTTTTCCAGTTGATTGATTTGCGGCTTTCCGATAACGCCACCGCGCACAGTACCAGCACCAGAACACCGATGAATCCAAATAAAAGTGTCATTGTTTTACCCAGTTAAAAGTTTGTAATAAAAGGAAAAACCAAAAACTTGGTAAAGGAGGAAGCACGCACCTCATCGGCAATGTCGGCAGACAGCGCACTGTGAAGAGAGAACAAATTGTTCATGAGAGATCACCTTATACAAGCGTTGGATGGATCGCAGCTGGTCCGGTCCGTGGGGTCATTCACAGTTCCATGTGACGGCTTGTATTGGCTGAGCACCGGCTCATAGCCGGGCGGAAAGTATAGCGATAGAAAATAGAACTTCATCACATTTTTTGACGCAAACGTTCAAGCGTTCATCCATTGAACAATTGATCAACACATTGGGTAATAAAGGTGACGAGCTATGCACCCAAGCACATTTCAAATGCTACTTCGCTTCCAGAATAGAATAAAAAAGACGCGATACTCAGCCTGTAATTTGCAGTTTGAGCTATCGCGTCTACGTTTAACTAAGTCTCTCTAAAATCCCTTTAGATACTAAAATCACTAACAACGTCATTGCCTCTTGTGATCTGTCTTCGGATCCTTGAGGCGCTTTTATTTGTGCGTTCAGCGATTAAAGCACAGGGGTAAAGTTCACTGTACTCGTTGTTCCCACAGTCAGCGTCACTTCAGCCACTTGGCCATCCGGGTTTGGAATGGTCAGGCCGTCGTACTGAATCGAGCTGTCGTCATCACCGTCACAATTAAACGCAACGGTATAATCCCCTTCCGGAAGATAACCAAAGGCATAGCTGCCATCATCAGCCACTTCCGTAGAGCTGTATGGAGAGACCACGCCATCTGGCACCACGGTGTTAAATTCAGAATCGCTTTCGTCCACCAGGTCGCCCAGCGTCGATGCCGCTACGCTGCCCTGATAGAGGTACACATATTTGCCAGTACTCAGCGAACAGGTGCCTTCATCAAAGAGGGTTGGGTCGACGGTGCCAGACAAATTGGTGGCTTCATCGTTGCTCACAATAGACACACCATGAGGTTTCAAAATGTAACCATTGGTGCTGCCACTGCTGCCACGCATCACCAGTGAGTATCGCAGATCAAATTCAATTGTGAACGCTTGTGTGGCTTCATCGCTGACAGTGAAGCTGCCCAGTTGCAGCTTATTACTAGGTTGCTTGAGCGCCTGAGTGCCATCTTCATCCACGACGAAATTCACGTTCGATTCGGTGCTGATGTGCAGGATCAGGTTTTTATAAGTACCCACCGGGATCGACTGGCTGGTGATGATCAACTTCGAGTCGGTACCTTGATAATCCATCAAGTCAATCTGTTCATAATCCATACTGGGATCCGAAGGATTGACGTCCAGATAGATCGACGACCCGTCTGCTTGAACCAGCTCTACCTGAGTAAAACCGATGGTAACGGAGCTTGCGCTGTCGACTGGTGCATCTGAAACCGAAAAGGAAACTTTAGACGTTTGTACAGATGAATCATCGCCGCCACCGCAGCCCGCAAGTAAAAGAGCAGCACTGCTGAGTGCCATCCAAGGTAAGATTTTCATGTTCACACCACTTATTGATACACTCATCAATTATAGTGCGAAAAAATCGTTCCTCGACAACGTAGTGAGCATTCTGGCAGTAACCTGACAAATTGACGCAATTTTACAGAACGCTGTCATTTTAAGTGTAAAAAAGTCTTTTAAATCAAATACAATCGAAGACCTATCCACGTTGTTAAGTTTATAAACTCCTGTCTTTTCAATGTATTAGCCGCAGTGGCCGCTGCGGCTATTTTTTTATCTATTTTTCGCTCCCCCACAACATCCTGCTACCCATCGAGGCCGTCTCTATCATCACTTGCGTGCCATCAGACGCAAACGTCTCGCCACTCAGTACATCCGTCAGTGACTGCGGCCAGTTGAGTTCCACCGTCTGACTGCGGGATGACTTGTTGATGATCACCACGCCTTTTTCACCACGGCTGAACACCAGCAGATCATCATTGGCTTCAATGTTCACCATCGGCAAACCGTGCATGCGGTTGTGAAATGCGATTCTGGCGACCATCTGCGTATCGCGCCAGCTGTCCCGCCAGCGCGGCTTCCCTGCTCCATCACGAATACCACTCGGATCCAGATCGGTGTAGATCAATGGCACGCCACCGTCACGTCCCAATACATAGCTGTATGCCAGCGCTTCACATTGTGGCGTCATCACCAGATTGGCGAATACATCGTTGTTGGGAATGTCATGGGTGATGGCAAACGTAATCGCCCGCTCTTTGGAGAGCGCTTCACCAAAACAATAGGGATCAATCAACCCTTTCAGGCTGCCACCCGGTTGCAGTGCATTAAACAGCGTCTGGAACAGCGGAAAGTCGTAGGCCCCAAGTCGGGTCTCTTCCAGATACGGCTGCAAAAACAGCTGATACTCTTCCTTGGTTGCACCACCATCGGTGATAATTTCACCAAAGATGTGCACATCGCGGGTAATCTCTTCCGTCCAGACTTTTTTCAGATGCTCAATCGTCATGTGCTTAGCGGCATCAATTCGAAAGCCTTTTACACCGAGATTTTTCAGCGCCAACAGGTAGTGTTGCTGCTGTGTCACTACATGGTCGTTGTCTCGCAGTGTCGGCAAACCTTGGTCATGCGGGCCGCCGGTAATGCGCCCGTTCTGCACCTGCCATTTGTCTTTCCAATCTTTAATTCCGAAGGCTTCGACGAAATCATCTTCGTTGAACAACGGCTGAGACAAATCGCCGAACAGACACTGTTTCTGGTAGTAGCCTGAACGCTTGCGATAGGCCTTCATATCCGCCTCACTCGGATATTGCAGATCAAGCCGCTGTTTGGATTCATTGGCCATGTGGTTAAACACCACATCAGCATATACGCGAAGATCCAGCGCCTTTAACGCGTTGATCATGTTAATAAAGTCTTCGGTGTTGCCAAGTTGGTTGTCGATAACCCGATAGTCCTGCGGCTGATAACGCTGCCACCAGGGAGTACCGGATGGGTGTTGATAAGATTTCATCGGTGGCGAAACCAGCACCGCTTTGTAGCCAGCCTGCTCAATAACGCCAGCTCGCTCAGTAATCAAAGAATATGGCCAGTCGAACGCATGCAAAATGACATCCGTCGGATGAGAACTGATCATGATTTATGCTCCTTCTGCGTTAGCAAGCGAAGAAAACGAAGAAAGTGAATGCAGCTTGCTAATCTTGACGCTGATTATAAATCGACCAATCATGTCGCAATCCCCCTTTGGAGAATAATTTATGGTTGAGAGTCAGGGCGTAGATCGTCGATCTTGCACCGATTTGGTTAAACTTTGACTCACTCCCAAGTAACCGATCATGCAAAAGCTATACTTAGTTGCAGGGTCTACCCCCATCTGAGCGTGGCCACTGGCCACAATCCAGCAAACTCAAACTGTTACAAACACACCCATTAAACGACGGAGATTGAAATGCGCACACTTCGAATTGACATCGTCTCCGATGTTGTCTGCCCTTGGTGCATCATCGGTTACAAAAGGCTGCAAGCCGCACTCAGCATCCTGTCAAACGAAGTCCGGGCGGAGATCCACTGGCACCCGTTTGAACTTAACCCCACCATGGCTCCGGGCGGCGAAAATCTGCGTGAACATCTGGCCCGCAAATACGGCACGACACCACAAGCCAGTCAGCAAGCACGGGATACGCTCATCCGCTTTGGCCAGGAAGTCGGCTTTTCATTTCAATTTTTTGATGACATGCGTATCTACAACACACGTAAAGCCCATCAACTGCTGATGTGGGCGAATCAACACCACAAGCAGGGCGAACTGGAAATGCTGATGTTCGATGCATACTTCTGTCATGGCCAAGTGATGGACGATGATGAAGTGCTGCTCGGCCTCACAGAGCAGGTCGGCCTCAACCGGGCCGAATGCCAGCAGGTTCTGGCGGACGAATCCTGGGCGAAAGCGGTAGCCAATACCGAGCAGCAATGGTTGCAGGCGGGCATTCACGCCGTGCCGGCGATCATCATCGAGCAGCGCCATCTGATATCCGGGGCGCAAACCACCGAGAACCTCTTGCAGATGCTGCGTGAGATTGTCAGCAAATCACCAACGCACTAACGTTCCGTTGATGCAGAAAAAGAAAAAGGCACCGAGAGGTGCCTTTTGGATTCGATTGAACGCAGCTTAGTGAACGGGCGTGTCAGATTCTGCGAAGAACTTACCGAAGTACTGTTCCATCACTTCCGGCGTCAGTTTGCCTTCCGCTTCAAGCTTTTTCAGCTCAGCAGCAATCGCTTTCTGCTCTTCCAGGCTTGGCAGCGCCACCTCTGGCTCGCTACCCATTTCCTGTGACATCTGCTCCAGTTCTTTCTCAAAATCGCTCATCTTACTTACCTAATTGTTCATAAATCACTGAGGGGGAGTTTACCCAACTACCCCGCCTGATTCTAGAGCTTAAAGCTGCCTACCATCTTATCCAGACGTGCCGACAGGTCGCGCAGCTCCTGACTCGCTTCCGCCAGCTCTTCTGCGGTGCTGGTGGTCACTTCGTTGATGGCGTTGATCTCTTCGATGTTCTGGTTAATGGTGTGCACCACGGTTGACTGCTCTTCGGTCGCGGTTGCCACTTGCGTGTTGCGATCCGAGATGTCGTGAATGCGATCCGAAATACTCACCAACACCTGCACCGCTTCATCCGACGAAGAAACCCCTTCTGATGTCACAGCAATACCCGCCGACATGGCCGTTACAGCGTCTTTGGCATCGCTTTGCAGCTGATTGATCATCTTCTGAATCTCTTCGGTCGACGATGCAGTGCGGCTGGCCAGATTACGCACTTCATCGGCCACCACGGCAAAGCCACGGCCCTGTTCGCCCGCACGCGCCGCTTCAATTGCCGCGTTCAGTGCCAACAGGTTGGTTTGATCCGAAATATCGCGAATCACATCAAGGATTGAACCGATGTCTTGTGTCGTGGCTGCCAGTTGCTGTACGACCTGACCCGTACTTTCGATGTCGGCCGCCAGTCGGCTGATCGCATCTTTAGCTTTGTTCACTACGACACGGCCTTCGTCAGTGCTGCCTGAAGCCTGATTCGCCGTTTCTGCTGCGGTTGCCGCGTTTGACGCAATTTCCGAGATGGTCGCGCCCATCTGGTTAATGGCAGTCACCACCTGAATAGTCTGGTCACGCTGCTGCTGGCTGTTGTCGTGAGTGGTGTTGGCTTTGTGCGAAACGGTTTCCGCCGCCATTTGTAGCGAATTGCTGGTAGAAGCCACTTCCTTCATCGACTGATGAATCTTTTCGATAAAACCGTTGAAACCTGAAGAGAGCTGAGCAATTTCATCTTTGCCCGCGATCTCAATACGCTGTGACAGGTCACCGTCACCTTTACCCAGATCAGTAAAGCGCTGCGCGATTTGACGAATCGGATTGGCAATGCTGTTCGCCAGCACAATACCCATCACGATGAAAATCGCCGCCACCACAATCGTGATGATCAACATACGCTGCGCCATTTGGTCGAGATCGGCGAACACTTCATTAACCGGCACCGTACCAATCACGAACCAGTCCATCGATTTAATGTACAAACTCGCGACAAACACTTGTTCGCCGTTGTACTGAGTGTTAATCAGGTTAAAACCCGACTTGTTCAGCAACTGATTTGAGTCCGCGCCATACAGGCTGTTGAGCGACGCTTTGGCCTGATTCTTCTGACGATGAATCTGCACGTTCCCTTTCGCATCGGTCAGGAACACAAAACCGGTATCTTCAATTTTGAAACCGTTCAGCAGTTTCACCATGTCGTCCATCGACTTGGACAGACCGGACATACTGTCACCGTTCAGCTGCTGATAGTTGGCAAACATTTTCACTTCGCCCGTTGCTTCCTGGAACATACTCACCATGGTTTGGTTACCCGATGAGGTGAAACCGAAGAACCAGCCATCCTGCTGCTGATTAAGCTGGCGCAGGAAGCCATTCTGGTTCCAGTAATAAGCCGTTTTGCGGTTGGCCACCGAGGCGTCGTTCAGTTTGTACTGATTGCGCACGTTGTTCAGCTGTTTAACCAGCACTGCCTCTGCCGCAGGATCGATATCCTTGTTGGCAATGGCTTGCTTAATGAATTCGTTATTGGCGATCTGTTCCGCGGCCTGAAGAAGCGTACTCACTTCGCGGTCGATCTGAGCGCTGATCTGTTCCAGCATGGATGGCAGCTCAATGTCTACCAAACGATGCTCGAGCACATCACGTGCCTGACGTTGAGCCATCACACCCAGAATGATGGTCGAGGCGAGCACGGCCAGAGTAATTCCGAGCACCACCTTTTGTTTAATTGTCATATTATTGAATTTGAACATCTTCTCCGCCTTTTACACTTGGCTGCTGCCAATACCAGTCACGTTGTCGGCCACTCAGTGGCTTTCTTGAGAGTTATCTCTGATTTTTATGTAATAAATGTCTTAGGTTTCACAAGTTTGGCCACAATCCGTTCAATAAGCGGCCAGTCATCCAGAGCTAAGCATGGTCGAGAATGTCCAGAAATGACCAACTTTTCGCCAAACAAACTCTCTGTCGAAGTTTTGCGGAACTTTTCTTACAAACGACTCACTAAATGCCCAGAGTAAGAAGGGTATACAAACGCCAAGGAGAGTTGGGTTTCATGCAGTCACAGACTTTTCAAACACTACAGACCTATCTGAATCAACAAGTCATCGGCCAGGAATCGCTGGTTGAGCAGCTACTCGTCGCGCTGCTCGCCGATGGCCATATTCTGGTGGAAGGCCCTCCCGGGCTGGCCAAAACCCGCGCCGTCAAATCTCTTGCCGATTGTATCGAAGGCGATTTTCACCGCATTCAGTTTACGCCCGATTTATTACCCGCCGATTTAACCGGTACCGATATCTACCGCCCGGAAACCGGTGAATTCACTTTTCAGGCCGGACCGATTTTTAATTCTCTGATCCTGGCCGATGAGATCAACCGCGCGCCCGCGAAAGTGCAGGCGGCGATGCTCGAAGCGATGGCCGAGAAGCAAATTACCGCCGGTCGTCAGACTTACCGTCTGCCCAAGCTGTTTCTGGTCATGGCAACTCAGAACCCGATTGAACAGGAAGGCACCTATCCGTTACCGGAAGCGCAATTGGACCGCTTCCTGCTTCATCTGGATGTGGATTACCCAAGTGCCGAACACGAGTTGGCGATTCTGCGCCTCAATCGTGGCGAGGCTCAGGGCACAGCGACCGCGACGCCACCGCTGGTTACTCAGGCACAAATTTTCGCAGCGCGCCAAGAGGTGCTCGCTATCCATATGGCGGAGTCGATTGAGCAGTATCTGGTTCGTTTGGTGATGGCAACCCGCCACCCTGCGCAGTACGACACCAAACTGGCGGAATGGATTGAAATGGGCGTCAGCCCGCGTGCGACGATTGCGCTGGATCGCTGCGCCCGCGCGCGCGCATGGCTGAACGGACGTGATTTTGTGAGCCCGGATGATGTGCAGGCGATGGTTTTTCCGGTGCTGCGTCACCGCTTGCTGCTGACTTATCAGGCGCAGGCGGAAGGCGTGCATCCGAATCAGGTGATTGCACACTTATTGTCTCTGGTCGGCAGCGCATAAGGTTGAACCATGGCAACGACACCGCTTCATCATTTGCCACCCCATGCTAATGGCGTAACGCTGAGCCTCGAAGAGCTGCTGCCGTATCAGCAGCAGAGCGTACGCTGGCTTCCGCCGGCGCGCAGCTTATGGACGCAAATGTCCGGTCAGCATCAGAGCCGCAGCCTGGGCCGCGGAATGGATTTTGCCGAGGTGCGCCAATATCAACCCGGCGACGATATTCGTGCCATTGACTGGCGGGTCACGGCGCGCACGGGCAAACCGCACACCAAGCTGTTTACCGAAGAACGGGAAAAGCCAGTGGTGCTGTACATCGATTTAAGTGCGTCGATGCAGTTTGGCTCGCAGCTGATGCTGAAATCCGTGCAAGCTGCGCACGTCGCCAGCCTGATCAGCTGGCTCTCCGTGGCACAAAAAGATCGCGTTGGTGCGGTGATAGACTTGGGCAACAAGCAGATTGAACTCAAACCCACCAGCCGCCGCAAAGGGCCATTGCAGTTAATGGCGCAGTTAGTCAGTGCGCAGCAAGAAGCGCTCAGTAGTCTCTCGCCTGAACAAGCGCCGTTGCACAACGCACTGCAAGTGCTTAACCGCATGTGCCCCAAAGGCAGCGAGGTCATTTTGATCAGCGACTTCGTGCGGTACGACGATTCACTTAAGCCATTATTCAACCAGCTGCGCAAGCATAACCGCGTTCGTCTGGTGCATATTTATGATCCGCTCGAGCAAGGGAACACCGCTTTTCGGGGTGTGGAACGGGTAAGAGATAACCAACAAACGCGCTGGCTCAACTTTTCGATAAATAGTACGCGCACAGGTATCAAAAAAGCCTTTGAATCTCAAAAAGAAAAACTAAAATCATTGAGCCAATCTATGGAGATGGATTACCGCTCACTGACATGTGAGATCCCTTTGCTGCAACAACTGTCCGGATAATAAAAATATGAAGGAAACATCGTCGACATCCCTTGATCTTAATGCTTTGCATCTGCCTGCTGCACCGTCCTGGTGGCCTTTGGCCTGGGGTTGGTGGGCAACAGCGGCAGGCATTATTGCGGTTGTCGTAATTATCATGTTGATGATTCGCTGGAAACGTAAACGCATGGCGCCGAAAAAAACGGCTCTGCGTCTGCTCAATCCGCATCTGAAGCAGACGCCTTCTTCGGCGATCGAACTGCTCAGACAAGCGGCGCTTTGTTATTTTCCTCGCGAAGAAATCGCCCATCTGACGGGCAAAGAGTGGTACAACTTCCTGGATACTCAGGTCGGCCGTCCACTGTTTGTTCCGAACGAGAATGTGTGGCAGCAAGCCTTGTATCAAAAGCAGAAAGTCGAACACGCCGATGCGCTGGTCGCTGACTGCTACCAATGGGTTAATGATGCTTTGCCGCCCAAGAAAAGGAGACCTGTGAGCATTGGCAAACATTGAATTCGTATGGTGGTGGCTGTTTGTTCTGGTGCCACTGCCGCTGATTATTTATTGTTTTTTACCTCCGGTAAAAGAAAGGGCAGCGATTCAACTGCCCTACCTTCCTCAACAAAATCAGGCAATTGCTCCGCGCCAATGGCTTGCGAAAACTCTGGTCATTGCGCTCTGGCTCTGTTTAGTGACCGCCGCAGCGAGGCCAGTCTGGTACGGCGAACCCGTCACCACATCGCCCAAACACCGCGACATGATGCTGGTGGTCGATTTGTCTTATTCCATGAGCCAGCAGGACATGAAATCCGGTGATCAGTTCATCGACCGTCTCAGCGCTGTCAAACAGGTGCTGTCTGATTTTATTGCCAAACGTCAGGGCGACCGCTTGGGTCTGATCTTTTTTGCTGACCACGCTTATCTGCAAACGCCGCTGACACTGGATCGTCAAACGATCGCCCAACAGCTCAACCAAGCCGTACTGCGCCTGATCGGCACTAAAACCGCGATCGGTGAAGGAATCGGTTTAGCCACCAAAACGTTTATCGACAGCGACGCACCGCAGCGCGTGATGATTCTGCTCAGCGACGGCAGCAACACCTCGGGTGTGCTCGATCCAATGGAAGCGGCCAAAATCGCGAAGAAATACCACACCACCATTTATACCGTCGGCGTCGGTGCCGGGGAGATGATGGTCAAAGAATTCTTCATGACCCGTAAAGTCAACACGGCTGAAGATTTGGATGAGAAAACCCTGCAGGCGATCGCCAATGAGACTGGCGGTCAGTACTTCCGCGCGCGCAATCAGCAGGATTTACAACACATTTACGACACCATTAACCAGCTTGAACCGATCAGCAAAGCCAGCCAGACCTGGCGCCCTCAAAGCGAATGGTCCGGTTATCCGCTGGCTCTGGCCCTGTTGTTGTCCGTTATTCTGATGATCATGAGGAGAAACCATGTCTGATTTTGTTTTCCTCTCCCCGTTATGGCTCTTAGCGCTGATCCCATTGGGCGGATTGGTTTTGTGGCTGAGCCGCCGCGCGAAAAACCAAACGCTGATTGCGCCGCACCTTGCCTCCGCTCTCGGTCTTGCCAGCCCGAAAAGCCAACGCGGTGCGCTGCATCTGCTCGGACTCAGTTGGCTGATTGCCGTCACGGCATTGGCGGGCCCGAGTTTTGAGAAACAGCCGCGCCCAAGCTACAGCAACAGCAGCGCCCGAGTCGTGGTGATGGATATGTCGCTGTCGCTGCACGCCGCCGACATCAAACCCAACCGACTGGCGCAGGCGCGCTACAAGGTGTTGGATTTATTGAAAGGCTGGCAGGAAGGCAGTACGGCTCTGGTCGCCTACGCAGGTGATGCTTACACCGTCAGCCCGCTGACCAGCGACAGCGCGACGATTGCCAACCTGGTGCCCAACCTGTCGCCGGAGATCATGCCATTTCCCGGCGCCAATGCCGCCAGCGGTGTCAAACTGGCGATTGAAATGCTGAAAAACGCCGGGCTCAATCGCGGTGATATCATTTTGCTGGCTGACGATCTCGACTCGAGTGAAAGCAAAGCAATTCGCGCGCTGCTCGACGGCACAAACTGGACACTGATGATTGTCGGTATCGGTACACAAGCGGGTGCCCCTATTCCGCTGGATGACGGGTCGCTGCTCAAAACCGATGCGGGCCAGACGGTGGTGGCCAAAACGGACTTTGCTGCCATGCAGTCACTGGCTTCAGCGGTGAATGGGGTGTTTACCCCCTATCGTGCAGACGGTTCGGATGTCGAGCGCATTCTGGCGCAAACACGCAGTGAAAAACCGGTAACGGGTAGTAAAAATGCACAAACTATCAGCGATCAGGTCAATAACGGCTACTGGTTGGTCGTTCTGCTGCTTGCTCCCGTCCTACTGCTGTTTAGACGCGGTTTTGTTTTTGTCGCCCTGCTGGGCTTGACCTTAGGTTTGCACACGCCGACGGCTGAAGCTTCTCCATGGTTAAACCGCGACCAACAAGCCATGCAGGCCTTTGAGCAGAAAGATTATCAGCATGCCGCCGAGCAATTTTCTGACCCACAGTGGCAAGGCATCGCCCGTTATGAAGCAAAAGATTATCAAGGCGCGATTGACGTGCTTTCTCAGGTCGAGAAGCCAGACAGCCGCACCCAATACAATCTGGCCAATGCCTACGCCCAAGCTGGTCAACTGGAAAAGGCGCGCGATCTCTACCAACAGTTACTCCAAACCGAGCCTGACAACGTGGATGCCAAACACAACCTGCAAGTGGTTGAGCAGGCGCTGAAACAGCAACAGCAACAGCAACAGCAACAGCAACAGCAACAGCAACAGCAACAGCAACAGCAACAGCAACAGCAACAGCAACAGCAACAGCAACAGCAACAGCAACAGCAACAAAAATCGTCGCAGGGTTCTGAGCAAAAGCCAAATCCATCGTCTTCAAACGGCGATCAAAGCAAGGATTCGCAAAACTCGTCGTCACAAACAGCCAAAGACGAGCAAAATCCGTCTCAATCGTCGAATCACTCGGCGCAAAATTCAGGTTCCGCCAGCCAGTCTGAGGCTCAGGCCAATTCGAAGCAAAACCCGCAGAGCGAACCGCCACGTTCCCAAGGACAGAGTTCAAAGCCACAAGAGGCTGAGCAAAATACGCCTGAAGGATCGCAAGCGAAATCTGATCGTGAGCAGCAGGCCCAAGCGAGCCAAGCACAATCGCCAAAACCGTCCGAGGCGCATTCTCAGTCTCAAGCGGACGTGGCCGCTCAGGCACAGCCGACGACTCAGAGCGTCGATCCGCAGCTAAGAAAACTCGAACAGGTTGAGAGTGCTCGCGACCCCAGCCAGCTACTGCGCGCGCAGCTTTATTTGCAGGCGCAAGACAGAGAGCCTCCACAAACGCAAGGTAAGAAGTGGTGATCATGAAATTGTTACAACCTCGTCTCTCAACGCTCAATCGTCTTGTAATCGGATTGAGCACGCTGCTGATGTGTATCGTCAGCTTATCAGCCCAAGCCGCTAACTTTTATGCCAGTGTCAGCAAAAACAAAGTGGCCAAAAACGAAGTGTTTCAACTGACCGTCGTCAGCGATCAGAAGGCGTCGGGTGACGACATCGACTTCAGCGTTCTGGACAAAGACTTCTTCATGAGTCGTCCGAGTTTCAGCTCATCAGTCAATATCATTAACGGCAGCCGCAGTAACCGCAGCGAATGGACCGTGTCGCTGGCCGCGAACCGCCTCGGCGTGGTGACCATTCCGAGTTTTGAACTCAATGGGGCCAGAACGCAGCCGATCGCCCTGCAAGTCACGCAGGATGAACAAGCCCCCAACAGCGATGATCTGGTCGAAGTACGCAGCCAACTGTCACGTTCAACACTCTATCCGAGCGAAAGTGCGCTGTTTAAAGCCAGATTGATCATCAAGGCCGATCCGCGCCGTTTGCAGGATCCGAAAATCGCGCCACCTTCTGTCGACGGAATGGAGCTGAAAGCGGCCAGTGAGCCGAATCAGTACCAAACGGTGATGGACGGAATTCAGGTCACGGTTGTCGATCAGGATTTTCGTATCACCGCCAGTGAGGCGGGTGATTTCACGCTGACTGAACCGAGCTTCAAAGGTGCGCTGATATACGGCAGCAGTTACAGCGGCAGCACGCGTATTGTGCCGCTGCAAACCACGCCGAAAACCTACACCCTGCACGTCGATCCCAAACCAGCCGACTATCAGGGAGCTTGGCTCCCCACCAGCAAACTCACCCTTAGCGAGCAATGGCTCGACAGCCAAGGGAAAGCCATTAGCGGCCGTCATTTCGCCACCAAAGTGGGCGATTCGATTACCCGAGAGGTAACGGTTCAGGTCACGGGTCTGACTCAGGAACAGTTGCCCAACATCAGCCTCAGCTACCCGGATTCTGTGCGGGTGTATGATGAAAAGCCGCAGTTCGCCACACTAGATAACGGCGACGTCGCCATGACGCTGAAACAGGTACTGATCCCGCGTCAGAGCGGTGACATTGCGCTGCCCAAAGTAACGATGCAGTGGTGGGATACCGTCACCAAAGCGCAGAAAAATACCACGGCAGATGGCCTGACTTTAAGCGTCGCCGCGGGCGATCCCGGCACCGTGACCGCTTCAACACCACTTCCTGCGACGCCTGCGCAAGTGCAGACGACCACGGTTAACGATGCTGGATTCTGGCCCTATCTGACGGCGCTGTTTGCGCTGTTGTGGCTCGCCACACTGGGGCTGGCCTGGCGCTGGAAGTCCTCGCCAGGCAAAGCAGCACCACAAAGCTCAGCTCAGCCTGTCGCCGATACGCCTTATGAACAGCTGCAACAGGCTTTGAATCGTGATGATGGCATCGCCATTTCGCGGGCCTTGAACGTTTGGATGCAACACGTGACGTTAACGGATGCAGAAACCGCGCAGCTGACGCTTGCGCTGCACGAACTCAATCAGTCGCTCTATGGGGCGCTGCCGGGCAACTACAACAGCAACGATCTCAAACGGTTAACCAAAGCCATTCACAAGCAGCAACCGAAACGTAAAAAGCAGGTCAAATCGCCGTTAGCAAGCCTATGAACGTGATCTGCCGCCTAACTCCACTCCGACAGTTTGGTCTACGCTGTCGGAGTTGGGTTGACAGGAGAAGACCATGACACAATGGAATACCAAATCGGCGCTGACCATGGGGATCAGCATTCTGCTCGGACTGGGGCTGCTGGGCTACTTTGTCGAACAAGCCGCAGTGAAGTTCAAAGAGTACGACCGCATCGTCACGGTAAAAGGCCTCTCGGAACGTGAAGTGCCGGCCGACACCGTGATTTGGCCCATCCAGTTCACGCTCGCCGATAACGAACTGCCGACCTTGTTCACCACTCTAGATGCACAAACTCAGCAAGTGATGCAGTTTCTGGCGCAGCAAGGTATCGACACCCAATCGATTTCTATCTCTGCCCCTGCAGTGATTGATAAAAAAGCCCAGCAATACGGTGGCGAAGCGCGGATTGAATACCGCTATCTCGCGACGCAAACCTTAACCGTCTACAGCACGCATGTGGATTTGGTCCGTCAGGCGATAAGCCAGATAGGTCAGCTGGGTAAACAGGGCATCGTGTTTAATCAGGACAATTACAACAATCGGGTGGAATATCTGTTTTCTGGCTTGAATGACATCAAACCAGCCATGATTGAAGAAGCGACCAAACAGGCGCGAGAAGTGGCCGAGAAATTCGCCAAAGATTCGCAAAGCAGTCTGGGCAAAATTAAACGCGCGACACAAGGCCAGTTCTCGATTGTCGATCGCGACAACAACACGCCATATGTGAAAAAAGTGCGCGTCGTCTCGACCGTGGAATATTTCCTTTCTGACTGATACCAATCAGGCCTGATCAATTAGACCAGGCCGTTTTGCTCTCCCCCACGACCCGGTTGCGGCCAGCGTGTTTCGCTTCATAGAGCGCTTTATCAGCCTGAGTGTACATCTGGTCAAACTGGATTTCGCTCGGCTGAATACGCGCGACGGCAAAGCCAATTGACACGGTCAGCCAGTCCCCATCCGGATTGCAACAATGAGCAATCTCTTCCCGCTCAACGCTCTGGCGAATGCTCTCCGCCAACGCCGCGACCTGCTGTGGCGAGTGATCCGCCAACAGTAAAATAAACTCTTCACCGCCAATGCGGCAGAAACCTTCATTGTGTGCTGGCGTATGCTGGCTGAGAATGTTGCCGATGCGCATCAGTGCGATGTCCCCTTCCAGGTGCCCGTATTGATTATTGAACAGACCGAAGTGGTCAATATCGAGCAGAATCACGCCGAAATCGACACAGCGTGCGTCCCGACGCTCGCAGGTTTGTTCCAACAAATGGGTCAGCATGCGGCGGTTACCCAATCTCGTCAGCGGGTCCATTTTGGCCAGCAGATCGAGCTTTTCATTGGCTTTTTGCAGATCGCGCGTGCGATTGCGCACTTCGCGTTCCAGATTCTCGTTCAGTTCACTGATCGCCTGCTGCGCTTTGGCACGCAACAACACTTCGGTCAGGTTGGAGGCAAACATACGAATCACATCGCGCAATTGCGACGACAATGGCGAGCGGCGAATCAGGTTGTCAGCGGCGATAAAGGCGATCGGTTTTCCTTTGTCTGCCAACATGGTCATCGCCGTCCAGCCATAACCGACGATGCGGCTGTCGTGATAAATCGGTACCGATTCTTTAAACACCACATCACTGGGATGATTGCGCGCCAGTGCCACGATATCGTTATTTTCCACCGTCGAGCGGAAATAGGACTCGTCAACAATATTGCCCTGAATGTTGGTGCCCCACGTGCCTTGCAGATAAGTACAGGATTCATCGGTCAGAAACACGGCCATGCGATCAATCCCCATTCGGTTGATGGCAAACGCCACGGCCGATTTACACACGTCGCTCACCGTCAGGCAACGCGACAGTTCCACCATACTGGCGTGCAACATGCGTACGTTCTGCTCCTGACGTTTGCGAATGTAGATTTGCGCCAGCAGCGAGCCAAACGACTCCAGCATCTGCTTCTGATACTCATCGATCGGCTGACGATGAAGAAAGTTATCCATCGCGATCCAGCCAAACACGTCGTCACCATCGCGCAGCAGCAACATGCCGTTCCAGCCCTGACCAATCACCTGACCGGCCGTGTAGAGTGGCGCCTCTTCAATCACCACTAACGTTGAATTTCCGTCAGCAATCGCCGCCAGATAACGCGCTTCCAACTGATGCAGATCATACTGATTGTGGTGTTCGCTGATGGTCTTGCCGTGTTCGTTGGTGCCGTAAGTACCGATAAAACATCGCTTTTTCATATCCAGCAAAAAGAACGCCGCGCGATCAAAACCGAGACGATCCCGCACCGCTTCCACCGCTGCGCGGTGCAGGGCATCGAGGCTATCAGGGTTCGCCAGTTCAATCGCCAGTTGATGCACCAGCTTCATGTTGTCGATAAAGGTTTCACGCTGGGTAATTTCATCGCGATACTTGGCTTCACGAATATCGCGATGTTTAAACTCCTGCGCCGCATCGGTTTCCGCCCGAATAGATTGCCAGCGCGCCGCGATCAGTTGCAGGCTGTCGAGTTCTCCACTTTTGAGCATCTGCGTCACCCGGTCTTCATCCACCGCCTGAATGAGCAGATACATGCGCCGCTGGCTGTGATTATCCAGCGTGAGTAAATAGCTTTCTCCGCCCAGTAAGGGGGAGTAGTCCCAGCCACAGGTGTTGGTGGCCAGCGGGATCAGCGTGTCGGAGGTATCAAACTGCGCCGCCCATGACCAGAAGGTATCCGGGTACTCGCTCAGCGGAGTATTCTTACCACAACTGAAAAGCGATTCCGGTTGATGTGAAGACGACGGCGCGTAGCAGACCAGCATGGCATGAGGTGCCAGCAGGGGTTGCAGAAAAGCAAATGTCTCTTCTGCCAGCATCGCATAGTTGCGGCAGGCAGAGAGTGTTTTCAGCAAGGACCGAGAGAGCATAAGAGAGCCTGATATGTCTGATTGAATAGGGAAAAATTAGAAAATTGCCCGTTTATCTTCAATCACTTCACCGTACCGATGTTAAGCGCGCCGCAAATCCGCCGCGCGAACTTTTGCATTCTGGAGCCGAACAACAGTTTTGAGATCTTGTTTCCAATTATTTTTCAGACAACAGCCAGTAAAAACCCCGCTTCGCAAATGTAAGACAAAGTAATTCCACACTTTTCGAGTCAGGCCAAATCATTGCTGGCATCCCCCCCTGCTCTGCATTCATAATAACGGCACTGCTGATGGAACCCTGTTTATGCTCAAATCCGGCTGTTTTTTGCTGCTCTTATTGTTCAGTTGCTCCGCTCTGGCCGATGTGGAATTGGTCAAAGTGGATAAATCGAAGCGTCGTATGTATCTCATCGACGATGGTCAGGTGATCCGTGAATTTCGAATTGCGTTGGGCAAATCGCCAAAAGGGCACAAACAGCAGGAAGGCGATCAGCGCACACCGGAAGGCCGCTACTACCTCGATTTCGTTACCGAGCATTCCCACTTCTATCGTTCCATGCACATCAGTTACCCCAATCTGCGCGATAAACACCACGCTGAGACACTCGGCGTCGACCCGGGCGGCGAAATTAAAATCCACGGTTTAAAGACGGGTTATGCCGGCAACCCCGAGTTTATTCAGAGCTTTGACTGGACCAATGGTTGCATTGCAATCACCAATCAGGAGATGGACGAGTTTTTGAGTCTGGTCAAAATCGGTACTCCGATTGAGATTCAGTGGTAACCCACCAATTACCTTGTTCTGCTGTTAGCGCCACGTCAACGTGCGTCATTGTGTGATTTCTATCTATATAATCAGCGGTAAAACGCCACGCTAATTCCATGATTGAGCTAAAGTAATTGTTAAAAATACATAATATTTCATGTACTTTAGACGCTCATTCATTTTAACGCCGGAATAAACAGTCGTCCGAGTGCAGCGTTAACCACAGGGAAAGGTCCAAGGGAACAATGCCAGCGCCAATGCCCCCCATTTATAAAAATCTGCTCAATATTCTTTGGCTGCCCCTCATTATTTTCGCCTTAGGGTATCTGGTGGCGTCCTATCTGGATAGTCAACAGCAACAGCAAAATCACCAGACGATTCAGCGTGAGCTGGATGCTCGTCTCAAACAAATTAGCGAAGGTGTGGTCGAACGAGTCACGCTGTATCAGTATGGTATTCGCGGCGTACGTGGCGCCGTGATGACCTCCCGCCTCGAAAATTTTGATTATGCACAAATGCAGGCTTACACCAAAACTCGCGATTACCCATTGGAGTTTCCTGGTGCGCGTGGTTTCGGTTTTATCCGCTTTATCCTGCCCGACCAAAAAGACGACTTTGTGGCCAAGGCACGCGCTGATCGTCCTGACAACAGTTTTGATATTCGCACGCTGACGGCGCACAACGACAGTCTGTTTGTGATTCAGTACATAGAGCCGGAAAACCGCAATAAGCAAGCAGTGGGGCTGGATATCGGCTCCGAATCGATGCGACGTGAGGCAGCGCTGAATGCCGCTCGATTTAACGAAGTGCGCCTTACTGCCCCCATCACTTTGGTACAAGCCAGCAAGAAAACCAAACAAGGCTTTCTGATCCTGATGCCGATTTACCAGCACAACGAAGTGCCGGCACGTATCGACCAGCGCTTGCAAGAGCTGGCAGGCTGGAGTTACGCGCCGATCTTAATCGATGAAGTACTCAGCTCCGTTTCAGGGCTAAATGATGATGTCACGCTGAGCATTTCCGATATCACCAATGGTTCGCCGCTGCCGTTTTTCTCACGTGGCACCGATGATGCCACTACCTCATATAATACTCAGCAGATCATCTGGTTGTTCGGACGCGACTGGTCACTGAATCTAACCGCAAAACAAAGCTTTATTGACTCACTGCCTTTGCCTGCTAACGAATATATCTATCGTGAAATTCTGGGCAGTACGCTGGTCATGATGCTGATCGTATTCAGTATCCAATTGATTGCTATGCGCCGAACGCAAGCAACCAAACACAAAGCAGAGCTCGCACTCGCAACGGAAAAAGCGCTCAAAGAAGCCAACGCCCTCCTTGAATTGCAAGTTATCGAACGTACCCAACAGATGGCGAAAATTAACGCCTTGCAACGCACCATTCTCAGCAGTGCGGGCTATGCGATCATCGCTACCGATCTCGATGGTATTATCACTGTATTTAACCCTTCAGCGGAAAAGTTACTTGGCTACACCGCCAAGGAAATGATTGGTGTCAGCACCCCTTCACGTTTTCATCTGATGGAAGAAGTGTCCGAGCGCGCAAAACAGTTGTCTTCAGAGCTAGGTGAGAATATTCAGCCCGGATTTGATGTATTTGTAGCAAAAGCACGCCTTGGATTCGTCGACATCACCCGCTGGACCTACGTACACAAAAACGGCCATCACATTCCAATCCGCCTTATCGTCAGTTGCCTGCTGGACGATAACCAGGAGCCGTTAGGTTACCTCGGCATCGCTGACGACCTAACCGACATGCTACAGCGCGAAAAAGAGCTGGCAGAAGCAAAAGAACTGGCAGAGCAAGCCAACCGCGCAAAGTCGGACTTTCTGGCCAACATGAGTCATGAGCTGCGCACGCCGATGAATGCGATTTTGGGACTACTGCAAATCGCGCAGAATACCGATCTCAACAAACAGCAGCGCGACTACCTCAACAAGACGCAAAATGCCGCGCAATCCCTGCTGGTGCTGCTTAATGACATTCTCGACTTTTCGAAAGTGGAAGCCGGAAAAATGGAGATCGAACAGCAACCATTTTCTCTGCCGGAACTGATGCACGAAACCGGCATTCTGCTCTCATCTAACCTGCAACACAAACATCTGGAGATCATCTATCAAATAGATGAAGACGTGCCTTCGTACTTGGTTGGTGACAGCCTGCGCCTGCGCCAGATCCTGCTCAATCTGGCGGGCAATGCGATTAAGTTTACCGAAGAAGGCGAAGTGAAAGTCGCCATCAGCACGGTTGAACACACCGCTGATCACTACGTTTTGCGTGTCACCGTTACCGACACCGGCATCGGCATGACGGACGAGCAGCAAAGCGTGATCTTTAAAGGCTTTAGCCAGGCCGAATCGTCCATCAGCCGTCGCTATGGCGGTACTGGGCTGGGTCTGTCTATAGTGAAGCATCTGGTCAGCCTGATGGATGGTACGGTCGAGGTAAAAAGCCAGCTAGGCGTCGGTAGTGAATTTAGCTTTACGGTCAGTTTAGGTTGCGTTGAAGAGTGGAAGTTACCCGAACCAGCGGCGGCACTGCCTAATGGTCTCAATGTTCTGATCGTGGAAGACAACAACACCGCGCGTTTGATTTTCGATGATCTGCTCAAGCGGTTCGGCTGCAAGGTGACTTCCGTGGCGGATGCCGAACAGGCTTTGCCTCTGATTGAACAGGCCGATGCGAACCTTCAGCCGTTTGACCTGCTGTTTATTGATTGGAAACTGCCGGGCATGGATGGGTTAAGTCTGACCCAGACAGTGCGCAGCCAACTCACGTTGAAAAAGACACCACAAGTAGTGATGGCAACTGCGTTTGGGCGTGAGCTGCTGGATGAACATCTGGAAGAGACTCAATCACTGCTTGATGCGCTGCTGGTGAAGCCAGTAACGCCTGATATGGTGAAAAATACCCTGTTGGACGTGGTCAATAACCGCAATAAGCCACGTGATGAACAACTTGGTTATAAAGCCCAGTCACAAGCTTTGCTTGGCCTGAAACTGCTGTTGGTGGAAGACAATTCAACCAACCGTCTGGTCGCCACCGAGCTTCTCAGTCAGCAAGGGGCTACCGTTGTAGAAGCGGAGAGCGGCACCGAAGCACTGGCGGCCCTCACTCAACAAGAATTCTCATTGGTACTGATGGATGTACAGATGCCTGGGATGGATGGTTATGAAACCACGCGCCGTATTCGTCAGATCCCGCATTTTGCTGACTTACCGATTCTGGCCATGACCGCGAACGCGATGCCAGAAGACAAAGTCGCTTGTCTGAACGCTGGCATGGACGATCATATTGCCAAACCTTTCCACATTGGCGAAGTGGCAGAAAAAATTCTGCAATACACCAGTCAACTGTCGCCGCCGGAAGAACACAAAACGGAAACTGAGACTAAGTTGAAGGACCTGACTCAGGCTGCTCTGCAATATGGTGAAACTCAACATATTGATGTGATGTCTGCAATTGAACGCCTTGGCGACACAGCCATCTACGCTCGCGTAGTCCAGCAGTTTGCCGATGATATTCAGCAGGCTATTCCTCAGTTCCAACAGCAGGAACTTCCCGCCAAAGAGGCGCGTTTGCTCTACCACAGCCTGAAAAGCGGCGCAGCCAGTTGCGGTCTGACCTCACTAGCACAGAAACTGCAGCAAGCCGAACAGTATTGTGCGCAAGACCCAGATAGTGTCATTCCGCGCAACAGTAGCCTACTGGCCGAAGTATTGGTTGCACGCTCAAAACTCAACAATCTTTATGAGCTGCTCACGGCGGACAATGAGAAATCGACTGAAACCGCAGACGAAATTCCGGAACTGGATTCAAAAATCGAGCAACTGGTTCATTATCTGAAGACGTCAAACATGGCGGCGATGAGTTTATTTGATGAAATTTCCGAGCAACTTCAATATATTGATGCATATCAGACAGCGGAACTGTCTGCTCATATGCAGAATCTGGCGTTCGATCAGGCGGCTGCAATCCTAGGACAAATTAAAAAGACAAAAGGCTTAGCCGATGCATCATAACTCTTTCTCCCCAGAGTTAATGACAGAACCCAAATTCACCGTGTTAGTCGTCGACGATCAGGCGACCAATATTCAGTTGATCTACCAGCTTTTGAAGAATGAGTACGACGTCCTGATGGCCACAACTGGCCAGCAGGCGATCGCCGTGTGCCGCGAGCACAAACCCGATCTGATTCTGATGGATGTATTGATGCCGGATATCAACGGCTGGGAAACGTGTAAGATTCTCAAGCGCGATCCGGACATCGCCACCATTCCGGTGATTTTCGTCACCGCCCTGACTGATCAGGATGATGAAAATGCCTGCTGGGACGCGGGTGCGGTCGATTTTCTGCAAAAGCCAATCAACGCGAATACCCTCAAACACCGCGTCCGCGCGCACCTGACCTTGAAACATCAGTCGGATTTGCTGCGCTCACTGGCCTATGTTGATGGCCTGACCGGCATCAGTTCGCGTCGCCATTTTGATCAGTATATGGAAGCTCAGATGGGCCATGCGTTTCGCAAGCAGGAAAGCTTAGGTGTGCTGTTGATTGATATCGACTTTTTCAAGCAGTACAACGATCGCTACGGCCATATCGCGGGCGATGACTGTTTGCGCCAAGTGGCGCAGAGTCTCAAACAAAGCTGTCTGCGCTCGGCGGACATGGTGGCCCGTTATGGCGGAGAAGAGTTTGTGTTGGTACTGCCCGATACCAATGAGAGAGGTTTGGAACGTATCGCTCAGCGCATCAAGCAGCAGCTTGAACAAGAAGCGATTGCCCACATTGGTTCTCCGACCTCGCTGCTGACGGTCAGCGCTGGCGGCGCGGTTTACTTACCAGGAGAGCTGCCTGACGGCGCCGAAGCGATGCTGATACTGGCAGATACCATGCTCTACAAAGCCAAAGCGGAAGGTCGAAACCGCAGTTGCATCGAAGTTTTGCACGCCGAAGTGTTGTAGTCCGCTTGCGCGAAATCTGCACGCTACGTGACATTGTCACGCCGAATAATTCAACTTTCCCCCTCATCTCCTGCCTAGAGACAAAAAAATAGCCACGGCGAAACGTGGCTAAAACTCACAGCAGTTAGGAAATTTGAATCAGGCAATCCACTCTTCCAGCGAAGTGCGGGTCAGCATCAATCCAGCGCGTAGGCCCGGGCGAACGCCGCTGTTCGGGAAGATCAGCCATTCCTGATCCTGATGAACGCGGTATTCCGTGTCACCATCTTGCGCCAACAGTTCACCCCGTTCAAATGCGGTAAAGTTCTCGACGCTTTCGGCGAAATTGAGCCTGAACGCTTCCGACAGTTTCGTCAGTTCCTGACTCACTTTGTACACCGGCATGGCCTCGGCGCTGTTATCCGGCGTGACTTCGTCGCTGACCAGAGCCTGCAACCCCTGCTCGATACCGACAAACTGACTGAGGTCATTTTCGCCAAACGGCAATGCTTTACCCAGTTCCAATGTGCAGCTGTCTGCGCGGCATTGTTGGCTGGAGAAGTAGCTGAACGTCGCGGCAGGCGCATGGTTGATCACCAGCGCTTCGAGGCCCACACGGCGCAGCCATTCGATGGTCGCTGCCGGATATTTGCCACAGTCGACATGCGGCATCAGACCAAAGCGGACATGGAACGACGGTTTGCGCGCGGTGTGCAGGTCAAAGTGCACACGTTGCGTCTCTGGCGCAGCCTGATAAAACTCGCTCACCAGCGTTTCAATCAGCGCGGCGCGACGGGTTTCATCACACGGCTCATAATTATGATGCTTGCCACTGAACAGGCGGTTCATGTCCACATCCAAGTAGCGTTCACCACTGCGCAGCGCCGGCAAATTCCCCAGAATCACCAGCAAGCGTACCGCCAATTTGCGCTCGCCACTGAGCAGATCCTGCACCAGTTGCGTCACGATCTCGACCGGTGCCGTTTCATTGCCGTGAATACCGGCAGAGATCACTACGCTCTTGTCGCACGCCGCTTTCGGCGTGAATTCAATCACGCCGGGCGCGCTACGCTGCCAATGTAGCGCTGGTGTTTCACCTGACTGCGGGGAATAGGCATCCCCCGCCAATGTTTCGTGCAGAAATTGCATTATCGCAACCTCTTAGCGCTGGAACGGATAAATTGAACCCAGACCCATGATTTGAGTCAGCTCGTCCAGTGCAGTGCGGTTTTCCACCAGCAATTGTGGGTCCGCCAGATCCGCTTCCGTCAGACGGTCACGGTAGTGTTTCTCAACCCACTGCGTCAGAGACAGATACAAGCCATCGTTCATCAGTGCTTTGGGGTTCGCCGCACGCAATTCGTCGTCGTTTAAGACCACACGCAGACGTAAACACGCAGGACCACCGCCATTGCACATACTTTCACGCAGGTCGAACACTTTTACTTCGTTGATCGGGCCGCCGCTGGTCACCAGTTCGTTAAGGTACGTCCACACGCGCTCGTTCTTGCGTGACTCTTCCGGGACCACAATCATCATGCGGCCGTCGGCTTTGGTCAGCAGTTGGCTGTTAAACAGGTAAGTACCGACCGCATCTTCCACCGATACTTTCGCTGACGGCACTTCAATTGGGGTGAATTCACAGTCAAAACGGCCCAATTTGTGGCGAATTTCGTCAAACACTTGCGCTTGATGAATAAACGCTTCCTGATGATGGAACAGCACCGGACCGTTGCTCACCGCGATCACGTCGTTGTGAAACACACCTTTGTCGATCACCTCCGGATTCTGTTGCAGGAACACGGTTTGCGATTCATCCAGTTGATGCAGACGCGCCACCGCTTCACTCGCTTCACGGGTCTGACGCGCCGGGAATTTCTGTGGTTCAACCTGACCACCAAACGCCTGACGACCATAAACAAACACTTCCACACCTTGCTCACCGTAGCTGCGGCACAGACGGTTGTGGTTCGCAGCGCCTTCGTCGCCCATCAGCGCTTGCTGAGGCAGCGCCGCGTGGTGCGCAAAGTGGTTTGCATCGGCAAAAATCGCCTGCAGCGCATTGCCAGTGGTGATGTCTTCAATTGAGCGGTGGAACTTGTTGTTCAGGTTCGCCACGGTAAAGTGCACTTTGCGATCCGCCGTGTCGGCCGACGGTGACACCGTCGCCGCGTTTGCTACCCACATTGAGGAGGCCGAGCTCACGTTCGCCAGCAGTTGCGGCGCTTTCTTCGCGGCCTGCGCAATCACTTCGGCATCGGTGCCAGAAAAGCCCAGTTTGCGCAGCGTGTGCACGCATGGACGTTCTTGTGGTGGCAGTACGCCTTGTTTGAACCCCATGTCGGACAGGGTTTTCATCTTTTGCAGACCTTGCAGCGCCGCCACTTTCGGGTTCGCGACTGCATTTTTGTTGGAGGTCGAGGCCACGTTGCCAAACGACAGACCAGCATAGTTGTGCGTTAAACCGACGAGACCATCGAAGTTCACTTCATAAGCTTGTTTCACTGACATAGGGTAATACTCCTTCTCGCCTTTTAGTTAAATTGTAGGCCGGGTAAATGTTTTTCTGGCAGGGTCAGGTGTTCATGTTCCAGTGAAGCCATCGGCCAGGAACAGTAATCCGCTGCGTAGTACGCGCTCGGGCGATGGTTACCGGAAGCGCCGGTGCCACCAAATGGCGCGTTGCTGGAAGCGCCGGTCAACGGTTTGTTCCAGTTCACAATACCAGCACGCGCTTCAATCAGCAGTTGTTCGTATTTTTCACGTTGTGGCGAAATCAGGCCGGTCGCCAGACCGAAACGGGTACGGTTCGCCAGTTTGATGGCTTGATCATAGCTGTCGTAGCGAATGATGCTCAGCAGCGGACCAAAATATTCGTCATCTGGCAGCTCGCTGACCGACGACACCTCAAGAATGCCCGGAGACAGCATGGCGCTGTGATCATTGAGCTTTGCCATACGCAGCAACGGCTCAGCACCAAGGCCAATCAGTTTGTCCTGCGCAGCCAGCAGTTGCTCTGCCGCTGCGGTTGAAATCACCGGGCCCATGAATGGCGCCGGATCGTCGTTCCACTGACCGATACGAAGATCACGCGTCACCTCAATCAGGCGACGAATCAGTGCATCACCCTGCGCGCCAGAGCGCACCAGCAAACGACGTGAACAGGTACAACGCTGTCCGGCACTGATAAAGGCCGATTGCACCACGATGTTCACTGCGGCATCCAGGTTGTCGTATTCATCGACGATCAGCGCGTTGTTGCCACCCATTTCCAGCGCCAGAATCTTCTCCGGCTGGCCGGAAAGCTGACGATGCAGCAGATAACCGGTATTGGCTGAGCCGGTGAACAGCAGACCATCGATATCCTGATGCGAAGAGAGGGCAATCCCGGTCTCTTTTGCGCCCTGAACCAGGTTCAGTACGCCAGCCGGCAGACCCGACTGCTGCCAGATTTCCAGCGTGATTTGCGCCGTCCACGGCGTCAGCTCACTCGGTTTAAACACCACGCAGTTACCCGCAAGCAGCGCGGGCACAATGTGACCGTTTGGCAGGTGGCCCGGGAAGTTATACGGACCAAACACCGCCAGCACGCCGTGAGGACGGTGACGCAGCACGGCCTGACCTTCGGCCATTGCCGTCACTTTCTGCCCGCTGCGTTCGTGATAAGCCTGCACGGAGATCTGCACTTTGTTCATCATCGCCTGCACTTCCGTCAGCGCTTCCCATTTTGGCTTACCAGTTTCCTGAGCAATCACGTCCGCCAGGCGATCGCGCGATTCATTCAGGTTGGCAACAAAACGGTTCAGAATCTCGATACGCGCTTCAAGCTCCATGCGCGCCCAACTTGGGAACGCGTCACGGGCCGCTTGGACCGCTTGATCCACCTGCGCATCGCTGGCCGCATTGCCAGACCAGATGGTTTGCAGATCGCCCGGGTTGTATTTCGACAATGCAGCGCCTTGGCCTTGCAACCATTCGCCGTTAATCAACAGATCATGCGAGGTCATGACGTTTCTCCTTGGCAAACAGCGGCGCAATGCGCACGTGATCGCCATCGCTCACCAACAGCGCTTTCGCCTGCTCTGCCGACAGCACAATTTCCGTCTCGGTGCATGGCTGATTGCCAATCAGCGCGCGGTAGTTCTGGTAGCTTTCGTTACCGATCAGTAAGGTGGTCTCGGTTTCTTCGATGTGCTCAGCAATCACGACTTTACGGGTTTCGAAATCACGCACGATGCGCAGATCTCGGGTGTACGCTTCCAGCGTCGGGCCCGCATCAAAGATGTCGATGTAGCCTTCGTAACGCATGCCTTCACCTTCCAGAATCTTACGGGCTGGCAGCGTGTTTTCATGCACTTCGGCGATCACGGCTTTGGCTTCGTCAGTCAGGAAATCGACGTACAGTGGGTGCTTTGGCATCAGTTCGGCAATAAAGGCTTTCTGGCCGATCCCCGTCAGGTAATCCGCTTCGCTGAAATCAATCGCAAAGAAATGGCGGCCCAGACTTTCCCAGAATGGCGAGTGGCCGTTTTCATCCGACACGCCGCGCATTTCAGCGATCAGCTTGTCGGCAAATTTGTCCTGGAACGTCGCCATAAACAGCATTCGCGACTTTGACAGCAGGTGACCGTTCTTACCCTGGCGGTAATCCGGGTCAAGGAACAGCGTACACAGCTCGCTGTAACCTGTGTGGTCGTTACTCAGAAACAGCGTTGGCATCTGAGTGTACACGTTCAGTTCTTTGGAGGCATGAACCAGTGTGCCGACACGAAAATCGTACCAGGCTTCCGTCAGGCCAATCGCGACTTCCACGCCGCTGATCCCAACCACTTCACCAGTTTCGGTTTCTTCCAGCACAAACAGGTAACCCTGATCGTGCAGTGGCGCGTCACCTTCCCAGGTCGCAATCATACGTTCGATACGATCGGTCAGACGCGCTTCGTTGTTTGGCAGAGACGTAAATCCTACCCCGGTTTTGGTCGCCAGCTTCAGCAGCGCCTGTTTGTCATCCCTCGTTACCGGGCGAATTACCATCATAGTCCTGATTCCTTGTTCTATTGTTGAAGATGAAAGTGTTACAGCGAGACGATCCACACCGGCTGGCCAGATTGCAGCCCCGCTTCTTCCATCATTCCTTTATCTACACTCAACTGGTTCCCTGACAACGTGCCTTCAGCAATCATAGCGCTGAAGCCGTGCGGACCTTCAAAGCCGACCAAAAACGGCATGCCTTCTCCACCGAGTGGTTGCGCTGCAATTTTGCCGCGCTGCATGCCATGCCACACCGACAACGTATTGCGCGGTGCGGTCAGGATTGGACCTGCATCGAAGATCTCGACGTATTTATCCGGTTCAAACCCTTCGTCGCTCAGCAGCTGGCACTGCAATTCCGCATCCGGGTGAACCTGCCCCATCACCGCTTGCGCTTCCTCATCAATCAGAGGCACGTACAGCGGGTGGTGTGGCATCAGCTCGGCAACAAAGGTTTTGTCGCGCGTGCCGTTGTAGTACTCGACCTGGTTGTAATCCATACCGAAGAATTTTCTGCCGACATGCTCCCAGAACGGGGCTCGACCGTTCTTGTCTGCAATACCCGGCAGAACCGCCATCCATTCACTGGCAAAACGAATCGGAAACGCGCTCATATAGAGCAGACGACCGAGGGTGATCAGTGAGGGGTAGGTGGTCGCTTTGAGTGAGGGAACCACATAAAACGAGCACAATTGGGAGTGATCACTCAGATCGTGATTCAGCGTCAGCGCATGGATGCGGCTGTGAACATTCAACGCTCGTGATGAGTGGATCAGAATGTCATTGCGAAACGCGTAAAACGGTTCGCGGTAGCCCGCCAGTGCGTTGATCGCTCCCGTGCCCAAAAGGCGTCCGGTGTGTGTCTCTTCCAACACAAAGAAGTAAGACTCTTCTCCCGGACAAATTACGTCCTGCTCAAAGGCGGAAACCGAACGTTCCACTTTTTTCATCAGGTGATCACGCATGGCGGGCAAGGTGCACACCATCGGCCCACTTTCGTGTGCCAGACGCTCGATCTCGTTAAGATCACCCAGGTTTGCAGGACGCAATAAAATCATGATTTATTCCTTATGCGTAAAGGCTTCCAGTGCCTGTTCCAATCGATCCAGACCGGTATCGATTTCGTTGGTTGTGATATTCAGTGCCGGCGCAAAACGAACCACGTTCGGGCCGGCAATCAGCGTCATCAGGCCATGCTCAGCCGCCATGTTGCTGATGGTTTTCGCCTGCCCCGCGTGCTCAGCAGTCAGCTCGCAGCCGATCAACAGACCGAGGCCACGCACTTGCTTGAACACGCCAAGCTTGGCATTGATACTTTCCAGACGCGTAACAAAGTGATCCTGCTTGGCTTTGACAGCTTGCAGGAACGCGTCCTGATTAATCTCGCTCAGCACGGCACCCGCAACAGCCGCAGCCAGCGGGTTACCGCCGTAGGTTGTGCCGTGCGTGCCAACCGACAGCGCCGGGGCAAATTTATCGGTGGTCAGAATACCGCCAATCGGGAAACCGCCACCCAGTGCTTTGGCCGTTGAAAGCACATCCGGCGCCACGCCATAGTGCATGTACGCATACAGGTGTCCGGTGCGGCCAACGCCCGTTTGTACTTCATCGAAAATCAGCACCGCATCGTGCTCATCACACAGCGCGCGCAGGCCTTGCAGGAACTCAGGCGTTGCCGGAACGACACCGCCTTCGCCTTGCATGGGTTCAACGATGACCGCACACGTTTGGGGGCCGATCACCTGTTTCGCCGCATCCAGGTCGTTGAAATCAACGTGGTGAATCCCGCCGGGCAGCGGCGCGAAATCTTGTGAGTATTTTGGCTGACCACCCGCGGTCACGGTAAACAGCGTGCGGCCGTGGAACGCATTGCGAAAGGCGACAATCTCGTTCTTATCGCTGCCGTGTTTATCCAGCGCGTACTTGCGGGCCAGTTTCAGCGCCGCTTCGTTCGCTTCCGCACCGGAGTTACAAAAGAACACTTTGTCTGCGAAAGTGCTTTCCACCAGCGTGCGAGCCAGCGCCAGCACAGGCTCGTTGGTGTAGCCATTGCCGAGATGCCACAACTTGTCCGCTTGCTCAGTCAGAACCGCTTTCAGCAGCGGGCTTGCATGACCCAGCGCGTTCACCGCAATGCCGCCAGCGAAATCGATGTATTGTTTGCCTTGCTGGTCGTAAACGGTCGAGCCTTCACCGCGAACCGGAATAAACGGTGCAGGAGAGAACATTGGGATCATGTATTGGTCGAAATCGGTTCTGTTTGGCGTAAGCGTCATGTTGTGTGCCTCGTTGTGTTTTTCCATTGCCACCAGATTACTCAATCGGTTGCCAGAATTCGTTCGGATTTCCGACCAAAACTTATAGATTTTCACACCAGTTTAAACGGACTGGTTTATTAAAGGACTGCTTTAAAACGTTTTGAAGCGTTTTGCCCGCTCATCTCTCGGCGTCATGTCGTAGTGCGCCTTATAGGCCGACGAAAAATGAGGCCCGCTGGAAAAACCGCACATCAGACCAATCTGCACCACCGACTGGTTGGTGGTTTGCAGCAGATGACGCGCTTTTTTCAGCCGCAACTGCAAGTAGTAGCGCGCTGGCATGGTATCGAGGTAACGCTTAAACAAGCGTTCTAACTGGCGACGGGAAATGTGCACCAACTCTGCCAGTTCATCGCTCGACAGCGGCTCTTCGAGGTTGCTCTCCATCAGCGCGAGCGCCTGTTGCAGCCTCGGTTGCATCTCTGCCCCGCTGGTGACGCGCTGCTTATCACTGCCCGGTCTGACCCGTTCGAGACACAATGCATCTGCCAACGTTTGAATCGTCTCTTCGCTTTCAAAACGGCTGAGATAGGCCAGCAGGCAATCGAGAGCAGCCGCCTGACCGCAGCCACTGCTGAGGCGTTCACCGAGCACGTAAAGTTCGTGACTGAGCGCCAGTTGCGGATAACGCTGCGCCGCCGCATCCAACGTGTGACCATGCCACGCCCACGTCGCGTCCAGCCCGATGCCACTCTCCAGCAGCCACAAGCCGCCGTTATCCAGCGCCAACAGGTGTGAATCACCTTGGGCGGCATACTCCGCCAGCGCTCGTTTGACGTCATCGCTCAACGCCGCTTGCGGCGCATGGCTTGCCAGCACAATCAACAGTTGGCAATCGAGCGCGTCGCTGATGGCCTGTTCGGCATGAAGCGTCAGTCCCACCGCCATCGTCACGGGTTGGTCGGTTTGTTCGGCGATGTAAAAGAGCGTGTATTTTTCTTCGTCCAGAATCTGGTTGATGCAGGCCAGCGACTCAGTGATCGCACCCAGGGTGAGCAGTGAGCAAGGTTGAGGGACATAGAGTCCGATTCTGTGAGGCGAAGAAGATGAGGTCATATCGTGATTACTATGTTCCATGTTGAGTGGCGGCCTTGCGCACCCATTTCGGTTGACCATTCACCTTCACTCACCGCAGCAATCTGCTTGCTCGGCCTGGACGGGGCAACACACCGAAATTCCTTTCGCGCCTATTTGCATGAGCTCGGCCGGAGTCGGCGCGACCAAGAAAAAGCGAATAATTAATCAGCTTTATTTCTTCATCATGAAAACTCATGCAAATAAAACAAATAAAATGAATTTTTATATTCCATTCTGCCCATAATAAATACCCACAGGGCTCGTCACATAGTAAATTTAAACACAATAAAATATCAACATATTAAACAAATTCGAAACATGCTTCTTTGGATTTATTTCAAATAAATTTAATTAACCAATTGTTTTATAAAACTTATTTATAGAATGAATTGAGAAAACAAACACAATGAAAAGATTATTTTCAGCTTGATCATCAATGAAGCAATTTTATTAATTCAAATTCAGATTTTTATTTAATTATTTTGAATAAAACATCAAATTAAATATTAACTCTAAATAACACCTCAATCTGAATGGAGATAGATTCAAGAAGCGACGTCACGGCGGAAATTCATCCGTAGAAACAAAAAGCCATGGCGAATGCCATGGCTAAAGAGGAACAACAAACAATCACACAGTGGAAGGAAATCCGTCTCAGCCCCACACGCCTTCGCTCGGTTCCACCACACTGTCACGGTAGTGAAGCGAGGGAGAGCGATCTTCTGACAGCAATAAAGGCCCGTCGATATCCACCCAGCGTGCTTGCTGCGCCAGAAGAAGTGCCGGAGCCATCGCCAGTGACGTCCCAATCATGCAACCGACCATCACCTCAAAGCCCATCGCCTGCGCCTCTTTGAGCAGTGCCAGCGCTTCCGTCATGCCGCCGGTTTTATCCAGCTTGATGTTCACTGCCTGATAACGTCCTTTGAGCGCCGCCAGTGAGGTGCGATCAATGCACGATTCATCAGCGGTGATCGGTAGAATCGGCGTAATGGTTTCCAGCAGATGCTCTTCTTCAAACGCCAGCGGCTGCTCGACCATTTCCACCCCCAGTTTTGCCAGCTCAGGCAGATAGTCGCACAACTGGGTAAAGCTCCAGCCCGTGTTCGCATCAATCACCAAGCGCGTATCGGGTGCGGCGGCGCGCACTGCACGCACACGTTCTATATCACCGCTGCGGCCCAGTTTGAGTTTGAGAATCGGTCGATGCTTCTGCGCCGCAGCGGCGCGGCCCATGTTCTCCGCGCTGTCGAGTGACAAGGTAAAGACGGTCGTCACAGGGTGCGGTGCGGCGTCAAATCCGGCCATCTGCCAAGCGGGCTGCTGCTGTAACTTGGCTTCAAGTTCAAACAGCGCGCAGTCAATGGCGTTGCGTGGTGCGCCGGAAGGCAGCAGATCGCGCAGTTCATCACGGCTGATGCCACCTTCAACCGCCGCCACCGCAGATTGCACATCCGCCAGCACATCGAATGGATAATCGGGCTCGAAAATGTCCATGCGCTCACATTCGCCGCGCCCCACACAGCCATCCTGCTCAATTTCCACCACCACAACTTCACCATGCAGCATCGGCGCCATGCGAGAAATGACGAACGGTTCGTGCAGCGGCCATTGCTCGACGCGTACGCTCATCTTACGCATAACACACCTCAGTCAGGCCATCGACGATCTTCGCCACACCCGTGCGCACCGGATCAACGACTGGCACACCAAACTGCTTCTCCACGCGGGCGATTTCAGCCAGCGCTTCTTCCTGAGTCAGGTTGACCGTGTTCAGCGCAATGCCACCTAAGCGAATGTTCGGGTTCGTCACACGGCCCATGGTCAGGTTGATGTCGATGGTGGTTTGCAGATCAGGCACGCTAAAGCCCGGCATTTCGTCCATCTGCGTGCGGCCCGCTTCGTGGCACACAATGATCACATCCGCCTGCGCGCCATGCAGCAGACCTAAACTCACGCCCGCGTAAGCCGGATGCAGCAACGAGCCCTGGCCTTCAATAATGTCCCAGTGCTCAGGTGCGTTGTCCGGCGACAGGTTTTCCACCATGCCGGAGATAAAATCAGAGACCACGGCATCGACCGGGACACCGCTGCCTTCAATCAGAATGCCGGTTTGACCGGTCGCGCGAAACGTCGCGGCCACGCCACGTTTTTCCAGTTCACGATGAATCGCCAGCGTGGTGAACATCTTGCCAACACAGCAATCGGTGCCGACACTCAGCAGACGTTTACCCACACGTGGTAACCCGGTACCACACACCATCGGCCCTTGTGGAACACGCACATCAATCAGTTTTTGCCCGGTGCGCTCAGCCGCCGCCACCAGCTCAGGAATATCGTTAAGGCGCATGTGCAGACCGCTGGCGATATCCATGCCCGCTTCCATCGCGTCAATCAGAATATCCAACCACGCCATCGGCAAAGTGCCGCCCACCGGCGCCAGACCAAGAATGAAGGTTTTGGCGCCGCACGCCGCCGCTTCACGCGGTGACATTTCCGCTAAGCCCAAATCGGCTTTGGCACCCGGCAGACGAAATTGCGCCAGGCATTTTTCCGGGCGCCAATGCGCCACACCTTTCGCCACTTTCGCCATCAGCAGGTCATTGGCTTCGCCCAGAAACACTAAGTAAGGGGTTTTCAATTCAATCTTGTTCATTGTGTTGATCCTTTTTTACAGTCAAACGAGCCCACAAGAGCCGTAACTCCCGGTGCCATCAGTTGGTGGTTAGCGTGGAAAAATCAGGTCGCAGCAGCGGTCACGGGGTTTGCTTCCGGTGTTCGCTGAATCTGGTGTCGATAGAGGTAACGCTCTGCCTGACGCCAGGCCATCACAAACACCGTCGCAATGATGAGGTATAGCCCTGCTGCCAAAAAGTACGTTGAAATATCAAAAGTTTGAGAAAAAGCGCGCCGTGTTTGGCCCATTAAATCCATCACGGTGATCACGCTGGCCACCGCGCCGCCTTTGAGCATTAAGATGCATTCATTGCCCAGTGCCGGAAACGCAATCCGATACGCCAGCGGCAGCACAATGTGGCGATACAGCAGGCTGTTGTTCATGCCCATCGACTTGGCCGCTTCAATTTCGCCAGCGTCGACCGACTGAATCGCGCCACGCAGAATTTCCGTCTGATAAGCCAGCGAGTTGAACGTGAACGCCAGCAGCGCGCAGTTAAACGGGTCGCGGAAAAAGTGCCACAGCCCCATCTCCATCAGCCAAGGACGAAATTGCCCGGAGCCGTAATAGAGTAAAAACAGTTGTGCAATCAGCGGCGTGCCGCGAAAGAACGAGATGAACCACTGCACCGGCCAGCGATAAACGCGCGCACGCTGAATACGCAGCAGCGACATCGGTAGTGCCAGCAACGCCGCCAGTGACACCGAGATAAAGGTGATTTTGAGTGTCATCCATGCACCATCCAGCAACATCGGCGCGACTTTAGCGATAAATTCGGTCATGACGGTCTCCTTATCGACTCACGCGAATGCCACGTTTGGAACGCTCTTCCATTGCTGCCAGTACCCGCTCACAACAGACGCACACGGCCCAGTACGCCAGGCACACGGTGAGATAAAACAGGAACGGTTTCTTGGTTGCACCTACCGCGATATTCGCCGCACGCATCAAATCATCCAGCGCAATCACCGACACCAGCGCGGTGTCTTTGAGCAGGTTGATCCAGAGGTTGCCCAGCCCGGGCAGTGCCAAGCGCAGCAGTTGCGGGCGCTCAATCAGCCAGAAAATCTGCCCGCGGCCCATCGCCAGTGAATAGCCCGCTTCGCGCTGGCCTTTATCCATGGCCTTCCACGCGCCACGCAGCACTTCCGCCGCGTAGCCACTGAAGACCAAGCCCAGCGCAATTACGCCCGCACCAAACGGGTTGAGTTCAAAAAAGCCGTTGCTCGGGTCAAGCCATTTCAGGGTTTTATTAATCAGCAGACCGACGCCGTGGTAAATGATGAACAGCGTCAGCAGTTCCGGCAGGCCGCGCAGCACCGTGGTGTACACAGTGGCAAACCAGCGGTGGCCTTTGTGCTTGCTGATCGACAGTGCGGCGACGCCCGTGCCAAGCACCATCCCCACCGGTAACGCACACAGCGCCAACCCGAGCGTAATCGCCAGCCCTTTGAGCAGTTCGTCGCCCCAGCCACTGTCACCCAGACTCAGATACATCAGATAATCCATCGCGTCGCTCTCTTCGTGATTCCATCCAAGTGGCGACTCACGCCGCCACCCATCGGCTGACTTATTTCAGCGTCAGCAGGTTAATCTTGAAAAACTCGTCGTTGATTTTCTGATAGGTGCCATCTTTGATGATGTTAGCGAGCGCCTGATTGACGCGCTGACGCAGGGCATCATCTTCTTTGCGCAGCGCAATGCCCACGCCGTCGCCCACGTATTTGCTGTCGGTAATCAGATCGCCCGCTTTGTGGCAACACGCGCCGTCGTCTGAGTTCAGCCAATCGGTCATTGGCATGATGTCGCCCGCCTGCGCATCAATCCGGCCACTGGCAAGATCGAGGTTCACCGCGTCCTGAGTCGGATACAGGCGCACATCCGATTCCGGATAGTTGGCCAGCAGATATTCCGCCTGTGTCGTAGAGCTTTGCGCGCCGATGATTAAGCCTTTCATCGCTTTCGGCGACACATCTTTGATGCCTGAGTTTTTATCAACCACAAAGGTCATCGCAGAAGCCTGATACGGCGCGCTGAACGAGACCTGCTGCTTACGTGCTTCGGTAATGAACATCGAGGCGAGAATCATGTCGTACTTACCCGCGAGCAGCGCCGGAATAATGCCGTCCCAATCCTGAGCGACAAATTCACATTCCACTTTCATTTCGCTGCACAGCGCCTTACCAATTTCAATATCAAACCCAGCCAACTGACCATCAGCGGTGTAGTAATTGAACGGAGGGTACGCGCCTTCGGTGCCAATTTTAATCGTTTCTGCGCTGGCTGACGCCGCGAATACCACTGAGGTTGCAAGTAATGCGCCCCATAGTTTTCCTTTTGTCATCATGGATTCCCTTCTACTTTTGTTATGCCCGTACGACTCATGATACGCCCGGTCGTTTGGTTGAATGATTTCATTCCAGACTGTCGTTTGCCCTGAAGACCGCTTTCTTTCAAAACCGCAAACGATGCAAGCTCACTAATGAGTATGTTGAAAGTTGGATAAAATCCATAATGATGAATAAGTATGATATACATAGTTTATCGCTATGGATAATTCGCCAAGGAAGCCACATCATGCTCAACGCCAAAGATCGCCTGCTGCGCAATCTCGACTGGAACCTGCTCTATACCTTTCTCACGATCGTGAATGAAGGCGGCATCAGTGCAGCAGCACGTAAGTTGTCACTCAGCCAGCCCAGTGTCAGCAATGCGTTGAAGCGTCTGGAAGAGCATGTCGACAAGCGGCTAATCCTGCGTAAGAAAGGCGTGTTCGCCCTGACGCTGCACGGCATGAGGGTGTATGAATACGCCTCGTCGGTGGGACGAATCATCGGCAACATGGCGGATCAGTTTGTCGATCAAACGGATAATATTCAGGGCGAGCTGAATATTGAGATTGCCAGCCATCTGCAATGCCCGGCGTTTGACGCCACCCTCGCCCAATACCATGCGCTGTTTCCCAACGTCATTTTCAACGTCAACACGCACCCGAGTGCCGACATTGTCAGCCATGTGGCCGACGGCCTGCTGCACATTGGCCTCAGCAATAAAAAAATCGCCAAAACCGGGATCCGTTGCGATTTTCTCGGCTATGAGCAGATGGGTTTTTACTGTGGTCGTACCCATCTCTGCTTTGGGCGCGATGACCTGACTTTGGACGAAATCAAAGGCCTGCCCTATATCTCGTTTGAAAGTGACCAACCCGGCGAAGGCTTGGACGCGATTGCCCACTTTCGCGATCAACAGCAATTTTGGGGTAAATTAGTTGCCGTATCGTCGAATTTAGAAGAAGTTCGCCGCATGATTATGGCAGGCATTGGCTTCGGCGCGCTGACGGTGGAAAGCGCCAAGCCGTATGTGGCGCAAGGGTTGTTATGGCCGCTACCGCCGTATGAGTCGCTGCCTGTGACCGAAATGTATCTGGTGACGCCGGAAACCGTTTCGCTGAGTGATATCGAAGTGCATTTTGTGCGTCTGCTGAAACAGCAAACCCAAGCGCTGGTACGCAGAACGCTGAATGCGATCCAGAGCGCGCATCACCAGCCATTGAGTGACTAACCGTTGAATACTGCGTGGATATCGCGAAATTATGCGTCGATAAAGGGCAAAATCACCGACATCGCGTGTTGCACGGTCTGCTCCTTTTCACCGACGGGCGCAACGTAAAACATCGCCTCGCTTGCGGCCTGCGTGCCAGCCAATGTGGCAATCGCCCACGCGGCGAGATATTGTGACGCTAAGCAACCGCCAGCGGTCGCAATCGATCCTTGGGCAAAAAAGGGTTGATTGAGGACCTCAACGCCCGCCTCGATCACCCAAGGTTTGGTGGTTAAATCGGTGCAGGCTGGCAAGTTTGTCAGCAAGCCCAATTTTGCCAACAGCAGCGCGCCCGAACACTGCGCACCAATGAGCTGCTTGGCCGGATTGAGTGCCAGACGTGACAAGATTGCCTCATCGCTTGCAATATCACGGGTCAGAATGCCACTGCCAAACAGCACCACATCGGCCTGATTGGCAAATTCCAGTGGCTGCTGCGCATCAATGGTGACGCCATTCATCGAGGTCACCTGCGCCGTTGGCGAGGTGATTTGCACGTTCCACCCGTCGCCTTTCATCCGGTTTAAAATGCCCGCAGCAATGAACGAGTCGAGCTCATTAAATCCTTCAAACGTCAGTATCGCGACTTGCATGAGTTTCTCCCTGTGGTGTGATTTCAGCGGTGTGATGACCGTGATGTGAGCCCTGTAGCGGTAACGTTTTTTCCATGCGCACCAAATTCCAGCTGTGGCCGTTGAACGAGCGCGTGCCTTGATCCCACTGTGTTTCGACAAACCCCAGTTGCTGATAACAATGACGTGCCACCGCGTTGTGTTCAAACACAGCAAGGCTCAACAAAGCCGCATTGAGTTGCTCTGTAGCGACGTCGATGGCCAGTTCGATCATCGGGCTGGCCAGCCCTTTACCACGTTGAGCGTGAGCGATAAAAATGCGACATAACCGCACGTGCCGGCTATCGACCTGATACAACTCAATAAACCCCGATGCGACACCCTGAACGTGAAACAAAAACGGATGCACCTGTGGCTGCGCGCAATGCGCCTCGATTTGTTCGACCGTCAGCGGAAACTGATAATTCGGCCCGCCCCACAAATAATTGAGTTCGTCACTGTCGATCCAGCCGATCAATTGCGGATAATCGGCCGCTGTGAACGGGGTCAGTGTTAAGGATGATTGAACGACAACATCATTCATGCCGGATACACCATGTCGTATTCAAATTCAGACTCGCCAGTACGCTGAAATCCAAGCCGCGCATACAGGTGCTGCGCCGGATTGCTTTTCAGCACGCTCAAACCAACGCTGGCGCCTTCTGTTTTGGCTTGCTCAATTAATGTGGCAATCAGGCGGCTGCCGATTTGGGCATTCTGAAAATCGGGATGTACCTGAATTTGCACCAGATACCATTGATTGCGATCGGGTAAGAAGGTGGCTTTGAATAGCCCGGCGGGTTGGCCATCAATGAGAACGATTTTGGCGTCATCAAAATGGTAGTGAATTCGCTGAAGAAAGGCCTCGCGCGACGTCGGCGCACCAACTTGTTCAAGGTAATGGCGCATGGTGACATCACGCAGCGTCAGCAAAAATTCCATATCGTTTGGGGTGGCCTGTCGCAGGCTAAAATCCATCGTCGGCTCCTTGACTGATAGAAGAAATGAAAATGTCAGTGGTTTTCCATGCGCTCTTTTAACGCGTTGAGATCGTTGATGACCGCCATTTTATCGCGAAAGAAGGCTTCATCGCTCATGCCATCGCGGCGAAATAGGGTGAAGGTGAATTCGCAGCCTTCGCCATGGGGCACAACGCGCATCGGGTTATACACCCGTTCGCCATCTTCAAGTTCGACCGTGTGGTCCATGACGCCAAAGGGATTGGCCGGAGCGAATTCAATCCGCACCCGACCAAACGGCGCCTCAACCAACCAGAGGTTGCCCTCTTGAATCACGTTGGACTGCGCTAATCCAGCCGCCCACAAAGGCAGATTGACGGGATTAGACGCAAATTGATACACCGTCTGCACTGGGCAGTCGATGTAAAGACTGAGGTGGTGCACTTCGTTCATACGACGCCTTTCAGAGCTGACTATTTTAACGCCAGCCTAAGGGGTAAAAAGTGCACAAAGCAAGATAAGAAAGTGCTTACTCGCCGTGGTTGATGTCAACCAAAGCTTCCACCTGAACCTGTGAGCACATCGCCTGTTCGCTCAGCCACTTTTCAACCGCTGCACGGTCTTCATCCGTTGCTGAATCGTAGCGGCCTTCGGCAACCACAAACCCATCAAACGACTCGTGATTCGCGCCGCCGCCCATCACCAGATTGCGGCTCTCAATGAAATCGATGAAGCTGTCGAGCAGCACGTCGTATTGCGTGTCATCATCGGTGTTCACCTTGCACGAAAACGCGAAGCCCAGTACCTGAAATTCGCCCACGTAAAGTTTCTTTCTCAGTCGTTTGCTTCTGTTGGTTGTCATTGTTATTTCCTCGTTACTATCAAAAATGCAATGCGCTCGTTGTCGCGGTTATCATGGTGATAATCGCTGTTTTATCGAGCATTTTTTTCAATCTGTTACCGCTGCGACACAATTTTTTTTCGCGCGTTCTATGATGACTTTATCGCCCGATCACTCCCTCTGCGGAGGTTTGCAAACCGACTCATGGTGCG